>JAYTMT010000015.1:0-19635 GCA_043728315.1 Polaromonas sp. | reverse complement strand
GTGGCCAGTGGCCAGGTGATTGGCACATACCGCGTGCTCACGCCTGCGCAGGCAGTACGTGCCGGTGGCCTGTACAGCGAAACAGAATTTGAGCTTTCTGCTGTGCTGCCCATGCGCACGCGCATTGCAGAGCTGGGGCGCAGCTGCGTGCATGCAGACCACCGCCAAGGCGCTGTCATATTGTCGCTTTGGGGCGCACTTATGGGCTTCATGGAGCGTAACGGCTTGGATGTCATGGTAGGCTGCGCCAGTATTCCCATGCTGCACAACGGCGTTGTCAGCATCGATGCTGCTGCGAGCGTATGGCGCCAAATTGAGGCCACCCATATGGCCGACAGCGCTTTACGTGTTTACCCGCATCTGGCCTTGCCTACTGCGCGAGATGCCATGCTGGATGTGGAACCACCCGCACTCATCAAGGCTTACCTGCGTTTGGGCGCCAAAGTGCTAGGTGCGCCCGCTTGGGATCCTGATTTCAATACAGCCGATTTGCCCATGCTCATGCGCACCGAGGACTTGCCAGCGCGCTACCGCAGGCATTTTGCATCCACACGGATGGCGTAATGCAAGCTTGCAGGGGTGTCACGGTGCTGTCATATTGCGTTTGCATACTGCCTACTACAATGAAATACCAATAACATCAGCCATGCAAAACAAAGACAAGCCGACAAGCGTCACACTGATTGACAGAGACCTGAGCATCTTGCAGTTCAACCACAGGGTACTTGACTGGGCGCGCAGACCCGAAGTGCCGATGTTGGAGCGTTTGCGGTTTTTGTGCATCGTGTCGTCCAATTTAGACGAGTTTTTTGAGGTCAGGGCGGGTTCGCACTTGGCGGCCGCGCTAGGCCATGAGGTAAAAGCACCGTTTTCTCAAGCGTCATTTTTGGGCTTGGCCGACCAAGCCCATGCGCTGGTAAAAATCCAATACGAGTTGTTTAACAACGCGATCATGCCAGCGCTGGCATCGGCAAATATCCATGTGCTGTCACACAACGAACGCAACACCGCGCAGCGGCGTTGGGTCAAGCAGTATTTTGAGCAACAGGTGCGCCCACTGCTCACACCCATTGCGCTAGACCCTGCGCATCCGTTTCCCAGCGTGGCCAATAAAAGCTTGAATTTTATTGTGCGCTTGGAGGGTCGTGATGCTTTTGGCCGAGAAAACGAGGTGGCAATTGTGAAAGTGCCTCGCGTTTTGCCGCGCCTGATTCGGTTGCCCGACAATGTCTCTGGCGGCAAACGCAGCATGGCACTGGTGTCCTTGTCTAGCGTGATTCGTGCCCATTTGGACGGGCTTTTTCCCGGCCGAGGCATGGGAGAGTTTTCACAATTTCGCGTCACAAGGCATTCAGATTTGGCCGTAGATGAAGAAGAGGTGCGCAATTTGCGCACCGCCTTGCGCCAAGGCTTGCAGCACCGCCACTATGGCCAGGCCGTGCGGCTTGAGGTCTCCTCGGGTTGTTCTGAGTTTTTGTCTGGGTTTTTGCTGCGTGAGTTTGCACTGCCCAACCAAGCGCTTTACCGGGTGCATGGTCCAGTGAATTTGGTGCGCTTTAACCAATTGATTGACTTGGTGGCTTCGCCGCAGTTGCTGTTTGCCCCCATGGCCGGTGCTTGGCCGCGAGAGCTCAAATCTGGACTGTCAATTTTTAGCCAGTTGCAGCACAAAGATGTGCTTATTCACCAGCCTTTTGAGAGTTTTCAAGGCGTTTTAGAGTTCCTGCGCGAAGCCGTGCATGACCCTCAGGTATTGGCCATTCGCATGACCATATACCGCACGGGTGCGCATTCTGAGCTCATGGATTTGCTGGGTGAGGCTGTGCGCAATGGCAAAGAAGTTACCGCTGTGCTGGAGCTTAAAGCCCGCTTTGACGAAGAAACCAATATCAACTGGGCCGACAGCCTAGAAGCCATTGGCGCGCAGGTGGTTTACGGCGTGGTGGGGCTCAAAACCCATGCCAAGATGCTGCTTGTAACGCGCCGCGAAGGCAAGTTGCTCAAGCGCTATGGCCATCTGAGCACTGGCAACTACAACATCAAATCAGCCAAGATGTACACCGACTTGAGCATGCTCACAGCCAATCCCCAGCTCACCGCTGACATGGACGCGGTATTTGTGCACTTGGCAGGCCAATCCAAGCTGCCGCGTCTGAAACACCTGTGGCTGGCACCATTTGATTTGCAAAACAGGTTGGTTAAAAAGATTGCAGCCTTGGCCGCAGCAGCGGCATCTGGCCAAAAAGCGCGCTTGGTAGCCAAAATGAACGCGCTCACCGACGAGCGTTTGATCCATGCGCTGGTGGCTGCTGGGCAGAGCGGGGTGCGCATAGACCTGATCGTGCGCGGTGCATGCATGCTGGCGCCCCAAGTGCCGGGTTTGACTGACAACATCCGTGTGCGCTCTGTGATTGGACAATTTTTAGAGCACTCGCGTATATTTTATTTTGCAGTGGACGAGACCGAAGAAGTCTACCTGTCAAGTGCCGACTGGATGAGCCGCAACATGATTCGCCGCATTGAGCTGGCTTGGCCAGTGCTTGACCCCGTGATGCGGCAGCGGGTAGTAGACGAATGCCTGATTCCCTACTTGCATGACACCAAAGAGGCCTGGAGCTTGGCGGCCGATGGCAGCTACACACGCGGTCTGCAAGCCCCAGATGCACCCAAACCCAAACGTGGTGCATCCAGTGCACAAGATGCCCTGCGCCAACTTTACAGTCCGCAAACCTGATGCAGGCAAGCACCATGGACATCATTCTTTGGCGGCATGCGCAGGCATTTGATGGAAACGAAGCTTTGGCAGATGTAGACAGGGCGCTGACTCCACGCGGCATTAAACATGCAAAGCGTGTGGGAGATTGGCTGGAGAAAAAATTACCCGACAGTGCCAAAGTATGGAGTAGTCCTGCCTTGCGCTGCCGCGAAACTGCGCAGGGTTTGGGGCGCAAGTTCAAAACCAATGAGGCGATGCTGCCTACCGGCTCTGCTGCGCAATTGATGGAGTTTATTGGCCAGCAGACCAATGCCCAGTCAAACGCCAGTGCCGTACTTTTTATAGGCCACCAGCCCGCATTGGGGCAAGTTGCAGCCCAATTGTTAGGGCTGTCAGCACCCGAATTCCCCCTGAAAAAAGGCGCGCTCTGTTGGCTGCGCCTGAGCCAAGAGCCCGACAACACCAGTGTAGAACTGCTGACCCTGATGGGGCCTGAGTGGGTTTGAAGCTTGGCGCTTGCTTACTTCTTTGGGCGGCCAGTTTTAATAACCGTTACTGCTTTGAGGCTGGCCACTAAATGCGCGTCGTCCATGGCGGCTAGCAGCAAAATACCTGCGCGCAGAAGCTCACTTTTCTTGGCTGGTTGAGCCAACGCAATTGCGCGTGTTTTGAGCACATCCAGTGCGGCGTATTCTTCTTTGGGAATCGTAAAGCTGTCGCGTACCAGTTTTGGTTTTTTGATTTTTTTCTCCTCGGCTACCACTGCTGCAGCAGGACTTTTTTTAGCCGCTGGTTTTTTGGCCGGAGGCTTTGATTTTTTTGCGCCAGTGGTTTTAATAGCTTTAGGCTTTGCTACTTCAGCTTTAGGTGTTTTAGCTTTGACTGCTTTAGTTTTTACCGCTTTTGGTTTTGCAGTTATTTGTTTTGCAGTTGTCGGCTTTGCAGTTGTAGGTATTGCAGTTGCAGGTAATGCAGCGGTAGTTTTTGTTGCAGCAGGTTTTACAGTTGCCATAAGGATTCTCCAAATAAAAGGTATAAACAGTATAAACTATTTATTTTCAGCACGTCAATCGGTAATTTCAATCTGCAATTGGCAACGGCTTTTTTGCCAAGCCTGCACTTCTTCGTGCAGCAAATGCGCAGATTGCGGGTACTGCAAAGTCCAAGCCCGAGGCACGCGCAGTACAAAAATGTTTCTGGCTGCGTGCAGCTCCAAAGCCAATACGGCAGGCTCGCGTCTGGCGTGGCAGACAATCACTGCCAAGCGCAGGGCAATCAGTTGGCTGTTGAAAGCGCTGTCGTCCAGCGCAGGGTCGAGTTTGCGCAATTTCCCTCTGTGGCCTAACACCAGTTGGCTCAGGCGGTGCAGCTCGGGCAGGGCAAAACCAGGGGCATCGGCATTGTCCAAAATATATGCCCCGTGCTTGTGGTAATCGCTGTGCGATATTCGGCTGCCAATTTCGTGCAATTGCGCCGCCCAATTGAGCTTGCGCGCCAAGCGCTCGGGGTTGTCTAGCTCAGCTGTATTGACCAATTGTTTGAAAAAATGCAGCGCTACCTTAGACACGCGCTGCGCCTGCGCCGCCTCGGCGTTGAATTTTTCTCGCAAATGCACTACGGTGGATGCACGCACATCTGTGACTTCGGCTGCACGGTCTAGCAAATCGTACACAATACCTTGGCGCAATGCCCCCTGCGCCACATGCATCTCGCTGATGTTTAAAAGCTTAAATACCGCCCGCAGCACACTGACTCCGCCGCCAATTACAGCGCGGCGGTCTTCTTTGATGCCTGCCAGCGTCAGCTTTTCGGCACTGCCATAGCGCACCAGCTCGGTTTTCAGCCATTCCAAGCCCTCAGCCGTGACCACATGGGGCGCATACCCCGCAGCAGCCAGTACATCAGCTACAGCGCCTACTGTGCCAGAAGAGCCATAGGCGCAGTCCCAGTTGGTTTTTGAGAAAGCCGTTTCTGCTTCATCTAAGATAGCGCAGGCCGCAATTTCAGCGCGCTCAAAGCTGGCATCGGTGAATTTTCCGTCGGGAAAATACTTCATGGACCAAGCCACGCTGCCAAGCCGGTAAGACTCCGTGGCTGTGCTGGCCAGTGCCTGCCCCAAAATGAACTCTGTGGAGCGCCCGCCAATGTCTACCACTAGCCGGCGTTCGTTCGATTGGGGCAGCAAATTGGCTACCCCACAGTAAATCAAGCGCGCTTCCTCGCGGCCAGAAATCACGTCTATGGGAAAACCTAAAATCTCGCTGCCTTTGCGGATGAAAACCTCGCGGTTGCGGGCTTCGCGCAGAGTTTGTGTGGCCACCGCACGCACTTGGTTTTTATGAAAGCCCGCAATGCGCTCTGCAAACCGTGCCAAGCATTCCCAGCCACGCTGCATGGCATCTTGGCTGAGGTTGCGGTCGGCATCTAGGCCATTGCCTTGGCGCACGGTTTCTTTAAGGTACTCTATCCTTTGGATATGCCCCGCTTCTATTTTTCCAATTTCTAGGCGAAAACTATTGGAACCTAGGTCAACCCCGGCGAGCAAGTGTGGTGTGTGCATGCATAAATCTTAACCGACAAAACGACCATCTGAAGTGAGCATGGTTTGCGTGACAAACACCGGTGAGCCGTTACTGCCTTTGGCCGCTGCTACATTCAGACCGCCCAAATCTAGCACTGCATGGCGAGAAAACGCAGCCAATACGCTGGCACGGTTGGCCACGGCATCTACCGTTGCAATGGTCTCAATGGTGTAGCGTGCAGCCATGTAGCCTGCCAAGCTTAGGCTGTTAAGCGGCTCATCAAACAACTTGGCCATGGCTTGCCGGTAGTTGCGCACCAAGGGCAGGCTAGAGGTAACCATGGGCACGGCTTGCGTACCAATGATGGGTGTGCTGCGCATAGCGCCCAGTTCGCGCAGGGTTTGCAAATTCACATCAGCCAGTGCCACCACATAGCGCTGGCGGGCTTGCTTGTCTAGGCCTTGGGTAAGCTGGGCCAGCTCTGGAGTGCCCCCTAGAAACAAAATGACCGCTGGTGTTTTTGCGTCTAAACGCCGCCCAAGCTGTGTCAAATCGGTGCTGGGCGTGAAGCTTTGCACTGCTAAACCTTCTTTGCGTGCAATGGCGGCCACTTCGCTGGCATACAGTTGCTGGTGCGAAGCGCTGGCAAATACGGCTGCAATGTCCTTGGTGCCAAGCGTGCTCAGCGAGCGCATGGCGTGGGCAATTTGCTGTTGCCGGTTGGCAAACATGCCAAAAGTGCCCTCAACCACGTCGGCCAGACTGCTTTGCAGCCACGGGGCCGCATGGGCCAAGCCCGCGCTGTCTTGCTTGACCCATTGGCACATTTGCATAGCAAGCGGGTCAGCGGCAGTGCCCATGAGCGCCACGCATTGCGCATAGTCTCGCACACTGGCCCACGCGCGCTGCGCTGAAGCTGTGGTGCCATCGGTTTCAATCACCAAATGGCTAAGGGCGCGACCGCGCACACCACCACTGGCATTTGCCATGGCCATGGCAGCGCGCGCACCAATCAGGAAATCTTTGGAGACGTCTTGCTGGCTTTCCGAGGTATCCACTATTTGCGCCACCACCAGTGGCCGGACAGTGGCTGGGGCGGTATTTTTTGGAGTTTGTGCAAAACTACCGAATCCCACTCCCATTCCCGCGCCTGCAATGCACAGTGATTGAGAGAGGAATTTTCGTCTGGCGCTGTTGTTGTGTGACATGGAAATTCCCTTTTTTAATCACATTACCGATAATTAATTACTATACATTTAATAGCTACATATGACCATATGACGGTGACATTGGTCTAATTTTTATTAAAAATAGCATTACCGAGGCGCTACTGGCGTTAGCACGCGGTCAATCATGTGAATCACGCCATTGGTGGCTGCAATATCGGCCTGTTGCACCATGGCTTCTTCCACCAAAACGAAATCTCCGGCTTTTGACAGCGCCACGTTACCGCCGTGCAATGATTTGACTGGGCCGGCTTTGATTTCTTTGGCCATCAGTTTTCCTGGTGCCACGTGGTAGCTCAACACCGCTTTGAGGCGGGCTGGGTCTTTGGCTAAATCATCCAAAGTCTTTTGGGGCAGGGCTTTGAAAGCATCGTTGCTGGGTGCAAACATGGTGTAGGGCCCTGCCTGAGAGAGCGCATCTTGCAAGCCTGCACTTTTAAGCAGGGCAGACAAAGTGCTCAATTGCGGGTTGGCAGCTACCGTTTGCGCCATGGCTACTGGCACAGGGGCTTGGCTGGTGGCGCATCCGGTGATACCAAAGACAGCGGCGGCAGATATGGCCAACACGGATTGGCGAATCGACAAAGCAGTTTTCATGGGTTTTCCTTTTCTCTAGGTGTTACAAAAGTCTTGAACGGCTGGAGCATAAAGCGGCAAAATGACAATTCAATGAAGTTTTGATGACGCTTGCATGAACCGCCAATTAAACTCAAACTGTCACCAAATCGTCACACAACAGAACTAGCATCGCACTATGAGTAAACATTTCTCCGTCTTCAACCTTGGTTTTTCCTTTAACAGAAAGCGCACTATGCAAGTTATCTCCTACACCTTCAAAAGCCCTTTGACGCAAGTTTTGCTTGCAATTGGCACAGCCGCAGCCTTTGCATCTTCTGTGTCCGCACAAGAAGTAACTGGAGCTGGCGCAACCTTCCCTGCGCCTTTGTATTCCAAGTGGGCCAGTGATTATTTCAAAGCTTCGGGCTCAAAAATCAACTACCAATCGGTAGGCTCAGGCGCTGGTTTGCGCCAAATAGACGCCAAGACGGTGGATTTTGGAGCGTCGGACATGCCGCTGAAAGACGAAGACCTCAAGGCCAAAGGCTTGGTGCAATTCCCCACGGTGATCGGCGGCGTGGTGCCGGTGATTAATGTCAAGGGCATTGCCCCTGGCCAACTCAAGCTCAATGGCGCAGTGCTGGGCGATATTTTCTTGGCCAAAATCACCAAATGGAATGACCCAGCCATTGCAGCCCTCAACCCGGGCCTGGCATTGCCAGATGCCGCTATTGCGCCAGTGCGCCGTGCAGATGGTTCGGGCACTACCTTCATCTTCACTAACTACCTGAGCAAGGTCAACCCTGAGTGGAAGAGCAAGGTAGGCGAGGGCACAGCTGTGAACTGGCCCGCTGGCGCTGGCGGCAAGGGCAACGAAGGCGTGGCCGCGTTTGTGAACCGCTTGCCCAACTCTATTGGCTATGTAGAGTACGCTTATGTGAAGCAAAATAAAATGAATTTTGCCCAAATGCAAAATGCCACCGGTGCCTACGTCAATCCTAACGACGATACCTTTAAAGCGGCCGCTGCCGGCGCTGACTGGTTAAAGTCTTTCTACCAAATTTTGACTAACCAGCCCGGCAAAGACGCTTGGCCTATCACTGGCGCAACCTTTATCATGATGCACAAAGTGCAAGACAAGCCCGGCCAAGCCACTGCAGCGCTGAATTTCTTCAACTGGGCCTACACCAACGGTGACAAATCAGCCGACGATTTGGACTACGTTCCAATGCCAGCTGCTGTGAAGACCGCCATTACCAAGGGCTGGGGCGAAATCAAAGACGGCGCAGGCAAAGCTGTAGCATTTAAGTAAACAGAACCCACACAGGACGCACGCCCTATGTCTCGCAAAATGAACGCAGGCTATGCAGACAAACTGTTTGGCATTGCTGCACGCTCGGCTGCCATAGTTACCCTGGCCCTCTTGTTTGGTATTCTGGCCTCGCTGGTGATGGGGGCATGGCCCGCTATTGAAAAATACGGGCTGGGCTTTTTAACCCGCAGTGTCTGGGATCCGGTGCAAAACGACTACGGTGCTTTGGTCATGATTTATGGCACTTTGGCCACATCGCTCATAGCACTGGTGATTGCTGTTCCTGTGAGTTTTGGAATTGCGCTTTTCCTGACTGAGCTGTCACCTGCATGGCTCAAGCGGCCTTTGGGCACTGCCATTGAACTGCTTGCCGCCGTGCCCTCTATTGTGTATGGCATGTGGGGTTTGCTGGTGTTTGGCCCTATTTTGGCAACTTATGTGCAAACGCCTTTGCAATCAGCCTTTGCTGGCGTGCCATTGTTGGGCACTTTGGTGTCGGGCCCTCCAGTGGGCATTGGCATTTTGAGTGCTGGCATAATTTTGGCAATCATGGTGATTCCATTCATTGCCTCTGTGATGCGCGATGTGTTTGAGGTTACGCCCACGCTGCTCAAAGAATCCGCCTATGGCCTGGGTTGCACCACATGGGAAGTCATGTGGCAGGTGGTTTTGCCCTACACCAAGGCTGGTGTGTTGGGCGGCATCATGCTGGGCTTGGGGCGCGCCATTGGCGAGACCATGGCTGTGACTTTTGTCATTGGCAACATGAACCAACTCGATTCATTGAGTGTTTTCCAAGCGGCAAACAGCATCACATCGGCCTTGGCCAACGAGTTTGCTGAGGCAGGCGAGGGCTTGCACCAAGCGTCTTTGATGTACCTTGGTTTGGTGTTGTTTTTCATTACTTTTGTGGTGCTCAGCTGCTCCAAACTGCTGCTTTCCCAGCTGCAAAAATCTGAAGGATCAAAATCATGAGTACCGCGATTGGACGCGCACGCTTTGCGCAGCGCAAGCGCGTCAACCAAGTGGCGCTCACGCTGTCATTGGCTGCCATGTGTTTCGGGCTTTTTTGGCTGATTTGGATTCTGTGGGAAACCATAGTTTTAGGCATTGGTGGCATCAGCTACGCCACCTTCAGCCAAATGACACCGCCACCCAATGAGGCAGGTGGATTGGCAAATGCTATTTTCGGCTCTGCTGTGATGGTAGCGCTTGCCACCTTCATTGGTGCGCCTATTGGCATCATGGCGGGGGTGTATTTGGCAGAATATGGCATGGGCAACCGTTTGGCATCCACTACGCGCTTTGTCAACGACATTTTGCTTTCTGCGCCCAGTATCGTGATCGGGCTGTTTGTGTATGCGGTAGTAGTCTCGCGTTACAAATCTTTCTCGGGCATTGCGGGTGTGTTGGCTTTGGCGCTGATTGTGATTCCGGTGGTGATTCGCACCACCGAAAACATGCTGGCGCTCGTGCCTCCTGCTTTGCGTGAGGCGGCATACGCACTAGGCTCGCCCAAGTGGAAGGTCATCATTGGCATTACCCTTAAAGCTGCACGTGCAGGGGTAGTCACTGGTATTTTGCTGGCTGTTGCGCGCATTGCCGGTGAAACTGCGCCTCTGTTGTTTACCGCACTTAGCAACCAATTTTGGACTGCTGACATCACCAAACCAATGGCCAGCTTGCCAGTGACGATTTTTAAATTCGCCATGAGTCCCTATGAAAACTGGCAAAAACTGGCGTGGGCAGGTGTATTCATTATTACCCTGACTGTGCTGGGCTTGAACATTCTCGCGCGCGTGATCACACGCGATAAAACTTAAACTTAATATCTAGCAAGACACTCATATGATGGACAAACCAACAACAGCGTTGTCGCCTTCAAAGATAACAGTGCGCGATCTGAATTTTTACTACGGTAAATTCCATGCTCTGAAAAACATCAACTTGGAAATCCCAGAGAAAAAAGTTACCGCTTTCATCGGGCCTTCGGGCTGCGGCAAATCTACTTTGCTGCGTGTTTTTAACCGCATGTATGCGCTCTACCCAGAGCAGCGGGCCACAGGCCAAATCATGCTCGATGGCGAGAATTTGCTCACATCTACCGAAGACGTGGCGCTCTTGCGCGCCAAAGTCGGCATGGTGTTTCAAAAGCCCACGCCTTTTCCAATGTCCATCTACGACAACATTGCATTTGGCGTAAAGCTATTTGACAATTTGTCCAGTACAGACTTGGACGAGCGCGTGGAGTGGGCGCTTCGCAAGGCGGCGCTTTGGGGCGAGGTGAAAGACAAGCTGGGCCAATCTGGCAGCGGCCTGTCTGGCGGCCAGCAGCAGCGCCTGTGCATAGCACGCGGCATTGCCATCAAGCCAGAGGTGCTGTTGCTTGACGAGCCCTGCTCAGCCCTCGACCCTATATCAACGGCCAAAATTGAAGAACTGATTGCCGAACTGAAAAGCGATTACACCGTGGTGATAGTGACCCACAACATGCAGCAGGCCGCACGCTGCAGCGATTTCACCGCCTACATGTATTTGGGCGATTTGATGGAGTTTGGCACTACCGAGCAGCTGTTCTTTAAGCCCAGCCGCAAAGAAACTGAAGACTATATTACTGGCCGCTTTGGCTAAACGCCATACAAGGATGCACCATGACTGACAAACACTTATCGACGCAATTTGACGCTGACTTGAACGCCGTATCGGCCCGCATGATGGAAATGGCAGGCCTTGTAGAGCAGCAAACGCGCGATGCGATTGAGGCACTCACGCACTTCAACCTTGAAATCGCAAACCGCGTGATCGAAACTGAAACCCGTGTGAACACCATGGAGATGCAGATTGACCGCGAAATCAGCTCCATCATTGGCCGCAGGCAGCCTACCGCGCGTGACCTGCGCCTGCTGATGGCCATATCGCGCATGACTGCCAACCTAGAGCGCGCAGGCGACGAGGCGCAAAAAATCGCACGCATGGTCAAAAGCATCATTGCCAGCGGTGCATCACGCCTGCTGCCAGCCAGCGAATTGCGCGTGGCGGTTGAGCTGGCGGCTAATTTGCTGCGCAAATCACTGGATGCTTTTGCAAGGCTTGACACCCAAGCCGCGGTTGAAATTTTGAAAGAAGACGACCAAATTGACCGTGAGTTTGGCGGGTTTGTGCGCAAATTGGTCACCTACATGCTGGAAGACCCGCGCACCATTTCGCCCAGCTTAGACCTGCTGTTTTTGGCAAAAGCCATTGAGCGCATCGGTGACCATGCCAAAAACATCGCCGAATCGGTGATCTACATCGTCAAAGGCGAAGATGTGCGCCACAGCTCGATTGAAGAGATCGAGTCAGTAGTGAAGTAAGGCCACGCGTAGCATGAAAATACTGAGAGCCTTAATCGTAGAAGACGAGCCCGCCATTGCAGAGTTGATAGCCATCAACCTGCGCCACCACGGCTTTGACCCCGTGGTGGCAGAAAATGGCGATCAGGCACAAAAAGCCATGAACACCGTGCTGCCAGACGTGATTTTGCTCGACTGGATGCTGCCCGAAACATCGGGTGTGCTGCTGGCGCGCAAGTGGCGTGCCGACCCGCGCACCAAGCACGTGCCGATAGTGATGCTGACAGCGCGCAGCGAGGAGGGCGACAAAATTCAGGGGCTGGACGCAGGCGCTGACGACTACGTGACCAAGCCTTTTTCTACCCAAGAGCTGCTCGCTCGCATACGCGCGGTGCTGCGCCGGCGCGCGCCTGAGCAGAGCACGGCGGTGGTGAACATGGCCAAGTTGCAACTCAATGGTGCCACCTACCGCGTGACCCACGAGGGCACTGAGCTCAAGCTCGGGCCCACTGAGTTCAAGCTTTTAGCCTATCTGATGGCGCATCCTGAGCGGGTGCACAGCCGCTCACAGCTGCTAGACAAGGTTTGGGGCGACCATGTATACATTGAAGAGCGTACCGTAGACGTGCACATCAAACGCCTACGCGAAGCCCTTGGTGGCGATGCAGCAGCGGGTGCCATGGTGCAAACTGTACGCGGCGCTGGTTACCGGATCACGGCCCAGCCAGCTTCCAGTATGTAGTGTAGTGGGCGCTTATTTTCAGCGCAGAAGTTCTGTAGGCCTTAATTTGTCACATTTATAGCTGACAATCTCAAACTTATGCTTACCCGAATTACTACATTTACCATAGCGTGCTTTGTCCTTTCGACGCTGACATTGTTCATTTTTTCTGAAAATTATTGGTTTTTAGCCGCTTTAGCAGGTGCAGCAGTATGGCTGGCGTGGGATGTATGGCTTGGAGCGCGCTTGGCCGCGTATTTGCAAGCCGCACAGATCACACCCGATGCCCCTGCGCTGTGGAAAATGCCTATTTTTGCAGGCCAGTGGGGAGACATTTCCGAGCGCATGCAGCGCCTGCTGCGCGGCAAAGACCGTATTTTGGCAGCCGAAAAAACCCGCCATGCCGCTTTTTTAAGCGCCATTCAAAACTCCCCCAACGGCGTAGTGCTGCTCGACAGAGACCGCCGCATTGAATGGTGCAACCAAACCGCAGCCCAGCATTTAGGCCTGGACGCGCAGCGCGACATTGCCCAGCACATTGGCAATTTGGTGCGTGACCCGATTTTCACGACCTATTTATTAAGTGCCAAAGCGGGCGAGGAAATCGTACTATCGGGCGCACAAAACAGCGTGCTGCGGCCCGTTCGCATATCGGTACAGTTGCATGCCTACTCTGACACGCAGGATAAAACTGGATTGAACGACAGCACAGGTGGCGCGCTTTTGCTCTCGCGCGATGTCACGGCATTGGAGCAAATTGATGCCATGCGCCGCGATTTTGTGGCCAATGTGTCGCACGAAATCCGCACGCCACTCACAGTGCTTTCGGGCTTTGTAGAAACCCTGCAAAACTTGCCACTCGATGCTGCGCAGCGCAGCCGCTACCTCGGCCTGATGGCCCAGCAGTCCCAGCGCATGCAAGATTTGGTCAGTGATTTACTCACTTTGTCCAAGCTGGAGGGCAGCCCCATGCCCAGTGTAGATGGCGGCGTAGCGGTGCACACGCTGCTTGGCCGCGTAGAAGCCGATGCCCGCGCGCTCTTGCAGCTGTACGACTCGCCCCAGCGCCTGCGCTTTGAAGAGGTGTATGAGGCCGATGGTGTTTACACAATTTTGGGGGTTGAAAGCGAATTGCTCAGCGCCATGCAAAATCTGGTGTCGAACGCGCTGCGCTACACCCCGCCACTTGGTGTGGTGCAGGTGCGCTGGCGCGTGCTGCCCGACGGCAGAGGCCAATTCACCGTGACCGATACGGGGCCTGGCATTGCGCCAGAGCACATAGCGCGGCTCACTGAGCGCTTTTACAGGGTAGACAGAAGCCGCTCCCGCGAGAGCGGTGGCACGGGGCTAGGCCTGTCCATAGTCAAACACGTGGTGCAGCGCCACGGCGGTGAACTGCACATTGAATCTACCCTAGGGCAGGGCAGCAGCTTTTGGTTCACGCTGCCTGCGGCACGGGTGAAATGCAGTTGAGCAGCCAATACTGTTCGTTTTAGACCTATGCAGCTGCTTTTTTTGCGCGCTCTCCGAGTTTTAGTGCGCCCGAGCAGCGTTTTGGCTATCCCGACGCGCCCTCATACGGTGGGTACACCGAAATCGGTCGATCGGGATAGCCAAAACGCTGCTCGGGCTATGCTCGCTGTGAGGTTTTAATACCGCAGACATGCTACTCGTAGAGTGTCATTTACTATAAAAAGCGTAGCGAAATATGACCATATGACGCTGACATTGCCACTATTTTTCATGGAAAGTGCACATCTAAGCGTGGAACGGGACGCAACCCAAGCTTTTGACGGTGAAGCTGAGCAGTTTTCCATCTGTTCCAAGCAACCACCTTGCCCTGCGGCTAAGCGAGTGCTGTGCCAATGCGCAAACAATCAGGGCGCTGGGCTGGTTTTTTAGGGGCGAATGGGGATCAGGAGCGGGCGCTGTTTGAGGGCGAAGCCCGAGTTTGCCCGTTCCCCCCATTTGCCCCTAAAAAACTTGTCTTCCCGCGAAGCGGGCCAGCGACCGTTTGCGCGTTGGCACGGCACTCGCTTAGCCGCAGCAGTGACCACCTAAGAACGAAACATGCGTTGGCACAGTTCTGTGTAGCCGCAGCATTGACCAAGCCAATCCAGAGCCCTAGGACAAGCTCAGATTCAACGTCAAGTGTTCAAAGCGAACAGTATTGGATGAGCAGCTCTATTCCCTTTGCGCAGTGCAAGGCGGTCAACGGTATTTGGCTTAGAGATATGTAGTTCGCCCATCCGCAGAGAATGCCCCTCGGGGCTTCATTTAACGGCCTTGGCAGTGGCTTTTTTCGCGACAGCTTTCTTCGGAGTCGGCCTCTTCGCCATCACTTTTTTAGCAGTCGATTTTTTTGCGACCGTTTTCGTAGCGACCGTTTTCTTAACGATTAGCTTCTTGACGGGTGATTTCTTCGCCGTTGCTGTTTTTGTAACTGGCTTCCTTGCTGCTGGCACTTTCTTGATAACAGCTTGCCCAACGGATGCTTTCTTAGCAGCTAATTTCTTAGGAGCCAATTTCCCAGCTGCAGTTTTTTTGACCACTGGCTTTTGGATGGGCAGCGTTTTAGCGACTGCCTTTTTGGATGCCAGCTTTTTAGCCGCAGGCTTTGCAGCTTTCGCTACTGGCTTTGCAGTTTTCGCCACTGGCTTAGCCAAAGCCTTCTTGGCAGGCTTGTTCACCGACTTGGCCAACACCTCAAGCTGTGGCGCACTTTCTGCCATTTCCAAGCCAAACACATCGGCCAGCCCTGAGTCTGCGAGCACACGAGACGATGTGGGGCGTTTGCCGCCACTGGGCAGGCCTGCACTGGCTTGCACAATCAGGTCTTTAGAATCTACATTGCGCAGCTTAAAGAGCAGCTCAGGCTGCGAGTCTAGGCGTGCACCTACCCCATACAGCACGGCAGCCACGTGTTTGCACATGCTGGCGTAGTCTGGGCAGCTGCAACTGAGCTGCAGCTCATGGGGGGCGGGAAACAAGCCTGTTTGCGGTTTGCAAATGCATTGCATCACGGGTTGGTCAAGCTTGCCTTGAAGAAGGTCAACCACACTGCTGATTGAGCCTGCACAAACTTTGCCTATGGCCTGCCACTGTGCCTGTGGAACAGCTTTCACCGTGATCGCAATGCTGTAAAGCTCAGAGCCCATGACCATGGCTTTGACATGACCGGGCTCAATTTGAAGGTCAATCACTGATCCATTGCGCACATAGGTGGCACCGCGCGGCAGGCGGTTAGAAAAATCACTGTAGGCTTCTAAGTTGTCGCACCACGCCTTGCCCCAAAAAGTTTTGGCCACAGCACCTCGGTAGGCTTGTATTGGGCTGTAATTGTGGCCAGATTTTTTTGCTGTGGCAGCTGCTTTTTCAGCTTTGGCGCGCCGCTGTGCCACTGACACATAGGGTGCATATGATCCCCAATAACCCATGACATTGTCCTTTTGCGTTGGTTACAAATAGCTTGGCCTAACTGTCTTGTGCAGAATGTATGTCTAGTTTAACCAAATTAAGCAACTCGGAATCGCCCATTTCAGTGAGCAGCAGCTCAGCCTCGCCCTGTAGCACATCGGTCACCAGCTTTTGCTTGGATTCAATGAGCTGGTCGATGCGGTCTTCCACCGTGCCACGGCAGACGAATTTGTGCACCAGCACATTGCGCTGTTGGCCAATGCGGTAGGCGCGGTCGGTGGCTTGGTTTTCCACTGCAGGATTCCACCAACGGTCAAAATGGACCACATGCGAGGCAGCGGTCAGGTTCAGCCCCGAGCCGCCTGCTTTGAGTGACAGCACAAAAAACGGTGCTGATTCGTCTTCTTGAAAGCGCCTGACCAGCTCTTTGCGTTTGGCCACAGGCGTGCCGCCGTGCAGCACCAAGCCCTCTTGCCCAAATATGCCGCCTAAAAATGCCGCCAACGGTGCTGTGGTTTCACGAAATTGTGTGAAAACCAGCATTTTTTCTTGCTTGGCCGCTATCACTTCTGCCAACTCGCGCAAGCGGGCAAATTTGCCGCTGTGCTCTGCGCCCCAAGCAGCGTCGCCCAGCCACTGCGAAGGGTGGTTGCAAATTTGCTTAAAACGCATCAAAAACGCCAACACCACGCCCCTGCGGCCTATGCCATCGGCGGTTTCCAAAGCACTGGCAAGGTCTTGCACCGATTGCTGGTACAGCGCAGCTTGCATGCTGCTCAGGTGGCACCATGCTTTGACTTCGGTTTTGTCAGGCAAATCTGCAATCACACGTTTGTCGGACTTTAAGCGCCGCAAAATATAGGGCTGCACCAAGCTGCGCAGAGGACCAAAATGCTGGGTATCGGCCAAGCGCTTGGTGAGCTTGGTGAAGTCTTTGCCCGTGCCCAAAAGACCTGGATGGGTGAAGTCAAAGAGCGACCATAAGTCCGAGAGGCGGTTCTCTACAGGCGTGCCTGTCAAGGCAATGCGCGAATGGGCTTTGAGTAATTTGACTTGGCGGGTTTGCTTGGAACTTGGGTTTTTGATGGCCTGCGCCTCGTCTATCACGGCAATGCGCCATGGCATGTCTGAAAGTGCAGGCGCGCGCAGCAAGCTGCCATAACTGGTAATTACCAAATCCACTGCGCCCAATGCCTGTGGGTCTAGGGCTTTGAATTGCGCAGCGGGCATGGCCGATGGATGGGCTACCAAGAGTCTTAAGCTGGGCGCAAAGCGCGCTGCCTCTGCCGCCCAGTTGGCCAACAGCGATGCGGGGGCCACAAGAAGGCTGGGCTTGGGCTTGGCATTGCCCTTATGCTCACGCTGGAGAACCAGCAGCAGGGAGAGCACCTGTATGGTTTTGCCCAAGCCCATGTCATCGGCCAAACAGGCACCCAAACCCAGTTGGGTTAGCAAGTACAGCCAACGCACCCCCGTCAGCTGGTAGGGGCGCAGGGTGGCTTTGAGCTGGGGCTGGGGGTCTATATGGGCCAAACCCTCCGGCTGGCGCAGTCCAGCAAGAGTTTGCGACAGCCATGGACCCGCGCTGATTTGCGACCAATCGGCATCGTCGGCTTGCTCCTGTGCGTCTACCGTCGCGTGTGACAGCAGTCGCATGGCATCACCAAAGCCAAGTCCATTTTCAGCGGCTGTTTTTTCCACGTCAGAAAAACGCGCCATCAAGCGTTGCAGCTTCTTGTTATCCACCTCTACCCATTGGCCACGAATCAGGTGCAAGCCATCTACTTGGGCTAGCAAATGCGTAATTTCAGCCTGCGTTAAAGCCTCTCCCCCCAGTGTGACCTGCATGCTGAAATCAAGCAAAGCACCCAAGCCCAGTGTGGATGGCACCGCCGTGCCAATGCTGGCGCTCACGCTGGGGCGCGCCGGTTTGCTTGCGCCCCAAGAAGCGGGTGTGCGCACCACAATGCCAGCAAGTTCGAGCTGGGGAATGTCGCTAAGTAAGTGCCAAGCTTCTACAGGTGTCCAGCGCATTGGGTGGTAAATTTCTTGCGATTCGAGCATGTCACGCAGCCATTCGCACTGCGCACTGGCGCGCTGCACAGGCAGCAGCAGTGACAAAAGCTGGGCACGGCTTTTGCCGTCTGAGAACTCGGCCAAGGCCTTGGACAGCGGCAAATGCTGCGCCTTGCCGTGGGCAGACAGCCCCGAGGTGTAGGTGGCCAAAAAGGCAAACGGCGCTTCCTCGTCTTTGCGGTTTTCAGCCAAATTAAAGTGCACTCTGCCCACCACGTTCCAAGCGGGGTGCAGATTTTTCAAGAAATCTTGTAGGCTTAGTTTGGAGGCTGCCAATTCGTCCTGCAATGCTAAATCAAGCGCGGACCAGAGCATGCGCAGCACAGGGGCGCTGAGGTATTCTGCGCCCAACATGGGGGGAGCGTCGGCCACCATGGCATCCAGCGTAGCGCTATCAGGCGCTGCTATGTCGATTGCCGTGCCTACTGGTGTGGCGCACAGTGCGGTGACATAACGCGCCGCAAAGCTGCGCCACCAACTCCAACCTGGCGCAAGGCTAGTGCCCACCTGGGCAGCGCCCAAATGCAGCAAGCCATAGCCCTGACCGCGGTTAAAAGCACTGGCTATTTGCGCTTGGCGCTCGGGCGCGAGCATGGCCGCTTGCGTATCCAACACCACTTTCAATACGCCTTGCGGCGAGATTTGGGGAGAAATGGAAAGGCTAAGGGTATCGGTCATGGTTTTTTATAGCTCAACAGGCAACCAGTATACCGCTTGAAATTACTACAAAATATGTAGCAAAGTATGACCATATGACGCTGATATTGGCAGTATTTTTCATAAGTACAGCACTCACCCACGCCGAATGGCTGCGTGCGATTTGCTTGTGTACAGAAAAATACCCAAAAAAACCACCGCCACAGCGGCTATAGCCAGCGTGCCCGCTATCCAAAAAGCCTGCGGCGTGTGCATGGCGGGCAGGCTGCCAATGCCTTGGTAAGCCAATTGGTAGCCGCCCCACAGCCCCACGCCCCATAGCAGCAAGGTGTAGACCAAGAGTGGGCTAAGGGTGACACTCCAGGAGCGCAGCAAGAAGGCGCAGATGGTTTGCATGCCGTCAGCCGCGTGGTAGGCCGCAGTCCACACCAGCAGGCTTGCGCCCAGCGCTACTACGGCAGGGTTGGCAGAGTAGAGGCTGGCAATCGGTGTGGCAAATACCGCGCAGAGCAGGGCGATGGTGCTGCACCACAGCACCGTGGTGACAATGCCCATGCGCGCAATGCGGGTGGCCAGCAGCGGCTGGCCAGCGCCTATCCAGTAGGAGCAGCGGGCGCTGTAGGCCACACCCAGCGAGAGTGGGGCCATGAACATGCTGCCCGTCACATTAGAGGCAATTTGGTGCGCAGCCGAAGGCAGCACACCCATGCGTGCAATGAACAGTGCCATGAGGGTGAACGAGGTAATTTCTACCAAATAGGCCATACCACCGGGCAGGCCCACTCTGGCAAAGTGGCCAATCAAGGGCCAGTTGGGTCGTTCTATGGCCTTAAACAACGCCAGTGGCGCATAGATTGGCTGCGTGCGCAGCATCAGCACAGCCAAGGCCAGCATCAGCCAATTGACAGCAAAGGTAGCCCAGGCGCAGCCCACCAAGCCCATGGGCGGCACGCCTGCGCCGCCAAAACACAGCCAAATGGTGAGCGGTATCTTCACGCCCAGCGAGCCCACTTGCAGCCAAGTTACCAAGAGCGGCTTGCCCAGCGCTTGGTTAAGCGAGGAATACATGCGAAAACCCACGGCAGGAATCAAGGCCCA
>JAYTMT010000014.1:0-6144 GCA_043728315.1 Polaromonas sp. | reverse complement strand
GGGGCGTAAAAGCCGGGGCTTGGTCTAGGGTTACCGCCAGTACTGTACGGTTCGTGCTTCTTTCCCGTTTGGTCACTTATGCGGCTAAGCGAGAGCTTGTTTGTGCATTCGTCTCATTCCGAGTTGGTCACTTCCGCGGCCAAGCGAGCGCTGTGCCAACGCGCAAACGGATCGCTGGCCCCTTCGGGGAAGACAAGTTTTTTTGAGCAAATGGGGGGGAATGTTCATAACTCGCTCTGTGGGCTCAAACAGATGAACATTCTGATCTCCCATTTGCTCAAAAAAACCAGCCCAGCGCCCCGATTGTTTGCACGTTGACACAGCACTCGCTTAGCCGCAGGGGGAGGTGCTTGGTTGAGAACGTGTGAAAACTGCTCAGCTTCAGGCTCACAAGCGCTGAACGGCTGCGTAAAAACTGCTAAACCTGATAGTCAACAACTCACTTGGCGTTATTCCACACTCAGATTTGTACTTTTCAAGAAAAATAGTGGCAATGTCAGCGTCATATGGTCATAGTGCGCTGCGTTTTTTATAGTAAATGGCACTCTACGAGTAGCGTGCCTACGGTATTAAAACCTCACAGCGAGCATAGCCCGAGCAGCGTTTTGGCTGTCCTGATCGACCGATTTCGGTGTACCCACCGCTGAGAGGGCGCGTCGGGATAGCCAAAACGCCGCTCGGGCGCGTCAGACTGTGCGACAGAGGAAGAAAACGAGCAATGCAAGGGTTACCGCTAGGTTTTATTTTTCAAAGTGTGATCTGGATCACAGAATATTTTTTCGCATCTGCGTACAGTCCGTTACATCAGCAAACCTAACAGGAGCTACCTATGTTGCGAAAAATACTCTTTAGCGTGGCCAGTGCCGCGCTTATCTCATGCGGAGGCGGTGACGAAACGGTATCTGGGCTTGGCTCTGGCAGTGCCACCGCTGTCACAGGCTTTTTAAGCAAAGGCCCCATCACAGGTGCAGTGTGCAAACTTTTTAACAGCGCCAACCAAGAAGTGCTCACCGCCACCACCCAAGCAGGCGTGATCAATTTTGGCAGCCTCACCACGGCTGGCGCGTACTCAGCCAGCTGCACAGGCGGCACGTATACCGACGAAGCCACGGGTCAGGTGGTAACCAACACCACCGTGCTGCGCAGCGGCATCGTCATAGGCGCTGCGGGCAACCCCAGCGCCCAGATGACCGTCAGCCCACTGACCGAGATGGCCTACCAAGCCGCTGGTGGTGACCCTGCCAAAATGCCCGCAGCCGCTAAAAGCATCGCCCAAGCCTTTGGTTTGCCTGCGGGCGTAGACCTCTTGAGCACCGTGCCCACCGATGTGAACACTGGCGCTGCCAGTAACAACGCCGCTGGCCAATACGGCACGCTCTTGGCTGCTATAGCGCAGATGCAAAAAGACCAAGGCGTGAGCCTGAGCAGTTTAATTAGCACCCTGGGCAGTGGCGTGAGCACCAACAGCGCAGGCGTATCCACCTTGAATGCGGGCGTGGCCAACTTGGTAGCCACCGCAGCCACCAATTTGGCTGACCCCACTAAAAACAGCAACCCCGCCGTGCAAGCCAACGTGGCCGCTACCAAAGCAGCAGTCAGCGCCAATGTGGTGGCGGCAGCCGATAACACCCCCTTTGTTAACCGCTTAGCCATCAGTAGCGGCGCGGGTACAGTCAGCGTGCCCCTGTTTGGCAGCACCTACACCTTTACGGCCACAGGCGGCAACCTAGCCGCTACCAGCCTAGCCACCAGCAACATGACCTGCGCTGCACCCACCCTGAGCGCAGCCAGCGTGGTGGCCAGCTGCGTGATGGGCGCTACCAACGCCACCGCCACCTTTGCCGTGCAGGCAGGCGGCGTAGTAGTGAAAGGCCTTGCGCCCAGCACCACAATATTTCTAGGCTCAGGCAGCCAGAGCTGCCAAAGCACGGCAATAGTCACCGAGGTGAGCCCCACCAACTTCACCTACGCCGCTCAAGGCACTGGCGTCACCATCAAAGGCTGCAGCTTGTCGCCCAATGCAGCGCTCACACTTGCTGGCCTGGCTTGCTCCCCAATAGCGGGCAACACAGGTAACCAATTGCGCTACAGCTGCAACGTGACCAACACCCGCCCTCAGGCTAACGAGAACGAAGTGCGCAACAACGGCGTGCTGCTACTCACAGGCTTTGGCGCAGGCACTGCCAGCAACAGCACCAGCGTCACATTTGCCGTGCCGCCCATCGTGGCGCTGGCCGCCACACCCGCCAGCCTCATCCAAGGCGCGCAGGGCAGCAGCAACATGACAATTGCAGGCACAGGCTTTTTTAACAGCATGTACGTTAATCTGGGCAGCACCCGCTGCACCAGCCAAGGCATAGCCAACGCATTAGGCACACAGCTCACGGGTGTGAACTGCGCCAACGCACAGGTCAGCCAAACTGCCAACACCGCCACTTTGGTGGCAGGCTCTGGCCAGCTCAGCTCAGCCATCACGATCAGCCTCACGCCAGCGCCTACACCTACCATCGCAGTGGGCGGCAGCAACAACCTGCAAATGGGCGGCACCACCCAGCTCACAGCCATCAGCAACTCCACTGCCACATTGGTGTACTCCGTAGTCTCTGGCGGCTCTAATGCTTCGGTCAATGCATCAGGTTTGGTCACAGGCTTGGCCGTAGGCTCTGCCCAAATCCAAGTCAGCCAAGCTGCTGTGGTGGGCCAATTTGCCGCTGGCGTGGCCACCTTTAACGTCAACGTGACGGCACAAACCGTGCCCGTGATCAGCTTTGCTGCCAATGCCAAAGCAGTGACCTTAGGCGATGCCGACTTCACCAATGCCGCCACGGTCACCTGCGCCACAGGCGGCACCAGCTACGCCCCGGTCATCACCTACAGCGCCACCACTGGCAGCGGCTTGGTGGTGCTTGACGCAGCCACGGGTAAGGTAGCGCTCAAAGGCGCAGGCCAAGCCGCCATACAGGCTAGCGTGCCCGCAGTAGGCACCTGCGCCGCCGCGCAAAGCACCAGCTACCCGCTCACCATCAACAAAGCCACCCCCGTGGTGGTGTTTGGCACACCCACTACCAGCATGGGCTTTGGCCAAACAGGGCCAGTCAACGTGGCCAGCGTGTCAGCGCCTGCCAGCCTTGGCACGCAGCCCCTGCCCAGTGTGGCCAACCTCACTTTGACTTATGCCAGCGCTTCCAGCACGGTAGCCACGGTGGATGCCATGGGCGCAATTACTGGCCTTGCAGTGGGCAGCAGCCGCATGTCGGCCAGCTCGGCAGCCGATGACAACTATGCGATTGGCAATGCCACGGCCTACACCTTTACCATGAATAAAGCCAACCCCACTTTGGCTTTTGCCAGCACCAGTACATTGGCGGTGCAAACCCGCGCGCCAGCAATGACCAGCAGCACCAGTCTGTCGGGCGTACAAGGCACGCCACCTACAGGCATGGTGACTTACAGCGCTGCCAACCCCACAATAGCCAGCGTTGACGCTGATGGCAATGTATTGGGCCTAGAACCCGGCAGCACCAGCATCACGGCCAACTATGCGGGCGATGCCAATTACAACGCGGCATCGGCACAACTGACCGTAACGGTAACCGCAGGGGTTTGTTTGTCCGTCTACGACACCGAAGCAAAATCTGCGACAGTGCAGGGCACTTTCACCTACACCGGCTTGCCAGGAGGAAATGTAGAAGCGCTCAAGGCTTATGATTTCTGTGGTGGCCAAAAAGTGTTATTTTGGAATCCACGCATTGACGCTGCCAACGTAGCCACATTTGAGAATCCTGGGCTAAGCCCCGAAGTCCAGTTACGCAATTTTGGTATTGATGACCGCATTGTGATCTCTGAGACCAGTGGTTTGAATGTGCAGCGCGACCGCTGCAATGTTAGCGGCGGTTGTTCGGGCGGTGTCGTAGGTTCTGGTATTGAGCAATCCGCTGGCTATCTGGGTAGCCGCACCCCTAGTTCCAGCAGCAACGGCTACGACGTGCATCAGTGGCACCAACGAAACATTACCGACAGTGGTATAGACCCCAATGGCCCTACCGACACCTACCGTTGGGAGAATTTGGAGTATTTTGCCAATACCCGAGCCCAGTTCGCCATCAATTCATACTACAAGACAGAACCTAAACAAGTCTGTGACGATCGTGGCGAAGATTGTTATACACCTCTCGGTGATGAATTCTTTATCCGCATAAAACTGACTGGATTTCCGTCTTTCTACACCTTTTTTCCTGATACTTTTGCACCCAAAGATGCACAGGGTAATTCCATTTGGCTAATCCAAAATTCCGAGGTTACTTACCGCTACTACACGGCAGGAAAGGACTTGATTACTTTTGTGCCGTAAGCGAACGTCGATGCAATACAAAAGGCGGGAATTCCCGCCTTTTTCATTTGACCGCCTAGAGAAACCAATTTTTAAGGTTTTTCAGCCATATGTCAGCGTCATATGGTCATAGTCTGCTATGAATTTTGATTAATCTGCTGGTAATATCAAACAAACGGATTCAGCACAGTGAGCGTCCCAAACCGCTGCCCGTGGCTTAAATCCTCGCTATACAGGGTAGCCGCGCCCGATAGCAAGGCCGCCTCCACCACCATCGCATCCCAAATCGACAGATCGCTTTCCACCGAGCGAGCCAAGGCGCGCAACACCAGGTCTGCGTCACTGGGCACCACGGGCCATTTAGCAAAAGCGCTGGTCATCAGCGCAGCGCTTTTACGGCTGGCTTTGAATTTGCGCGTTAAATTGCTGTTGTATTCCAGCAGAATTTGGGTGCTCACAACGCCCGATTGGTCGCGCTCTAGCTGGGCAATCAGCGCAAGCGCTGCGGCTTGCTTGGAGGGTTCGCTATCGTCAATGGCATAGAGCAAGACATTGGTGTCTAAGAAGGCCAGTGGCATGCTTTTCTTAACTAAGCCCTAGGCGCAGACGCGCGCCTGCTTTCCGCCCGAAAATCTGCGCCATACATTTCTTCGCGCAGCGTTTGCCGTATCTTGCTGGGCTTGAGATCAGCTTGATCCTGTGTATTGGCCTTGTTTTGCGCAATTTCTAAGCGCATGTTCGCCATCAACTGCTCAAGCTCGCTGGCAGGCTGCTCTACGCTGCTGCTGGTGGCTTGCTTAGCGACAAATTGTGATAAAAACTCGCGCACTTTGGCACTCACCGATGTGCCCTGCGCAATAGCGCACAGCCGCGCTTGGCGAATCAGTGATTCATCCATTGAAATAGTGAGATTGGCCATAACGCTGCTCCAAAATGCTTTGCGTATAATTTTACACTGGTTCATGTGAACCTGTGTGAATAACAGTAAACCGTATTCACACGAATCCAGCATTGCGCCACGCACTGTGCGCTTAGAGTTTTGTTCTTCGTTCTTCGTTCTTCGTTCTTCGTTCTTCGTTCTTCGTTCCAAGGCGCCCGAACATCGTTTTGGCTCTCCCGCCACTCCCTCATGCCGGGGTACCGGAAATCGGTCGGACGGGAGAGCCAAAACGCTGCTCGGGCTATGCTCACTCTTAGGGTTTCAATACCAAATCAACCTCGTCAGGTTATCAATTTACTACGAAATATGTAGCACACTATGACCTTTCGACGGTGACATTTGCGCTTTTTTTAAAGAATACAAAAAGTAGCAAAATACCGCCCAAACACCCACCACCTCCCGCTGCGGCTAAGCGAGTGCTGTGCCTACGCGCAAACAATCGGGGCGCTGGGCTTGTTTTTTTGAGCAAATGGAGGATCAGAAACGGACACTGTTTGAGGGCGTAGCCCGAGTTTGGCCGTTTCCCTCCATTTGCTTGAAAAAACAAGCTCCCCGCGAAGCGGGCCAGCGACCGTTTGCGCGTGGGCACAGCGCTCGCTTGGCCGCAGCAGTGACCAAGCTTAAAGCGAAAAAGGTTCAAAGCGACCAAGATACTGTGGATCAATACAAATCCAGCACCGCCCCCTTAGAAGCGCTAGATGCATTGAAAGCAAACTTGGCCTGTACGCCACGCGTGTAGCGCGGGGCGGGTTTCACAAAGGCGGCGCGGCGCTTGGCCAGCTCTTCGTCGCTCACGTTGAGCTGCAAGAGCAGGGCTTTGGAATCAATCGTCACGCTGTCGCCGTTGTGAATCAGTGCAATGTTGCCGCCCTCA
>JAYTMT010000013.1:0-6122 GCA_043728315.1 Polaromonas sp. | reverse complement strand
ATCGGGGCGCTGGGCTTGTTTTTTCGAGCAAATGGGAGATCAGAATGTTCATCTGTTTGAGGGCTTTAGCCCGAGTTATGAACATTCCTCCCATTTGCTCGAAAAAACAAGCTCCCCCCGCAGGGAGCCAGCGACCGTTTGCGCGTGGGCACAGCGCTCGCTTCGCCGCAGCATTGACCAACTCAGGCGTGAAACGTCAGCACAGCGCTCGCTTAGCCGCAGCAGTGACCAAGCAAGGAGCGAGATGAGCAGACACAACGCCCGCTTAGCCGCAGCAGTGACCAACAAAGGAGCGAAACATCAACGAACAAACCCGATTGACCGCAGTACAGCCAGATTCATTAATTTAAAGAAAATAGCCACAATGTCATCGTCATATGGTCATAATGTGCTATGAAAATAATACTAAATCATGAAAAAAATGCATTAACAGATAAATTATCATAATTTATCAAAAATGGTGCGCGAAAATGATAAACTGCGATAAATGAACAAAGACCACTACACACGTACAGCTCTGGCCGCTGAATTCGCTGATGAGCTAATGGGCAAAACGCCTTTGTCTGATGCGCCCAACGGGCTTTTTATAGCAGGCGAGCGGCGCACTGGCAAAACAGATTTCATGCGGCTAGATCTCAAGCCCATGCTGGAAAAGCTCGGCTTGCTGGTCTTGTATGCCGATTTGCGAGACAAGGCTACTGCCCATTTGCCGCCACTGGAGGTGGTGCGGCAGGTGTTGCACAAAGCGGTGCAAGACAACCTAGGAGTAGTGGCCAAAATGGCAAAAAACATGGGACTCGACAAAATCGGTGTGCCCGAAGTTTTTGGCATTGACCTGCGCAGCATCGGCAAAACCGATGGCTTGAGCCTGTACCAAGTGTTTGATGTGCTGCACCAAGCCACGAAAAAGAAGATTGTTTTCATCATCGACGAAGCGCAGCACGCGCTGACCAGTGACGATGGCGACACCCTGATGTGGGCGCTCAAATCTGCCCGCGACCAGATGAAAACCCAGACTGGAGCGAATCTGATGCTGGTCATGTCGGGCTCGCACACTGACAAATTAACCCTGCTGCTGAGCTCGCCGCGTGCACCCTTTTGGGGCTCGCAGGTGCGGGCCATGCGTAAGTTGGGCGATGATTTTGTGGCCGCCTATGCGGCGCAGGTAAGGGCGATTCGCCCTGAGCTGGGTGCGGTGCGCGGCAGCGAAATGGTCAAGGCGTTTGAGCATTTTGGCCGCAGGCCGCAGTTTTTCATCACCGCTGTGGGGCAGGCGGCCGCTGCTAGCCACGATGCTGCGGGATTTGAGCACAATCTGATCGCCGAGAGCCAAAGGCAGGCGCTGGCGGACAGGGCGCGGTTTACCGACATGTTCGTGGTGCTGACAGCGCTTGAGCAAGCGGTCTTGGAGCGTTTGATTGTGCAGGGCAGGGCTTTTAAGGCGTTCGATGCGGCTGCCTTGGCTTTTTATAGTGAGCGTATGACCCAATCGCAGACCAGTGGCCTAAATAAAAGTGCAAGTAAAGGCGCAAGTAAAGGCGCAAGTAAAGGCGCAACCAAAGTAACAGCCGTGCAGGTGCAGCGCGCCATTGATGCATTGCGGGCGAATGAAGAGGAATTGGTCTGGAAATCAAGCCGTGGCGAATATTCGGTCTACGACCAAGGCTTGCTCGCGTGGCACAGCTACCTGACCGCTGAGCGGGCGTGGCCACCCAAGTTGTAGCCAGATCTGCTGGTTTCGTTCAAGCCTCGGTAATTGCTGGGTCACTGCTGCGGCCAAGCGAGCGCTGTGCCAATGCCGTGACAGGTTTGTTCAAAGATGGCCTCACTGCGGCTAAGCGAGCGCTGTGCCCATGCGCAAACGGTCGCTGGCCCGCTTCGCGGGTAGCTTGTTTTTTCGAGCAAATGGAGGGAAACGGCCAAACTCGGGCTAAAGCCCTCAGACAGTGTCCGTTTCTAATCCTCCATTTGCTCGAAAAAACAAGCCCAGCGCCCTGATCGTTTGCGCGTGGGCACAGCACTCGCTTAGCCGCAGCGGGAGGTGGTGGTGTGTTTTGGCGGTACTGCGCTATTGTTTGTACTATTTATGAAAAAAAGTGCAGATGTCACCGTAAAAAGGTCATAGTGCGCTATATATTTCGTAGTAAATACAGTACTATAAGTAGTTGATTTCGGTATTAAAAACCTTAGAGTGAGCATAGCCCGAGCAGCGTTTTGACTCTCCCGTCCGACCGATTTCCGGTACCCCGGCATGAGGGAGCGGCGGGAGAGCCAAAACGCTGCTCGGGCGCGATGGCTAAGCCATACACACATACGAAACAAATGAAAAAACCCGCGCAGAGTAGCTCTGGCGCGGGTTGGTGAGAAGCTGGGTTAGCCAGCTTGGGTAAGTTTACTTCAAAGTCACTTCCACGCGGCGTGATTCTGCGGGGCTTGTAGCGCCAGCAGTGATGTTTTCAGGCTTTTTTAACTCGATCTGCTTTTCTGAAATGTCAGCCAAGAGCAACAGATCGCGCACCGCAAAAGCGCGTTGTTTGGCGAGTTCAGCGTTTTTCACGGGGTCGCCGCTGGCATCCACATAGCCGCTGATGACGGCTTTTTTGCCAGCTTTTACGCCTGCGGTGATGTCTTTGAGCGCTGCGCCACCGTCTTTGGGCATGTCGGCTTTGCCCGAGGCGAAGTAAAACTTCACTACGCCGCCGTCCACCTTCACGCTGGCCGCATCCGCTGCGGCTTGCGCTGCTGCGGTCATGGATGCGTCGCTCTTGGCAGCCACAGCACCGGCCGCAGCACCAGCTGCAGCCGCGCCAGCCGCAGCTGCACCACCAGTAGCTGCACCAGCATCCGCAGGTTTAGCCGCAGCAGCAACAGGAGCAGCCGCCGCAGGTGCAGTAGCCATAGCCGCTGCACCAGCCGCCACAGCCACAACAGCCACAGGCGCCACCACCGCAGGAGCAGCAGGTTTGCCGTGGATCTGCATCATCAATGGCACGATAAGTAGCGCCACGATGTTGATGATTTTGATCAGCGGGTTAATGGCTGGACCTGCGGTGTCTTTGTAGGGGTCGCCCACGGTGTCACCGGTAACGGCGGCTTTGTGGGTGTCAGAGCCTTTGCCGCCGTGGTTGCCGTCTTCGATGTATTTCTTGGCGTTGTCCCACGCACCGCCACCGGTACACATAGAAATAGCCACAAACAAACCGGTAATAATTGTGCCCATGAGCAAGCCGCCCAGTGCCGCAGGGCCCAGCGCCAAGCCCACTACCACGGGCACCACCACTGGCAAGAGCGATGGAATCATCATTTCTTTAATCGCCGCTGTGGTCAACATGTCTACTGCTGCGCTGTAATCGGGCTTGCGTTTGCCTGCCATGATGGCACCATCGGCAAACTGGCGGCGCACTTCTACCACCACCGAGCCAGCCGCGCGGCCTACCGCTTCCATGGCCATTGCGCCAAAGAGGTAAGGAATCAAGCCGCCAATAAACAGGCCAATGATGACCATCGGGTCGCTCAAATCAAAGCTAATCGCTTTGCCGTAAGCTTCGAGTTTGTGGGTGTAGTCAGCAAACAGCACCAGCGCTGCCAGGCCAGCCGAGCCAATGGCGTAGCCCTTGGTCACGGCTTTGGTGGTGTTGCCCACGGCGTCCAGCGGGTCAGTCACGTCGCGCACGCTGGCTGGCAGTTCGGCCATCTCGGCAATGCCGCCTGCGTTGTCAGTAATAGGGCCATAAGCGTCAAGCGCCACGACGATACCAGCCATGCTGAGCATGGAGGTAGCAGCAATGGCAATGCCATACAAGCCAGCCAATTTGAACGCGCACCAAATGGCCGCACAGACAAAAATCACAGGCCAAGCGGTAGAACGCATCGACACACCAAGGCCAGCAATGATGTTGGTGCCGTGGCCAGTAGTGGAGGCTTGGGCGATGTGTTTCACAGGCGCGTATTGCGTGCCAGTGTAATACTCGGTGATCCAAACCAGCGCACCAGTCAACACCAAGCCAACCGCGCAAGAACCAAACAAGGCCATTTGCGTGCCAGACGCTTTAATCGCGTTGTCGGGCATGAGCCAAGTGGTCACAAAGTAAAAGGCAACCAGCGACAAGCCGCCCGCCACTGCCAAACCTTTGTACAGCGCAGGCATCACGTTTTTCATGCCCGGCGATGCTTTGACGAAGAAGCAACCGATGATGGATGCAATGATGGACACCGCGCCCAGTGCCAATGGGTAGACCACAGCGGCTGTGCCCGCGCCCGTGACCAGCAGTGCGCCCAGCACCATGGTGGCAATCAGCGTGACGGCGTAGGTTTCAAACAAGTCAGCGGCCATGCCAGCGCAGTCGCCCACGTTGTCGCCCACGTTGTCGGCAATCACGGCTGGGTTGCGTGGGTCGTCCTCGGGGATGCCCGCTTCCACTTTGCCCACCAAGTCTGCACCCACGTCAGCGCCTTTGGTGAAAATGCCGCCGCCAAGGCGCGCAAAAATCGAGATCAGGGACGAGCCAAAGGCAAAACCGATCAACGGGTTGAGCATTTTGGCCAAGTTTTTGTCAGGTGTGAGGTTGCCATTGCCCACCAAAAACCAATAAAACGCCGTCACGCCCAAGAGGCCAAGACCCACCACCAGCATGCCAGTGATAGCGCCACCGCGGAAAGCGACATCAAGCGCAGGGCCAATGCCCTTGGTGGCAGCCTGCGCCGTGCGCACATTGGCCTTGACCGACACATTCATGCCAATAAAGCCGCAAGCGCCCGAGAGCACCGCGCCAATGATAAAACCCATGGCGGACATGCCGTCAAGGAAAATACCAATCAAAGCCGCCAGAACAACGCCGACGATGGTGATGGTTTTGTATTGGCGCGCCAGATAAGCGGCGGCACCGGTTTGAATAGCGGCTGCAATCTCTTGCATCCGCGCATTGCCCGCGTCTTGCGCGAGAATCCAACTGCGCGCCCACACGCCGTATCCGACGGCGATAAGCCCGCACACAAGCGCCAGTATCAGCGCTGAATTGCCTGTCATAAAAAGTACTCCTAGTTTTACGTGACGAAGAAGGTACAACGCTAGAGCTGATGAAGCGATAAGCCCCGTACCTGCCGCGTTGCTTCATCGTCCCTCTAAAAAAAGGAGGGCGAATGGCCAACAAACGCAATGTAGCCGCAAAATGTGACATTTTTCCTGCCAAGCAAGCGCTATGAAAGTAAAATCAGGGTTAATCCTAGGCTAATCGTTTTTAAAGTGGAGTTTTTCTATGTCTTTAGACCGCGTCCATCCGGGCAAAAATGCCCCTCATGAATTCAACGTCATCATCGAAATTCCGATGAATGCCGACCCGATCAAATACGAAGTGGACAAAGAAAGCGGCGCAATTTTTGTCGACCGTTTCATGTCCACGTCGATGCATTACCCCACCAATTACGGCTATGTGCCCAAAACCTTGAGCGGTGACGGTGACCCCGTAGATGTGCTGGTGATCACGCCCGTGCCCTTGATTCCGGGTGTGGTGGTCACCTGCCGCGCCATTGGCATCTTAAAAATGACCGACGAAGCCGGAGAAGACGGCAAAGTGCTGGCCGTGCCCATTGACAAAAAATGCTCCCTGTACAGCCACTGGAAAAAGCCCGAAGACATGAACCCCCTGCGCCTGAAAACCATCGCGCATTTCTTTGAGCACTACAAAGATTTAGAAGAAGGCAAGTGGGTCAAGATCAACGGCTGGGAAGGGCTGGAGTCGGCGCAAAAAGAAATCTCGGACGGGATTGCGGCATATGTAGCCCTGCAGAAGTAAAGAGTTTGCAAGCGCAGTCTCGCGGGATCAGGCCGGCGGTGCTGCCTTAGCTACGCGGCTGTCCCCCGCCCTGCGGGCTCCTCCTTGATGCCGCTTCGCCAAGGCACCACCACCAGCCTGATCTTGTCATCGTGGTGGGTGTTCATTCAGGAAAGCAAGGGGTCAAGTCTTGCAAGGAAAGCAAGGGGTCGGAAAGCAAGGGGTCAAGTCTCGGAAAGCAAGGGGTCAAGTCTTGCATTGAAAGCAAGGGGTCACATTGAAAGCAAGTGAAAGCAAGGGGTCACAAGTGAAAGCAAGGGGTCACAGGAAAGCAAGGGGTCAAGTCTTGCA
>JAYTMT010000012.1:0-3008 GCA_043728315.1 Polaromonas sp. | reverse complement strand
GCGGCGCAAAAAATCCACCTCAAAACCTTTGGCATTGATGGCGGTTTCCTTGTGACCCTCTTTGTGCCCCTCTTTGCGCTGAAAGCTGGCATCGGCGCTTTGCAACACGCGCAGCATCGAACCGTCGAATTTCTCCATATCGGTCACAAACTGCACCCTGCGGCGTGCATCCCAGAGCAAATCCACGTCTTGCGTGGCCAATGCGCCTTGCACAATGCGCACCCCTGCTGCCGCTTCGTAGGCATAGAGCGCATGCGTGCCCACCACTACAAAGTGGGCATCTAGCCCCGCCTCCTCAATGCTGGCAAGCACAGCCACCACGGTGGGCGGCACGCGCCCAGCCTTGAGCGCTTTGTTGGTGCGCTCTGCATCGGTGAGCTGCAAGCGCAGAGCGGCCAAGCGCTGCTCAAGCGCCTGTTTGCGCCCCGTGAACTCTGCGTACACCGCCTCTAGCTGCGCTGAGCGTGGGCCTAGCCGTTTTTGGCGGTTGTTGGGTGCAGTTTTCACCAAATACTCGTAAGCATCTTGGCGCTTCCAATACATGCCCCCCGCATAAGCACGCGCCTGCGCCCGCACCCGCTGGTGCTCGTCAAACACCACACAGGCGTCGATCAGCTGCCGCGCAGCATTGCCTGAGAGTGGGATATATTCCATTGGCCGTGTGTTTATTGAAATTTGATTTTATACGGCTAATTGTTTAAAATCAATAGCTTACCGCCTTAAAATTACATCAAACATTAAAAAAATACGTCTACTGATGCTAAGTTTCAGGGTTGCAATTTGCAACCCTGAAACTTAGCTGATACAAATAATGACACAATAAGTCATGAAAAAAAACTGGTGGTGTTTGTGCACGGTTTAGGCAGTAGCACTAAGAGAGCTTGGGAGGAGTTTGAAAGTATTTTTACAACGACAGTTGGGATAAATTGCTGCATATTTATAGTTATTTGATCAATCAATAACTCATAAATTCATAGCAAGCAATGACCATATCACCCTGACATTGGTCAAATTTTCTAAGCACAAGGAGTTTTCGGTATTCTTTTGCGTCTTTTGCGAAACCTTCGCGCCCTCTGCGTTCAAAAATGCACCCGCTTTCGGCCTCAGCCCATCAAGTCCCAACCGGAAGTAAACCTCAATCAGGCAAGCGCAAATACTGCGCCGCCAGCTCCACAAAGGCGCTGGTTTGCGGGTCAACATTGTTTTCTTCTAACAAAATCTCGCCCACGCGGTGCGCCAGCGATGAGGCTAGCGCTGCGTCTAGGAATAGCAATCGGCTGCGCCGGGCTAGCACGTCTTCTACGGTGCGGGCGTATTCGTGGCGCGCGGCGTAGCGCACCATGGCCTCTGACAAGCCCCAGCCTAGCTGCACATCGGCACCGGGCAGGGCTTGCACGGCTGCCGCCTCTGAGCCATAGTTGGTGAGGCTGGGCACGTTGGCGATGCTGTGGGCTGCGTAGCTGACGTTGCCACTGGATGCCGCTTGCACGCCAGACCCGCTGCCCAGCGCCGCGTGCGTCACAGCGCCGCTGAGCGGCAGTTTGACAGTAACGCCGCCTGCCTTGGTGGGCAAGAGCCTGGCCGCCATGCATTGCGCCAACACGTCTTCGGCCATGGCGCGGTAGGTGGTCCATTTGCCGCCAGTCACGGTGCATAGGCCTGATTTGCTGGTCAAAATGGTGTGTTCGCGGCTGAGCGCCTTGGTGTTGCCGCCGTCGTCTTCGGGCGGTTTGACCAAGGGGCGCAGGCCTACCCAAATGGATTTGATGTCGGCGCGTGTGGGCGGGCGGCTGAGGTATTGGGCAGATTCGTCCAAGATGAAGTCCAGCTCTTCTTTAAACGGCGTGGGCTCGCGGGCCAAGTCTTGGCGGGGGGTGTCTGTCGTGCCCAAGATGACTTTGCCCAGCCACGGCACGGCAAATAGCACGCGGCCATCCGCCGTTTTGGGCACCATCAGAGCATGGTCTGTGGGCAAAAATTCGCGGTCCACCACGATGTGCACGCCTTGGCTGGGCGCTACCATGGGTTTCACGGGGCGGCCCAGCGCTTGGCCGTCCATTTCGCGGAATTCGTCTACCCATACGCCAGCGGCATTGATGACGCACTTGGCTTTGATGCTGTGTGAAATGCCCGTTTCCACGTCTTGGCATGTCAGGCCGACTATTTTGCCGCCCTCGTGCGTCAGACCTGTGGCTTTGCAATAGTTGAGCAGCAAAGCGCCTTTGCCAGCAGCTGTTTTGCCGATAGCAAGCGCTAACCTCGCATCGTCAAACTGGCCATCCCAATACTTCACGCCGCCTTTGAGACCTGTGGTTTTGAGATTGGGCAACAGGGCGGCGGCGCGTTTGGCGCTTAGGAATTCGGTGCTACCAAGCCCTGCTTTGCCTGCCAGCAGGTCGTACATTTTCAGGCCAATGCCGTAAAAAGGCGTGTCGATGTAGGAATACGAGGGCATGACAAAGGCCAGCGGCTGCGCCAAATGCGGCGCATTGTGCAAAAGCGTGGTGCGCTCATGCAGCGCCTCGCGCACGAGGCTGATGTTGCCTTGGGCCAAATAGCGCACGCCGCCGTGCACCAATTTGGTAGCCCGCGACGAAGTGCCCTTGGCAAAGTCATGGCTTTCCACCAGCACCACACTAAACCCCCGAGCCGCAGCATCCAGCGCCACGCCCAGCCCCGTGGCGCCGCCGCCGATGATGGCGATGTCCCATTCTGGGGTTTGTTCTAGGGTCTTGAATAGTTGGCTTCTTGGCATGGCGGGTTTGGTAGCTAAGGGTTGAATTCGGGTTTCCGGCCGCGAAGGGCGCTAAGATGCGCGAAAAACGCGAAAAAATACCAAATTTATAAAAAATACTGTCAATGTCGGCGTGATATGGTCATAGTTCACTATCAAAAATATACCAAATAAAGAGTTTTAATATTTAAAAATTACAAACTCAGGACGACTAGAACCATTTTTTTGGTGTCCCTTTCGCGTCCTTCGCGTACCTTAGCGCCCTTCGCGGCCG
>JAYTMT010000011.1:0-5472 GCA_043728315.1 Polaromonas sp. | reverse complement strand
GATCAACCCTTGACCACTAGTCTTGCATACTTGGCCTCAGACTCATTTCTGGGTGGAAATACGGCGTCGCTTCAGACTCATACCTCATTGGAAAAGGCTTGGATGAGAAAGAAATTGATATCGTGATATCATATCTCTACGCCCTTGCCATTTACGGAGTTAAGCATGACTACCCTGATCATCCGCGACCTTGACGACAGTTTGGCTAAAATCCTCAAGCGCGAAGCCCTCAAGCGCGATTTGAGCGTGAACCGGTTTTTGCACCAATTGATTGCGCAGGCTTTGCGCAAAACAACGCCAAGCGCTGACGCATTTGCGCCGCGCAATAATTTGTCTGCACTCGCAGGGGTTTGGAGCGTCAAAGATGTGCGTGAATTCGCGAAAGCCACGCAAGCGTTTGGTGAAATTGAAGCCGAGGCTTGGAAGTAAGCATGCCAGCGCTGTGCCTAGATACCAATACCTACAGCGCCCACCGAGCAGGCAACCCAGAAGCCGTGCGCATCATCGGCGCAGCCGATCAGGTGTGGCTGCCTGCGCCAGTGCTCGGCGAGCTGCGTGCGGGCTTCCTCAAAGGCAACAAAACGGCTGAAAATGAATTGGGTTTGCAGGCTTTTTTAGCTGCAGATTGCGTGCACGTGGCCACGGTAGACGAGGCTTGCAGCCGCTTGTTTGCCCAAGTGTTTGACCAACTGCGCAAAGCGGGCACGCCTATTCCTATGAACGATGTGTGGATCGCGGCCTGCGCATTAAAGGCGGGCTGCGCTTTGTACACATTGGATGCACATTTCAAATCCGTCGATGGGCTGCTCTTGGTGCAAAGTAGCCAAGACTGGGCAGATTACGCATCCTAAACCAGCTTCACCCCCGTTTTGGCCTGCAGCGCCTCCAGCGTCACGCCCGGCGCTAGTTCCACCACTTTAAGGCCTTGCGGGGTCACATCCATCACGGCTAAATCGGTGATGATGCGATCGACCACGCCCACGCCTGTGAGCGGCAGGGTGCAGGCGGGCAAAATCTTCATATCTTCTGTGCCGTCTTTCTTGCGTGCCACATGCTCCATGAGCACAATCACACGCTTCACGCCTGCTACCAAGTCCATAGCGCCGCCCATGCCTTTGACCATTTTTCCTGGGATCATCCAGTTGGCCAAATCGCCTTTTTCGCTGACCTGCATTGCGCCCAGAATGCTCAAATTGATTTTGCCGCCGCGAATCATAGCAAAGCTTTGGTCTGAGCCAAAAATGCTGCTGCCCTTGATGGTGGTCACCGTTTGTTTGCCTGCGTTGATGAGGTCGGCATCCACATTGTCTTCGGTGGGGAATGGGCCTATGCCCAGCATGCCGTTCTCAGATTGCAGCCAAACTTCTTTGTCGGCGGGCACATGGTTGGCCACCAGCGTCGGTATGCCTATGCCTAAGTTGACGTAAAAACCGTCTTCGAGTTCGTGGGCCGCGCGTGCGGCCATTTGGTCTTGGCTCCAGCTCATATCAAACTCCTTGTGTTTCTGTAATCGTGCGTTTTTCAATGCGTTTTTCGGGCGACGCATTGAGCACAATGCGGTGCACATAAATGCCAGGCAGGTGGATATCGTCGGGCGCGAGTTCGCCCACTTCCACAATTTCTTCCACCTCCACCACACACACCTTGCCCGCCATGGCCACGGCGGGGTTGAAATTACGTGCCGTCAGGTTAAAGCGCAGGTTGCCCGATTTGTCGGCGGTTTGCGCTTTCACTAGGCTTAGCTCGGGCGTGAGCGAGCGTTCCATCACATAGGTTTCGCCGTCAAATTCGCGCAGCTCTTTGCCTTCTGCAATCAGCGTGCCCACGCCAGTTTTGGTGAAAAATGCGGGAATGCCAGCGCCGCCAGCGCGCAGCTTTTCGGCCAGCGTGCCTTGGGGGGTGAACTCTAGGTCGAGCTCTTTGGCCAAATACTGGCGCTCAAACTCTTTGTTTTCGCCCACATAGCTGGCTATCATTTTCTTGATTTGGCGGGTTTGCAGCAGCTTGCCCAAGCCAAAATCGTCCACGCCAGCGTTGTTGGAAATCGCAGTGAGGTTTTGCACACCGCTGTCACGCAGTGCGTCAATCAAGGCCTCGGGTATGCCGCACAGGCCAAAGCCGCCCACTGCAATCAATTGGCCATCTTTGGCCACACCCTGCAAAGCCGCAGCGGCGCTGGGATAAACTTTATTCACGTCAATGTCTCCATGAGTTTGAGATGCCCTACGATACTACGTAATGGCATACGTAGTGTTGCGTAAGCTTATACCCTTGTGTGTTGAGAACCATGGATATCGACTACCGCGCTGCCTTTGATTTTGCACCCATTGGCCTAGCCCTGTCTCGCAACCGCCAAATGATCGACTGCAACGCCCAGTTGTGCGACATGTTTGGCGCGAGCAAAGAGCAGTTGCTTGGCCAAAGCTTCTCCGCGCTCTACCCCAGCCAAGAGGAATACGAACGCACTGGCGCGCGCATAGCGCCGCTTTTGGGCCGCAACGGCCGCTATGCCGATGACCGCTTGATGAAGCGTGTGGGCGGCAGGCTGGCGGGCGAGCTGTTTTGGTGCCATGTGACAGGCCGCGCGCTCAACCAAGCGCAGCCGCACGAGGCGGGTATTTGGAGCTTTGAAGACCTATCAGCCAGCCGCGTGGTGAAAGCCGAGCTCACCGCCCGCGAGCGCGAGGTGGCTGCCTATGTGCTCGATGGCCTAACCAGCAAGCAAATCGGCAAGCTGCTGGCCATCAGCCACCGCACCGTCGAGATTTACCGCGCCCGCTTGATGCGCAAATACCAAGCGCACACCGCGGTGGATTTGGTGCACAAGCTCATGGCGGGGTGAATGCTGCATGCGGTTCGCTTTTTGCACTCTCCGTTCGATCTGAGCTTGTGGAAGGGTTCATGTCTTGCTGAGCCACCTTTTCCCCGTTCGCCCTGAGCTTGTCGAAGGGTTCTTGTCTGGCTTGGTCACTGCTGCGGCTAAGCGAGTGCTGTGCCAACGCGCAAACGGATCGCTGGCCCCTTCGGGGGAGCTTGTTTTTTTGAGCAAATGGGGGGAGTGTTCATAACTCGCCCTTCGGGCTCAGACAGATGAACATTCTGATCCCCCGTTTGCTCCAAAAAACAAGCCCAGCGCCCTTATTGTTTGCGCATTGGCACAGCACTCGCTTAGCCGCAGGGCGAGATGGTTGCTGGGAACGGTTGAAAACTGCTCTGCTTCATTGTCAAAAGCTTGGTTGCGCTCTGTTTCACGCTTAGATTTGCACTTCTCATGAAAAAAAGTGGCAATGTCGTTATCATATGGTCATAATACGCTACATTTTATATAGTAAATGATGCTCTAAGAGTGACGTGCCTCCGGTATTAAAACCTCGCAGCGAGCATAGCCCGATCAGCGTTTTGGCTATCCCGATCGACCGATTTCGGTGTACCCACCGCATGAGGGCGTGTCGGGATAGCCAAAACGCTGATCGGGCGCGCAAGATCGGACGCTCAAACTAGAAGCCACAGAAGCTCAAATCAAGCAGTGACCGCTGCATGCGGATTATTACGGCGCGTCCACCACCTCAGACGCCGTGCGAAACGCGTCCACCGCCGCCGGAAAACCGCAGTACACGCTGGCGTGCAAAAAAATCTCTTGCAGCTCAGCGGGCGTCACGCCGTTGTTGAGCGCGCCGCGCACATGGATTTTCAGCTCATGCATGCGCCCCAGCGCCACCAGCATCGACACCGTGACGATGCTGCGTGTTTTCAGGTCAATGCCTGTGCGTTGCCAAGTGTTGCCCCAAGCGTGGCGTGTCACCATGTCTTGCAGCGGGCGGGTGAAATCAGTGGCGCGCTTGGCCGCGCCTTGCACATAGTCAGCGCCCAGCACCGCGGTGCGGGTGGCCATGCCTTTGTCGTAGACAGGGTCGTTGGTTTGGCTGCTTGCTGGGTGGTTTGATGGATTGGGCATGTCAGTTCCTTGTGTGGTGAGGTTTGTAGTGTGGTTTGTGGTGTGAAAAAACACCATAATCATCGCACCACAATCCTTGTTAATGCATTCACCAGTTTAAAAAAGGCCACCATGACCAACTCAACCACCACCCCCCGCTACCCCAGCCCCGACATCAACACCCTGCCCGATGACATCAAGACGCGCATCCTAGAAGTGCAAGAAAAAGCAGGCTTTATTCCCAATGTATTTGTGGCATTTGCGCGCAGACCTGCCGAGTGGCGGGCGTTTTTTGCTTACCACGACGCGCTGATGACACCCGAGAGCGTGGGTCGCACCAGCAACCTGAGCAAAGGCGACCGCGAGATGATAGTGACGGCCACCAGCGCGGCCAACCACTGCCTGTATTGCGTGGTGGCGCACGGCGCTATTTTGCGAATTTATGAGAAAAAGCCGCTGGTGGCCGACCAAGTGGCCATCAACTACCGCAAAGCCGACATCAGCCCGCGCCAGTTGGCCATGCTCGACTTTGCCACCAAAGTCTGCCTGCATTCCGACCAAATCAACGATGCCGACTTTGCCGCCCTGCACGCCCACGGTTTTAATGACGAAGACGCTTGGGACATAGCCGCCATCACCGCATTTTTTGGCCTGTCTAACCGCATGGCATCGTTTAGCTCCATGATGCCCAATCCTGAGTTTTACCTGATGGGGCGGGTGGCCAAGGCTAAACACCCTGGCTCAATATAGGGTAAATACTTAATCAATTTATGGGATGGTGTTAATCAGCGGGTTAATGTACAGTTGCAGCCAACAACAATTTTTTTTGTTGTCAAAAATAACCCTACAGGAGCAAGCATGCTTTCCATTCGAAAAAACTCTCCCCCAAGCGCTGCAATACGCCCTACCCAGCCAGATGCGCCAGACGGCGCTTTCTCAGCCCGATCTTCATTGCCGCATTTAGTGGCCGCAGTATCTCTTGCGCTCCTTAGCGCCTGCGGTGGCGGCGGCGGCACAACACCTGTTGCCGTGGTTGACCCCCTAGCTCCAGTGGCCAGCACCAATATTGCCGACCTCTCTGGCATTGGGGCTGATGGCGTAGGTGGCGACAGTGGCGGCGATTCTGGCGCGGACGGCGCGGCGGGCGACGGCGCGCCGCTCAAGGGAGCAGAGGTCACCCTAGTGGACTCCAAAGGCAACGAGGTCAAAGGCAAAACAGATGCCAATGGCCGCTTCCTGCTCAAGTTTAAAAGCACGGTGTTTACCGCCCCATTTGTGGCGCGCGTGTCCGACGCAGGCGGCAACGTGTTGGCCAGCGTGACCGACGAAGTAGCCGTCACTGGCAAGTCCATCAAAATCAACATAAACCCCCTGACCGACAAAATCACCTCTGATGTGATTCCTGATGCGGTGGCAGGCACTGACAAACTCTTTAATGGCTCTAGTGTCGTGTCACACGTCAAATGTCGGATAGAGTCGTTTAAGCTTGATGCGAGCTGTATCGGTCGTAAATTGCCAGTTTATCTTAGCCTTGATTT
>JAYTMT010000010.1:0-40864 GCA_043728315.1 Polaromonas sp. | reverse complement strand
CCCGCATGAGGGCGCGTCGGGATAGCCAAAACGCTGCTCGGGCGCGACAGACTAATGGTGAACAGCTTTGCCGCTAGATAGGTTTGATCATCGAGTTAGCAATCAGATCATTGTCAAAAATGCACAGGCGCTGAGAAAATTTCAGCCCCTCAGATGTGCGCACCATACGGTCTAGATAACGGCCGACGCTCAAAATTTCGGGCATGGCGTTGCGGTGCGTGCGAATCACCAGATACGCCGTATCAGCCTCTATGCAGTCACCATCTTCCTGTGTGAGCAGCGGTGCGCTCACGATATGCCGCTGGTAATACGGGTCGTGGTAGATCGTTTGCTGCGCACCATAGACGCGGTCGCGCAGCATGGCTTGGCTTTCAAAACGCAAAATCGACAGCGGCAGCCCAGCCTCGTGGTTTTCACGCGACTGGATTTGGTAAATGCATTGCTCGGTGAACAAATCGGGCCAGGCAGAGAAATCGCTGCTGTCCACAATCTGGGCGTAGCGCAGGTGCAGGGCTTGCACATCGGTAAAGTTTGAATGATTCATGATTATGTTTTTAATAGCAAACTATGACCATATGACGCTGACATTGGCAGTATTTTCTATAAATTACGGGTTAAACACCCATTTGTGAGCGCCAGTAGCCATACATACCGCGAATCAGGGTTTCGGTGACCATGTGGTCTGTGGCTTTTACCTCGCGGCCATCTAGCTCACTCACGGTGCGCGCCTGTTGGTTGGCCGCAAAGGCCTGCTGCACAAATGCAATCACCTCGCCATCGTCAGCGCTCACATAGCCCGCAGGACCGAACAAATTGGCTTGACGCAAGCGCCGCCGGGTCATCTCGGCTGTGTCGTCTTCAAATCCAAAATGCGTCCACACAAAGTCAAATTCGCCCACGCCCACAGGCTGGATGTGGCGGGTGGACAATGAGTTGACCTGCTGCTGGATGATGAGGCTGGGAAACAGCGTCATCATGACCACTGTGGGCGCAGCGCCACCAGCGCCACCAGCGCCACCAGCGCTGCCACTGCCACTGCCAGTATTTGCCCACCACGCTTCAGGCACCACATCCAGCAAGCGGTCATCCCCCAGTTGCATGCCCGCTTTGAAACTCGTCACGCCCGCCGTCACAGCTGCGCTGGCCGCCGCCTCGTTGCGCCTAGACACCATGCAGGCATGCCGCCCTTTGGCGTCCAGCACCATCTGGCTTTTTTGGTCAGCTCGCCACAGTCCAAAGGTGACAAACCAGGTGTGCAGCAGACCCGGATGGTAGGGGTCTTTGATGTTCTCTTGCATCAACTTCCAGTTCGACGGGATACGCTGGCGGTTGATGCCCAAGAGCTTGAGCGGCTTGTGGAACACGCGGTCAAAATAGGGCAGCACTTGGGGCCCCAAATAGTCTTCAAAGCTTTCCACGTCGTGGTCAAACGACGCAAACACCACGCCACCGCGCCGCGCCACTTTGAGCTTGGTCAGGCCGTGGTCACTGAGCAGAAAATCTTCGGGCATGCCGCCTTGCTTGAAAGCTTCGCATTCATCCGTGGCCGCCACGTCCACGCCGTTTTTAAACGGCAGCCCCGCCAAATCCCCATTGAGCTTGTACGTCCACTGGTGGTAGGGGCAGACAAAGCTGCGCGCATTGCCAGTGCGCTCGCGCATGAACTGCACACCGCGGTGGGCGCAGCGGTTTTCCAACACATGGATGCTGTCCGCCTGCCCCGCACGCCCGCGCTCACGCACCATCACCACGCTGCGCTCGCCAATTTTGCTCAGCTTGTAGTCCCCCGCCTTGGGTATCTCACACTCCAGCCCCACATAGCACCAGTGGCCTTGGTAAAACAGACGCTCTAGCTCGCGCTGGTACAAAGCATCATCTGTATACACCCAGCCTGGCGCTTGGCTGGTGGGGGCGCTGCCCCATGCGCGCGCGGGCGCAGGCATGATAGGAATATAGGGTTTCATGCTGGAGAGTTTATCCGTTTGTGAACCATTGGCACCACACCATTAGCAGGTATCGGTTAAGCTAAAATTCCATGCGTAGAAATTTTATGATTCTTATATTTGACAAAAATATTAAATTGTATATAATTAGAATCAAAATGGAAAAAATACTTTTCACTGGTGTTGACATAAATTCCAAGCCACTTAAGCCTTTGGGGGCGCAGATCTACGCCCAGCGAAGGGCGTTGAAGATCAGCTCTACAGCCTTGGCCCAAGCCTCAGGCATTTCGCGTGTGACCCTGTACCGCATAGAACAGGGCGCGCCCAGCGTGGCTATTGGTGCATATGCGCAGACGCTTGATTCTTTGGGTTGGGCTTTGGCTATGCAGCCCGTCAACACACTGCCGGTGGCGCAAGAAGCAAGCCATATTGGCTGGATTCCGGCACGCATTGAGCTTGCGCGGTATCCAGCTTTAGCACAGCTGGCTTGGCAAATCAACAGTAGTTTGATGCTCAAGCCATTAGAAGCTTGGAATATTTACGAGCGAAACGCCAAACACTTTGACACAGCCTCCTTGCAAGCGCATGAACTGCAACTGCTGCAGGCCTTACAAACTGCTTTTGGCGAGGGCTCCTAAGCATGTCCCAAGCGCTATTCACCCGGCTGCATCACCAACGCATTGCCCATGTACTGGCCAGTTTGGATGCGCCCTTACTCAAAGCACACCATTGTCTGTTTGGCGGCGGCACAGCCATGGCGCTGCGCTATGGTGAATACCGCGAATCTTTGGACATAGATTTCATGGTCTCTGGCATCGACCACTACCGCGCGCTGAGGCTATTACTCTCAGGCGCGCAGGGCGTGCAAGGCATCGTGCGCGAGGGCGCTGCGCCGTTGACGCAAGTACGCGACATGCGTGCAGATCAATATGGCATTCGCACGATGGTGTCGGTGCTGGGGCAGCCGATCAAACTGGAGATCGTGCTTGAGGGGCGCATCACGCTTGATCAATCGCTTGCGCGAGATACGGTTTGCGGAATCGCCACACTCACGCCACGCGACATGTGCGCCAGCAAGCTGCTGGCTAACTCCGACCGTTGGGCCGATGACGGCGTGTTCAGCCGCGACGTGATTGATCTGGCCATGATGCAGCCCAGCTTGCCATTGCTGCGCCAAGCCATCGTTAAAGCGCAGAGTGCTTATGGTGCGTCGGTATGTGTTGATTTGGCCAAGGCCATCAACGCGCTGGAGCAACGCCATGGCTGGCTTGCGCGCTGCACCACGATGATGGGCATGACAATGCCCAAAGCCTTGGTATGGCAACGCGTGCGGCGCTTACGCAAGGCGCTACCCTAGGCTGCTAGCGCCCAAGAGGCCTCATAGCCCAGCAAACTTCTGCTACAAGCCGCGTTTTTTCTTGCGTACAATCAATTGCATATTAACCCTAGGAGACAGTATGAAATTGGTCCGCTACGGCAACCCTGGCAAAGAGAAACCCGGCCTGATTGACAGCAACGGCGTTTTGCGCGATTTGAGCAGTGTTGTTAAAGACATTGGCGCAGAGCAACTAGGCTCTGCGGCCTTGGCAAAAATAGCCAAAATCAAAACCGACAAACTCCCCGCCGTCAAAGGCAAACCACGCATGGGCTGCCCCGTGACCAACATCGGCAAATTCATCGCCATTGGCCTGAACTATTCCGACCACGCCGCAGAAGCGGGCATGCCGATCCCCAAAGAACCCATCGTGTTCATGAAGGCCACCAGCTGCATACAAGGCGCGAACGACGATGTGATGCTGCCGAAAAACTCGGTGAAAAGCGACTGGGAAGTGGAACTGGGCATTGTGATTGGCACCAAGGCGCAATACGTCAGCCAAAAAGACGCATTGAACTTTGTGGCAGGCTACGCGCTGGTCAACGACGTGAGCGAGCGCGAATACCAGCTCGAACGCGGCCCGCAGTGGGACAAGGGCAAGGGCTGCGACACCTTTGGCCCGATTGGCCCATGGATGGTCACCACCGACGAAGTGCCCAACCCGCAAAAGCTGGCCATGTGGCTAGACCTGAACGGCCAGCGCATGCAAACTGGCAACACCAAAACCATGATTTTCAGTGTGGCGAAAATTGTGAGCTATGTGAGCCAATTCATGACTCTGATGCCCGGTGATGTGATCACCACTGGCACGCCCCCCGGCGTAGGCATGGGCATGAAAAAAGACGGTGTTGCAGCGCCACGCTTTTTGCGCAAAGGCGATGTGATGACGCTTGGCATTGAGGGCTTGGGCGAGCAGCGCCAGACGGTGTTTGCCTACAAGAAAGCCTAAAATGCTGGGATTTGTCAGTCGGGGCTAATTGGCGCACTTTGGCGGCCACATTCACGATTGAACTACCACTGACAAATCCCGCGCCCCGTGCAGCACCCGCTCAACGCGCGCACCGCCGCCAGCCAGAGCGGTAAATAAGATCACATAATTTCCGTGTGGAAAAAGCCGCACACCTGAACCGAGATCATTGCGCAAACGCCCCATTCCTGGCTGCTTTGCCAATATGCTGGCTGTAGTCCGCAGTTCAGCCACATAACTTCTGGCACGCTTGGGGTTGTCGCGTGCGATATAGCTGGCAATCGCCGTTAAATCATCTAACGCAACGGCGCTGTATCTGCAAACCATGCGCGTTAAGCAGCAAGCGCTTTAGATCGTGCCTTGCGCTCCACCGCCGCAATGGCCTTTTCTACAACAGCAAACGCTTCATCTTCCGACACGTCTGGTCTGCCATCTGCACGGCTGGTATCAATGGCACTGCGCCATTGCTGCACCTGCAACTGCGCCAGCATGTTTTGGTAAGTCGCGGCTGGCACTAAGTAAGCGGCAGGCCGATTGTGATTGAGCACCGCCACAGGCTCATCGCCCGCTGCTTCAATAGCAAGGCTAGGGCTGCGCTTGAGTTCAGTCACACTGATGGAGCGGTTGGCAAAGAGTTGTTCCATAGCATTGGATATTTATTTGGATCTGATAAGTGTACTTTATTTAATGCTTTTTATTCAAACAAATGGCTGTTTGCGTTAAAGCAGCCGCACCCGCACGCCCTTGCCCTTGATCCGCGCGTCCCCCAGCCGCCGCGCCGCATCGTGGCCGATGGCGCGGCTCACGGCCACGTAGGTGGAAAACTCGTTGACGGTGATCTTGCCTACCTGCTCGCGGGTGTAGCCCAAGTCTGCCGTGAGTGCGCCCAGCACGTCGCCGGGGCGGATTTTTTCTTTGCGGCCGCCCTGTATGTGCAGGGTGGCCATGGGGGGGACCAGTGGTTTGTCGCTGGTGGGCTTTAGCTCTTCCAGCTTGTGCCAACGCGATTCGCGGTTTTGCATCTGCTCGATTTTGCCCACATGGCCCATCTCGTTCATGCTCACCAGACTCAGCGCCAAGCCCGCCTCGCCTGCACGGCCGGTGCGGCCTATGCGGTGCACGTGTATTTCGGCATCGGGTGTCACGTCTACGTTGATTACCGCACTCAAATTGGCAATATCCAGCCCGCGCGAGGCCACATCGGTGGCCACCAGCACGCTGCAGCTCTTATTGGCAAACTGCACCAGCACTTGGTCGCGCTCGCGTTGCTCCAGCTCGCCATAGAGCGCCAACGCAGCGTAGCCTTGGCCTTGCAACACGTCAAGCAGGTCTTTGCACTGCGCCTTGGTGTTGCAAAAAGCCAGCGTGCTCTCGGGGCGAAAATGCGCTAGCAGCTGGCCCACGGCGTGCAGGCGCTCATGGCTGCTCACCTCGTACCAGCGCTGCTCAATAGTGTTGCCCGAGTGCTCTGCATCCACCTTGATGGTTTGCGGGTTGCGCATGAACTGCGCGCTTAGACTGGCAATGCCTTCGGGGTAGGTGGCCGAGAAAAGCAGGGTTTGCCGCTCTTTGGGGCACTGCTTGGCCACCGTGCGAATGTCTTCCAAAAAGCCCATATCCAGCATGCGGTCAGCTTCGTCAAGCACCAGCGTGTTGAGCGCCGAAATATCCAAACTGCCGCGCTCCAAATGGTCCATGATGCGCCCGGGTGTGCCCACCACAATATGCGCGCCGTGCTCCAAACTGGCCGTTTGCCCACGCAGCGGCACGCCGCCACACAGGGTCACCACCTTGGTGTTTTCCTCGGCGCGGGCTAGGCGGCGCAGCTCAGTGGCCACTTGGTCGGCCAACTCACGGGTTGGGCACAGCACCATGGCCTGCACCGCAAAGCGCCTTGGGTTAAGGCTTTGCAAGAGAGTGAGCGCAAACGCCGCCGTCTTGCCGCTACCGGTTTTGGCCTGCGCAATGATGTCTTTACCGGCCAAAGCTAGTGGCAAACTGGCCGCTTGAATAGGGGTCATAGCCGTATAGCCCAAGGCGGTCAGGTTGGCCAAAGTGGCAGGCGGCAGCGGCAGTTGGTCAAAGCCCAAGGCTGTGGAGGTGGTTTCTTTGGTCATAGCCCTGATTATCGGGCTTTAGCATCTCTAAACTCATAATTTATGAAAAATAGTGGCAATGTCACCGTCATATGGTCATATATCGCTATTATTACAATAGCATTAATACCCATCGGATTGCCGAACTGGCAACAACTGCGCCGCGCCAAACAACAACTCAAACACCGTAAACCCCACAATCAACATGCTTGCCCCATGCGCCACGGCGTAGAGCTGCAAAGCGGCGAACGCAAAGCGCGCGGCCGCGTCGTAGTGCCCATGCGCGCGCTGGGTGTGGCGCAGCCGCAAGACGGCCCACAGTGTGACCACCGTGCCCAGCAGATTGGCCATCAGCATGTGCGCTGGCTCAAACGGCGGCAGCGCACCCGGTATCGCCATACCCATGCTGAGCGCCACAAGGCTTTGGTGAATGGCCATAAAGGTCCAAGGCGTGGCAAAACCGATGGTCACAACCAGGTCATACCAAGCGCTGGCGCGCACGATGCGCAGATAAAAATGCAATGAAATCATAGAGTTTCTCCAGTTAAAACCCAAGCTTAAAGCCTAGAGTACACTCAAAGGTCAAGCACTATTCACACAATGTATGCGTATTGGACAATTAGCCACAGCTACCAGTGTTAGCCGCGACACCCTGCGGTTTTACGAAAAATTGGGGCTAATCCGCGCCACCCGCAGCGACAACACCTACCGCGAATACCCGCCCGAGACAGCGCAATTGGTAAGCTACATACGTACCGCGCAAAAACTCGGCTTCACCCTCGCAGAAATCGGCCAGAGCCTGCCCGCCCTGTGGAGCGAGAACAAACCCGACCAAGCCGTAGCCCAGCTGCTGCGCGAAAAAGTAGCCGCCATAGACGAGCGGATAGCGCAGCTGCAAGCCCTGCGGCACGAACTTAGCCAACGGATTGAACAGGTTTGCCCGCTGGCGGACGCGGCGGGCTAGTTTTATAAGAAAATTGGTAAATATCACATTCATATAGTCATAGTGCGCTCTGCATTTAATAGCATTTGTTTTATGCAGGTGGTGTACGAAGCCTTCGACAGGCTCAGGCCGAACGGGGTCGAGGTTTTGCCCGAACGTGTATTGGATTTCACCCAAACGCATGCAAGGTGTTTTGGGCTCCGCCCTTCGCGCACTACAAGTCCGAGCGCCGAATGGGCTTTGCCGTCCCGACGATTTGGTCGTACTCGGCCCATGAGGAGCGGCGGCAAAGCCCATCCGGCGCTCGGACGTGCCAGACCAAAGAAACCCTGTCAGAACAAGTAAAAACTACAGATTCATAAAAAATAGCGGCAATGTCAGCGCCATATGGTAATAGTTCGCTATGAATTAATGAGTAAGTAAAGGAAAAACCTAGGGTAATCCCACCCAAGCCCTAGGCGCAGCCCACTAGAAATAGTCCCGCCGTGTGCAAGTAGGTGAAAAATATTGCAAAATAGCACGACCGTTCGTTTTATTTCAGTTTTATTACACCTGCTTGCCGCCATGAGCCTCACCTTGATCGCCAAACCCAAAGATGCCAAGCCCGCCGGCTCAGGCGCGGCTATAAACGTGGCTGCAGGCGCGACTGAAGGCCGGGCGCTGCACAAGGGTCAGCAAACCAAGGCGGCCATTGTGGATGCTGCACTGGGCTTGGCCACTCAAATCGGCTTAGAAGGTTTGTCGATTGGCGCGCTGGCCGAGGTCACGCAAATGAGCAAATCGGGCGTTTTTGCGCATTTTGGCTCACGCGAGGAGCTGCAAATATCTGTTGTGCGCGAATACCATGCCCGCTTTGAGCAGGAGGTGTTTTACCCCGCCCTGTCCACCCAGCGTGGCCTTGAGCGCCTGCGCGCCCTGTTTGCCAACTGGATGAAGCGCACCTCGGTGGAGATTGACTCTGGTTGCCTGTATATCAGCGGCGCAGTGGAGTTTGACGACCGCCCGGGCCCCGTGCGCGACGCGCTGGTGGGCTCGGTGAACACGTGGTTGGCCGCCATGAACCGCGCCATCGTGCAGGGCAAAGAATCCGGTGAGCTCAATGCCGATGCCGATGAAAGCCAAATTGCTTTTGAAATCCACGGCCTGATTTTGGCGTTGCATTACGAGGCGCGCTTCATGAAATTCCCCAAATCCATTGACCGCGCCGTGCGTGCGTTCAACGACATCTTGGCGCGCAATGCCGCGCCCAGCCCTGTTCAGACAAATTCCCAGACTATTTCGCCAAAACCTGTTTCCCCCAAGCTAAAGAAAGCCTAAAGCCATGCCATCCTATACCCCACCGCTACGCGATATGCAATTTGTGATGCACGAACTGCTCAAAGTCACCGACGATTTCAAGCAAATCCCCAAGTTTGCCGATGCCGACGCCGACACCATCAACGCCGTGCTGGAAGAAGCGGGCAAATTCGCCGCCGAGGTGGCTTTTCCGCTCAACATCAGCGGCGACCGCGAGGGCTGCACCCTAGACCAAACTACCCATGCCGTGACCACACCCAAAGGTTTTAAAGAGGCCTACGCCAAGTACGTAGAAGGCGGCTGGCCAGCCCTGAGCTGTGACCCAGCCTACGGCGGCCAAGGCCTGCCCAGCACCGTGAACCAGTGCGTCTATGAAATGCTCAACAGCGCCAACCAAGCGTGGACCATGTACCCCGGCCTCACCCACGGAGCCTACGGCGCGCTGCATGTGCACGGCACGCAGTACCAAAAAGACACGTATTTGCACAAAATGACCAGCGGCGAGTGGACCGGCACCATGTGCCTGACCGAGCCACACTGCGGCACCGATCTGGGCCTGATGCGCACCAAGGCTGAAGCACTGCCAGACGGCACTTACAAAATCACAGGTAACAAAATCTTCATCAGCGCTGGCGAAAACGACATGACCAGCAACATCGTGCATTTGGTGCTGGCGCGCTTAACCGATGCCCCCCCCGGCATCAAGGGCGTGAGCCTGTTCATCGTGCCAAAATTCTTGGTTAACGCCGACGGCACGCTGGGCGCACGCAACCCGATTTTTTGCTCCGGCTTAGAGCACAAAATGGGCATCAACGGCAACGCCACGGCGCAAATCGCCATTGACGGCGCAATTGGCACTATGGTGGGCCAGCCAAACAAAGGCATGCAGGGCATGTTTGTGATGATGAATGCTGCACGCTTGGGCGTGGGTAACCAGTCGATTGGCCTGACCGAAGTGGCCTACCAAAACGCACTGGCCTATGCCAAAGACCGCATCCAGATGCGTTCACTTTCAGGCCCCAAAGCCACAGATAAACCAGCTGACCCGATCATTGTGCACCCCGATGTGCGCAAAATGCTGCTCACCGCCCGCGCCTACGCCGAAGGCGGCCGCGCGCTGGCCACCTACTGCGCGGTGCTGCTGGACAAAGAGCACCACCACCCCGACGAAAAAGTGCGCAAGGACAGCGGTGAAATGCTCTCCCTGCTCACCCCCATTGTGAAAGCATTCCTCACGGATAACGGGCACATCGCCACCAATGCCTGCATGCAGGTGTTTGGCGGACACGGCTTCATCAAAGAGTGGGGCATGGAGCAGTTTGTGCGCGACAACCGCATCAACTTGATTTACGAAGGCACCAACACCATCCAGTCGCTGGATTTGCTGGGTCGCAAAGTGCTGGGCAACAACGGCGCTACGCTCAAAAAGTTTGGCAAACTCATTGCTGCGCTGGTGGAAGAAGAAGGCGTGAACGAGAAAATGGCCGAATTCATCACTCCGATTGCGATTTTGGGCGAGCAAGTGACCAAGCTCACCACCGAGCTGGGTTTCAAAGGCTTTCAAAATGCCGACGAAGTGGGCGCTGCCGCAGTGGACTACCTGCGCGTGGCAGGCCATTTGGTATTTGGCTACTTTTGGGCGCGCATGGCGCAGGTGGCGCTGCGCGAAATTGCTGCGGGCAATACCGACAATTTTTATCTGGCCAAACTGCAAACCGCACGTTTTTACTTTGCCAAGCTCATGCCCGAGACCGCCACGCTCATGCGCACCGCCCGCACGGGCAGTAAAGTGCTGATGGACACGGACGCGGTATTCGCGTAAAACCATGCCTGTGCCAATTGGGCGCAATTTAACTTTTTATAACGGAGTCTGTATGAAAAAACTGCAACTGGGTTTGGTATCTGTAGCCTTGGGTCTGCTAGGCGCAACTGCTATGGCGCAAAACACGCCTGTGGGCAAGTGGCATTCGATTGACGAAAAAACCAAAGAAATCAAATCAGAAATCACCATCACCGAAGCTGGCGGTGTGCTAACGGGCAAGGTGAGCAAACTGCTACGCAAAGACGCCAAGCAAGACGCGGTGTGCGAGGAATGCACGGATGCCCGCAAAGGCAAACCGATTATTGGCCTAGAAATCATACGCGGCGCTAAAAAAGAGGCCACTGAAGAGGTGTGGGCAAGTGGCAAAATTTTGGACCCCGAAAACGGCAAAGAATACGGCCTGAAACTCACCCCACAAGACGGCGGCAAAAAGCTGGCTGTGCGCGGCAGCATAGGCCCCTTTGGCCGCACCCAGACTTGGGAACGCGTGCAGTAAACCGATCAGAAAGTAATTGATGTCTCCAGTTTCCAGATTCCAAGTGAAAAAAGTCGCCGTTCTCGGCGCGGGCGTGATGGGTGCGCAAATTGCTGCGCACTTGGTCAACCTCAAAGTGCCTGTGGTGTTGTTTGACCTTGGGGCCAAAGAAGGGCCCAAGAATGGCATCGTTACCAAAGCGATTGAGGGCTTGAAAAAGCTCAAGCCCGCACCGCTGGGCGTGCCCGAGGATGCAGCCCTGATTGGCCAAGCCAATTACGACGAGCATTTGGAGCAACTGCGCGATTGCGACCTCATCATTGAGGCCATTGCCGAGCGCATGGACTGGAAGCTAGACCTCTATAAAAAGATAGCACCCTTTGTGTCTGCGCATGCCATTGTGGCGTCCAACACATCGGGGCTTTCGATTACCAAGCTCTCTGAGGCGCTGCCAGAGAGCATCAAGCCGCGCTTTTGCGGCATCCATTTTTTCAACCCGCCGCGCTACATGTATCTGGTGGAGCTGATCAATACGCCTACTACCCAGCCTGTGGTGTTAGACCAGCTGGAAAGCTTTGTCACCAGCGCGCTAGGCAAAGGCGTGGTGCGCGCCAAAGACACGCCCAACTTTATTGCCAACCGCGTGGGCATAGCCGGGATGCTGGGCGTGATGAAGCAGGTGGAAAACTTTGGCCTAGGCTACGACGTGGTGGACGACCTGACTGGCAAAAAACTGGGCCGCGCCAGCTCGGGCACATTCCGCACGGCTGATGTGGTGGGCCTGGACACGATGGGCCATGTGATCAAAACACTGCAAGACAATTTGAGCCTAGAGACCGATCCCTTTTATGGCAACTTTGCCACACCAGCGGTGTTAAAAACGCTGGTGGACGCGGGCTCGCTGGGCCAAAAAGCCAAGGCAGGATTTTTCAAAAAAGTAGGCCGCGATATTTTGCGCTTTGATGCCAAGTCCAATGACTATGTGGCGGGCGGTGAAAAAGCCGACGAGGTGTATGGCCGCATGCTCAAAAAGCCAGCGGGCGAGCGCTTGAAACTATTGCGCAACGCTGAAGGCGCACAAGGCCAGTTCCTATGGGCGATTTTGCGCGACGGTTTTCACTACGCCGCCATCCATTTGGCCAGCATTGCCGAAACTGCCCGCGACGTGGATTTGGCCATGCGCTGGGGCTTTGGCATGGCGCAGGGCCCGTTTGAGCTGTGGCAAGAAGCGGGCTGGCTAGAAGTAGCCCATATGGTTAAAGCAGACATTGACGCTGGCAAGGCGCTGTGCAGCGCGCCCCTGCCCGACTGGGTGTTCAAAGGGCCCGTGGCCGATGCTGGCGGTGTACATACTCCAGCGGGTTCATGGAATCCCACTGCGCAGGCTTTTGTGCCCAAGCACGATCTGCCGGTCTACCAGCGCCAGCATTTCCCAGAAAACGTGTTGGGCTCGAACGCGGCCAAGTTTGAAACTGCAGGCCAAACGCTGTTTGAAGACAGCGCCATTCGCCTGTGGACGCTGGACCAGCAGGTGGTGATTGCCAGTATCAAAACCAAGATGCATGTGATCAGCATGGACGTGATGGCAGGGCTTGAAAAAGCCGTGGAACTGGCCGAGGCCGACTACCAAGGCGTGGTGATTTGGTCGGGCGACGAGCCGTTTTGCGCGGGCGCTGATTTGCAGGGCATGTTGCCTGCTTTCATGAGTGGCGGTGTTGATTTGTTGCAAGAAGCCATGGCCGAAGTGCAGCGCGTGATGCTGCGCCTGCGCTACGCCAATGTGCCGGTGGTGAGCGCCGTGCGCGGCTTGGCGCTGGGCGGTGGCTGTGAGCTGGCGGTTTACAGCGCTAAGCGCGCTGTGGCCATGGAAAGCTATATTGGCTTGGTGGAAGTGGGCGTAGGCCTGGTGCCAGGCGCTGGTGGCTTGGCCTATATTGCCCGCCGCGCGGCAGAGAACTTGGCCAGCAGCAATGGCAAAGACCTGCTGCCCTTCATCACCGAAGGCTTCACCAATGCCGCCATGGCCAAGGTGGGCACCAGCGCCATTGAGTCGCGCAAGCTAGGCTACGTGCTGCACAGCGACGTGATTGTGCCTAACAAAGACGAGCTCTTGTTTGTGGCCATCAACGAAGCCAAGTCCATGGCTGCATCGGGCTACCGCGCGCCATCCAAGCGCCAATTCCCTGTGGCGGGGCGCAATGGCAAGGCCACCATTCAGGGCTCGTTGATCAACATGCGCGATGGCGGCTTTATCAGCCAGCATGACTTTCATATTGCCAGCCTGATTGCTAACGTGATTTGCGGCGGCGATGTGGATGCGGGTACGCTGGTGACTGAAGACTACCTCATGACACTGGAGCGCCAAGCCTTTTGCAGCTTGCTCACCATGGCCAAAACGCAAGAGCGCATCATGGGCATGCTCTCTACTGGCAAACCGGTGCGCAACTAAGATGGCCACGCTTGCAGGGAGCAGTACTCCCAATAGCACGCCCAATGGCACGCCTAGCTACGCGCCCAATCGATTAGAGCGCCAACTGGTGCGCTTAGAAGAAGTGCCCGCTTACTTTAGGCCATGGTTTCGCTCGGTGGTGATGGGGCGCGCCGTGCCGCTCACGGGCACAGCCAAGCTGCGCTACCAAGTGATGACCAAAGAGCTGGTGGAAATCCGCGTTGCCAATGTGCGCAAGGTGCAAAACCACATTGGAGGCGTGCATGCTGTAGCGACTACCCTGCTAGCCGAAACCGCCACCGGCATGGTGATGGGCATGAATGTGCGCGACGACTGCGTGCCCGTGGTCAAAGAACTCAATGTGCAGTTTAAAAAGCGTGCCACGGGCGCTCTCAAAGCCGTGGCCACGCTCACTGCCGAGCAGCGCGAGCTTATGCGCAGTACCGACAAAGGCGAAGTGACCGTGCCCGTGACTGTAACGGACGAAACAGGCATAGAGCCTGTGGAATGCCGATTCATCTGGGCTTGGACTCCTTCCAAGCGCCCACCAAAAACAAGCGCTACTGTATCTAACAGCTAACGCATCCATACCGCTATCAAAAGCCCCCAAGGATTTTCACCATGGCCAAACAAATTCAAGAAGCCTACATCGTTGCCGCTACGCGCACCCCCATTGGGCGTTCGCACAAAGGCTTTTTCCGTAACACCCGACCGGACGAATTGCTGGCCGCTGTGCTGCGCAGCGCCTTGGCCCAAGTGCCAGGGCTTGACCCCGCTTCGATTGAAGACGTGATTTGCGGCTGCGCCATTCCCGAAGCGCAACAGGGCCTCAATGTAGCCCGTGTGGGTGCCGTGCTCGCTGGCCTGCCCAAGAGCGTGGGCGGCATCACCGTGAACCGCTTTTGTGCCTCTGGCATCAGCGCCGTGCAAATGGCCGCCGACCGCATCCGCATTGGCGAGGCCGACGTGATGATTGCCGCTGGCACCGAGAGCATGAGCATGGTGCCCATGATGGGCAATTCACCCAACCTCTCACCCAGCATTTTTACTGATACCGACAACGTGGACAACTACGGCATTGCCTACGGCATGGGGCTCACCGCCGAAAAAGTAGCCACGCAGTGGAAGATCAGCCGCGACGCGCAAGACCAGTTTGCCTACAACTCACACATGAAGGCCTTAGCCGCCATGAAAGCGGGCGAGTTTGCCAATGAGATGACCACGGTAGAAGTGACCGAGCGCAGTGTCGATTTAGACAGCGCCGCAGTCTCTACCAGCACCCGCAGCGTGCGCCTAGACGAAGGCGCACGGCCAGACACCACGGTGGAAGGATTGGGCAAACTCAAAGCCGTATTCTCCGCCCGCGGCTCGGTGACAGCTGGCAACAGCAGCCAAACCTCGGACGGTGCTGGCGCACTCATATTGGTGAGCGAGGCCGCGCTCAAGCGCTACAACCTCACGCCGCTGGCCAAATTCTCCAGCTACGCCAGCCGCGGCGTGCCGCCCCACATCATGGGCATCGGACCGATTGAGGCGATTCCTGCTGCTTTGAAATATGCAGGGCTCAAACACCAAGACATCGATTGGTACGAACTCAACGAAGCCTTTGCAGCGCAATCATTGGCTGTCATCAACACGCTGGGGCTGGATGCGAGCAAAGTCAACCCCATGGGCGGCGCGATAGCGCTTGGCCACCCGCTGGGCGCTACCGGCGCTATCCGCGCAGCCACCGTGGTGCATGCGCTGCAACGCCACAAGCTCAAATACGGCATGGTGACCATGTGTGTAGGCATGGGGCAAGGCGCTGCTGGTATATTCGAGCGCGTCTAAAAAAATTCATTTCAAAACTATGCCAAACAGCCTGTTAGATTTTGACCAAGCTGTGGCATTGCACAGTTTAGGTAATGGCCGCTACAGCGGCGCCACCCAAAAACTCTGGCTCAACATGGCGGGCCCGTTTGGTGGCATCACCGCCGCCGTGATGCTGCAAGCGGTGATGCAGCATCCAGAGGTGCTGGGCAATCCCGTGTCGCTCACTGTGAATTTTTGTGCGGGTGTGGCTGAAGGTGACTTTGAAGTGCAAGCACTGCCAGCGCGCACCAACCGCTCCACCCAGCATTGGCAGATGCAGCTTTTGCAAGCAGGCCAAGTGGTGATCACCGCCACCGCAGTCACCGCAGTGCGGCGCAGCAGCTTTAGTAGCAACGAATCACCCATGCCAAGCGTGCCTGCGCCGCAGCAAGTGCCGCCCGCAGAGCATCCACGGCTAGAATGGTCCAAACGCTACGACATGCGGCCAATTCAGGGCGGATTGCCCACCGTGTGGGATGGCTCAGACGGCGACACGCTCACGCAAATATGGGTGCGCGATGTGCAGCAGCGCCCGCTTGATTTTGCCTCACTGGCCGCCATAGCAGACAGCTTTTTTCCTCGTGTATTCCTGCGTCGCCGCACTTTTGTGCCGATTGGCACGGTGTCAATGACGGTGTATTTCCATGCGGATACGGCAGAGCTGGCTGCTGTGGGCAGTGGCTATGTATTGGGTCAGGCCAAGGCACAGAGTTTCTTTAATGGATTTTTTGACCACGCTGCGCAATTGTGGTCTGATGCGGGCAAGCTCTTGGCCACAACCCACCAAGTGGTGTATTACAAGGAATAAAACATGTCGAGCAAAGGCGTTTGTTTGGTAATTGGCGCTGGCGACGCAACCGGTGGCGCGGTGGCCAAGCGCTTTGCCCGCGATGGCTACATAGCCTGTGTCACGCGGCGCAGCTTGGACAAACTGCAAACTCTCAAAAGCGAGATTGAATCCGCAGGCGGCACATGCCATGCCTTTGGCAGCGATGCGCGTGTGGAGGAAGAGGTGGTGGCCTTGGTGGCGCAGATTGAGCGCGACATAGCGCCCATTGCGGTGATGGTGTTCAACATTGGGGCTAATTCGCCCAACAGCATTTTGACTGAAACGGCGCGCCGCTACACCAAGATGTGGGAGATGGCCTGTTTGGCTGGCTTCTTAACAGGCCGTGAGGTGGCCAAACGCATGGTGGCGCGTGCGAGCACTTCGCCAGAATTGGGTGCACAACACAAAGGCACGATTATCTTCACGGGTGCCAGCGCCTCGCTGCGCGGCAGTGCGGGTTTTGCAGGTTTTTCTGGCGGGAAGATGGCACTGCGCGCGCTTGCGCAAAGCATGGCGCGCGAACTCGGCCCCATGGGTGTGCATGTGGCGCACACCATCATCGACGGCGCGATTGACACCGAATTCATCCGCACGCAATTCCCCCAGCGCTACGCCCTCAAATCACAAGACGGCATACTCAAGCCCGACCATATTGCCGACGCTTACCTTATGCTGCACAAGCAGCCACGCGATGCTTGGACGCATGAGTTGGATTTGCGGCCGTATATGGAAAAATTTTAAATCAAAAACTAATGGTGGAAAAATCTTAACAACCTCTGGAGACATACATGACAAAAAGCTTTGACTATTATTTTGACTTTGGCAGCTTGGCCTCGTATTTGGCGCACACGCAGTTACCCAAGATTTGCGCAGACACTGGCGCTAGCGTCAACATGCTGCCCATGCTCTTGGGCGGCGTGTTCCAAGCCACGGGCAATTCACCGCCCATGAGCGTGCCTGCCAAAGGCAAATACTTGTTCACCGACATGAAGCGTTACGCCGAAAGCTATGGCGTGGCTCTCGTGATGAATCCGCATTTCCCCATCATCACCACCACGCTGATGCGCGCTGCTACTGCCTTGCAGATGCGCGCTGATGCAGGTTTTCAAAAATACATGGGCACCATCTACCAAGCCATTTGGGTAGACGCACTGAACTTGAACGACCCAGCCGTGGTGGGCGCAGTGCTGGCCAAAGCGGGCTTTGACCCTGTCGCACTAATGGCCATGGCCAATGAGCAAGCCACCAAAGACCAGCTAAAGTCAGTGACCATGCGCGCGGTAGAGCGCGGCGTGTTTGGCGCGCCCACTTTCTTTGTGGGCGAGCACATGTTTTGGGGCCAAGACCGCATTGAATTTGTAAAAGCAACATTGAAAGCATAAGCACCTATGAGCGATATTTTGATCCACCACGACGCGGGCGTGTGCACCATCACCTTGAACCGCGTTGAGAAAAAGAACTCCATCAATGCCGCCATGTACCAAAGCATGGCCGATGCATTGGCCGCAGCGCAGGCCGATGCCACCACCCACGTGGTGGTGATCCAAGGGCATGAAACGATTTTCAGCGCTGGCAATGACATTGCCGATTTTCTGCACCGCCCAGCTGCTGGTGCTGATTCTCCCGTGATGCAGTTTTTGCGCGGTATGGCCACATTCACCAAGCCGCTGATTGCTGCCGTGAGCGGGCCCGCGGTGGGCATTGGCACTACCCTGCTCTTGCACTGTGACTTGGTGTATGCAGGCGACAACGCCGCTTTTTCTATGCCCTTTGTGAACCTTGGCCTTTGCCCAGAAGCAGCCTCTAGCCTGCTCGTGCCGCAAATGATGGGCTACCACCGCGCGGCAGAGGCGCTGCTTTTGGGCGAGCCATTTATGGCCGAAGCGGCGCTGGAGGTGGGCTTGGTGAACCGCGTTGTGCCCCCAACAGAGGCCAACAACTACGCACAAAGTGTAGCGCGCAAGCTGGCTGCCAAGCCTTTGTCCTCTTTAATAGAAACCAAGCGCCTGATGAAAAAAAACCAAACGGCAAAAGTATTGGAAGTGATTGCCGATGAGAGCGGCAGCTTTGGCCGCATGCTTGGCGAGCCCGCCGCGCGCGAAGCTTTTGGCGCGTTCATGCAAAAACGCAAACCTGATTTTTCCACGCTCTGACGCGCACCATGGCAGCTGTTGACTCGGCCTCAGCACGAACAGCACTGGCTGACGTGGTGGAGCGCTTTGCGCGCACCGAGATTGCGCCGCACGTCAATGCATGGGAAGCAGCGGGTGAGTTCCCGCGCCCGCTCTACCAACGCGCTGCCACGCTGGGCTTGTTAGGCATTGGCTACCCTGAGTCACTTGGCGGCGGGGATGACGCGGCAGATGCACCCACGCCCATGGCGGTCAAGCTTGGCATGTGGATCAACCTCGCGCGCTTTGGCGGCAGCGGCGGCGTGTTTGCATCGCTTTTTTCACACAATATTGGCATGCCGCCTTTGCTGGCCTATGGCACAGAAGCGCTGCAGCGCGAGGTGCTGCCAAGCGTTTTGTCGGGTGCAGCCATCTCTGCCCTGTGCATCACCGAGCCCGGTGGTGGCTCTGATGTGGCGGCTTTGCGCACCACGGCGCAGCTTGATGGCGAGCACTATATTGTCCAGGGCGAGAAAACCTTCATCACATCGGGCATGCGGGCAGACTGGCTTACCGTAGCTGTGCGCACTGGCGCGCAGCGCGGCGCAAGCGGTATATCCATGCTCCTGATCCCCGCCAACAGCGCAGGCATATCGCGCAGCAAGCTCGAAAAAATGGGCTGGTGGTGCTCAGACACAGCCCATATCCGCTTTGACAATGTTCGCGTACCCGCTCGGTATTTGCTCGGGCTTGAGGGCTCAGGTTTTAAAATCATCATGGGCAATTTCAATGGCGAGCGTGTGGCCATGGCAGCTGGTGCGCTAGGGTTTGCACAGGCCTGCTACGACGAAGCCTTGGCTTGGGCGCAGCAACGCAAAGCCTTTGGCCATACCTTGGCCGAGCACCAAGTGATTCGCCACAAACTGGCCGACATGCAGATGCGCATTCGCTCCACCTTGGCTTGGGTGAATGCCGTAGCCAGTCAGCACGACGCTGGCGACACTGGCAGCAGCTGGGTGGCCGATGTCTGCCTGCTGAAAAATCATGCCACCCAAACCATGCAGTTTTGCGCAGACCAAGCCGTACAAATATTGGGCGGTATGGGCTTTATGCGCGGCACGGTGAGCGAGCGCATCTACCGCGAGGTCAAGGTCATGATGATTGGCGGCGGCTCAGAAGAAATCATGAAAGAGCTAGCAGCCAAACAACTGGAGATTTGATCCACGATGTCATGCGGCAAACGTCACAAAAAATTCCTATTTTTATAGCACACTATGACCATATGACGCTGACATTTCCACCAAAAAATAAAAAAAACCACCTCTCGAGGTGGTTTTTTGCATTAGCCAGTGTAAGCCGCTTATTTGGTGTACTCAGAGACCACTTTCCATTTGCCCTCTATGATTTGCGAGATGCGTGATGCATCGCTGCCTAAACGCTTGGTGGGGGAATAGGAGGCAGGCGCGCTGCCAAACATGTCGGCGGGAATGGTCATCGTGTCCATGGCCTTGATGAAGCTGTCCGTGGATAAATTGGGCCCTGCTTTTTGGGCTGCTGTGGCAAATATGTCCACCACGCTGTAGCCATACACCGAGAACACAGTTGGGTCATCAGTGAATTTGGTTTTGTATTTATTGGCCCAAAAACGAATCGGCTGTGAGGCCTCGTCTAGGTAGGGATTTTGCACGGTCATCGTGGCATACAAGCCATTCATGGCGGGGCCGCCCAGCTTGTGGATCAAATCGGTGTAGCCCGCGCTCGAAGCCAAAAAGGTTGGATTAAAACCAGTTTTGCGCGACTCACCAATGCCGCCAATGGTTTCGCGGATGATGGTACCCAGCACCACAAAATCGCATGCACTGGCTTTCATTTTGGCAACTTGGCTTGAAAAGTCTGTTGCGCCGCGTTTAAACGATGTCTTCTCCGCCATGGTCATACCCATGGATTTAAGGCCTTCTTCTGCACCGCGCACCACCTCTAGGCCAAACTCATCGTCTTGGTACATGGTGCAGACTTTTTTGGCCGCTTTTTCTTTGACCAACTTGGGCAAAGTATTTTTCATTTGGTCGAAATACGGGGCGGCAAATGAGTACTTCAGCTTGTGGAATGGATCAAACATTTCGCGTGCAGCGGTCACGGGCAAGAAGTTGATCACATTTTTTTCAAACTGAACCGGCATGGCGGCCAAGTTTTGTGCTGTGCCTAAGTGCCCAGCCATCAAGAAAATTTTCTCTTGGTTGACCAGTTTTTGTGCTGCCAAGACCGCTTTTTTCGGGTCGTAGCCAGAGTCTTCCATCAGGAGCTTGAGCTTACGGCCATTGATGCCGCCCTGCTCGTTGATTTCATCCACGCGCAGCATCATGCCAAGGCGAATTTGCTTACCAAAACCTGCCAATGGGCCTGACAAATCCTGAATCGAACCAATCAGAATTTCATCTTTGCTCACGCCTTGGGATTTTTGTGCCAAAGCGTGGGTACTGGCCAGCGCAAGGGCTGCCAGTGCGGTAGAGGTTGCGAGGGTTTTGAGTTTCATAGCGTTTTCCTAAAAAAAATCGGTGGGTCAAAGAACTGAATAAGTGTGCTTGCCATATGACAACGTGTCAACTGGGCTAAACGATCATCGGGTTTTCGAGGGGGTTAGCCAGTTACAAAAAAAACCTTGCACCCACGACTTGTACCTAAGCCTTGTACATGACCTCAATCTGCGGCGCATACTTGGTTTGTACCAGCTTGCGTTTGAGTTTCATGGTGGGGGTGAGCTCTTCATCTTCTGCCGACAACTGGGTATCGAGCAGCCAAAATTTCTTGATTTGCTCTACGCGCGCAAACTTTTTATTCACCCGTTCTAATTCTTCTTGAATCAAGGCTTGAACCTCGGCAGAGCGCGTAAGGCTGGCATAGTTGCTAAAGGGCACATCGTTGTCTTGGGCGTATTTTTCGATGTTTTCTTGGTCAATCATGATGATGACCGTCAAGTACGGTTTTTTATCGCCAATCACTACTGCATCTGTGATGTAGGGCGAGAATTTCAACTCATTCTCAAGCTCGCTGGGGGTGATGTTTTTACCGCCTGCCGTGATGATGATGTCCTTCATGCGGTCGGTGATTTTGAAGTAGCCATCGGCATCCATGCTGCCCACATCGCCTGTATGCAGCCAGCCATCAGCATCAATAGTTTCTGCGGTTTTCTCGGGCTGGTTCAGGTAGCCCATGAACACGTTGTCACCACGCACCAGTATTTCACCCGTGGCCGCGTCAATACGCACTTCGTTGTACACTGCCGCTGGGCCAATAGAGCCTGGTTTGATGCGCGTGGGCGGCATGCCGGTAGACGCGCCGCAAGACTCGGTCATGCCCCACACCTCGAGCATGGGCACGCCTAGGGCCAAGTACCATTTGATCAGCTCTGGTGAAATGGGCGCAGCACCAGTGACCAAGATGCGGGCGCGGTGGATGCCTATGAGCTTGCGCACATTGTTCAGCGCAATCAGCTTGGCAATATGGAATTTAAATTTGAGAAACCCGTCCACTGGTTGGCCAGCCAGAACTTTGTCGGCGATCTGCGTGCCCACGGCAATTCCCCAGCCATACGCGGCTTGCTGCACCATGCCCGCCTCTTTAAGCGCAATCATCACGCCTGAATAAAACTTTTCCCACACGCGGGGCACTGCGGTGAACACCGTGGGCGCGATTTCGCGCACATTCTCAGGCACGGTTTCGGGGTTTTCTACAAAATTGAGTTTTGCCCCCGTATACATCGCATGGTATTCGCCACCCACGCGCTCGGCAATATGGCACAGCGGCAAGAAGCACATGCGCTCATCGGCTTCGCTTTGCGACACCAAACTGTTGTATCCGCGCACGGTATGCACCAAACTCTTGTGGCTGTGCATAGCGCCCTTGGGTTTGCCCGTGGTGCCTGAGGTGTAGACAAGTATCGCCAGCTCTAGCGCTTTGACTGCGGCTATGCGCTGGTCAAGCAGCTGCGCATGCGCCAACGCATAGGCTCTGCCCGCTTGGCGCAAATCATCCAAGCCCATGACCATGGGGTCATCGAGCTTGCGCAGACCCTCCATGTCTAGCACGACGATTTTGCGAAGGCGTGGTAACTGGTTGCGCACATCCAAGGCTTTGTCCAACTGCTCGTCGTCTTCTACAAACAGCACCGAAGTAGACGAGTCTTCACACAAATACTGCACTTGCGAGGAGGCATCGGTGGGGTAAATACCATTGGACACGCCGCCTACACTGAGCACGGCCAAATCCACCAGCACCCACTCGATCACGGTGTTGGCCAAAATCGAGGCGGTGTCGCCGTGGGCAAAGCCCAGTGACAGTAGGCCATTGGCAATCTCGCGCATAGCGGCATCGGTTTGGTTCCAGCTCCAGCTGCGCCAAATACCCAGCTCTTTTTGCCGCATCCAGACTTGGTCGCCACGCTTTTTCACCGCGCATTGGAACATGGCAGGCAGCGTGTCGCCGTCCACCATCATTTCATCGCCGGGCTTGATGCTTGATAGATCCCAAAGATTGCTCATGCCTTACCTCCAATTCTTCTTTTTCTTCCAGCGCCGCTCGCCCCGCACGCCTTCTTCTTTCATGCCCAGATAAAATTCCTTGATGTCATCCTTCTCGCGCAGGTGTGCGCAGGTGTCTTCCATCACAATTCGGCCATTTTCTAGCACGTAGCCGTAGTCTGCAGCGTTGAGCGCCATGTTGGCGTTTTGCTCCACCAGCAAAATAGTCGTGCCGCGCTCGCGGTTGATGCGCACCACCATTTCAAAAATTTCTTTGGTGAGCTTGGGAGACAGCCCCAAGCTGGGTTCGTCGAGCAATATCAACTCGGGCGCGGCCATGATGGCGCGCGATATGGCCAGCATTTGCTGCTGACCACCAGAGAGCAAGCCAGCATCTTGCAAAGCGCGTTCCCGCAAAATCGGGAAATAATTGAACACGGTTTCGATGTCGCGCGCCACACCGTCTTTGTCGCTGCGGGTGTAGGCACCCATCAGCAAATTGTCACGCACCGAGAGCAAGGCAAATACCTCACGACCCTCGGGCACTTGCACCAAGCCTTGCTGCACGATGAAGGCGGGGTCTTTGGCGGTGATATTTTGGCCTTTGAATTCGATGCTGCCCTTGCGGGGATCGATGATGCCAGAAATAGTTTTTAAAATCGTGGTTTTGCCTGCGCCATTGGAGCCCAGCACAGTAGCGATTTCACCTTTGCGCACTTGCAGGCTCACCCCGCGAATAGCGCGAATCGGACCATACGCGCTCTCGACGTTGAGCAGCTTGAGCACGGCTTGGTCGCTCACGGTAGGTGCGTCGCTCATGCTGCTCCTCCTGTAGCTGCTACAGGCCTGCGCAGCGAGGACACATCGTCCACCGAGCCCAGATACGCCTCAATCACCCCCGGGTCATTTTGCACCTCGCGCGGTGTGCCCATGGCCAGCACCTCGCCTTGGTTCATGGCCAGCACGCGGTCTGACACCTTAGACACCAAACTCATGTCATGCTCCACCATCAGCACCGTGATGCCCAGCTCTTGGGTGATGTCTTGAATCCAAAACGCCATGTCTTCGGTTTCTTCTACATTCAGGCCAGACGACGGCTCATCGAGCAGCAGTAACTTGGGCTGCATGCACAGTGCGCGTGCCATTTCTACCACTTTGCGCACACCGTAAGGCAGGCCAGCAACAAAACTGTCGCGGTGTTTTTGCAAATCCAAAAATTCGATGACTTTTTCTGCCCGCTCTCTGGCAAGTAACTCGGCGCTACGGGTTTTGGCAGTGAAAAACATTTCGCCTAAAAAACCTGTGCTGCGCTGGGTATGCCCACCAATGAGTAAATTGTGCAGCACCGAGGCGTGCTCAAAGAGTTCAATGTTTTGGAAGGTACGCGCAATGCCCAAGCCCGCCACTTCGTGCGGCGCTTTGGCAATCAAGTCTTGCCCCAAAAACGCGATGCTTCCGGTGGTGGGCGTGTAGATGCGGCTGATCAGGTTAAACACCGTGGTTTTACCAGCGCCGTTAGGACCAATCAGGGTGAACACCTCGCCTTGGCGCACATCAAAGCTCACCTTATTGACCGCCAGCACGCCGCCAAAGCGCACGCTCAGGTCTTTGGCGCTCAGCAGCAACGCGCCAGCGTTTTCGGATGGTGCTAAAGCTTGCGTCATTTCAAGCGGTCCGATTTCAAAAAGCTTTTTTGCCGCTTGAACATGCCCTTGCGGTAAAACGGAAACAGCTGAAAATAGGTGCGCACTTTAAGCCAACGGCCATACAAGCCCATGGGCTCAAACAACACAAAGGCAATCAAAATCAAACCGTAGACCAAGCCCTGCAAACCTGTGGCTTGGCCAATAGCCGCAGGCAAATAGTCTTTGGCAAGCGATATCAGCTGGGGCATGCTGATGAGGAAAATAGCACCTAAAAATGCACCATGCACAGAGCCCAAACCACCAATCACCACCATCAGCAGCAAATCAATGGACTGCACAATATTGAACTGGTCAGGCGAAATAAAGCGCAGCTTGTGCGCATACAGCGCGCCACCAATGCCGGCCAGCGCGGCTGACAATGCAAATGACAGGGTTTTGTAGCGCGCCAAATGGATGCCCATGCTTTGCGCAGAAATTTCCGAGTCTCGAATAGCCACAAAGGCCCTGCCCGTGGGCGAGCGCAGCACATTGAGCACAGCCAAAGTGCACACAATGGTGATGACCAAGCAAATGGCGTAAAACTCTTCAGAGCTATTCGCATTCCAGCCAAACATTTCAGGCGATTTGACCGACAAGCCCGCATTGCCATGCGTGACCGACTCCCAGCGCGCAAATGCCTCTTCCACTATGAAACCAAACGACAGCGTGGCTATGCCCAAATATATGCCTTTAACCCGCAGCGCTGGCAGCCCCACCACTACACCAACAGCTGCTGACAGGCCTGCGGCAACAGCCAAGGCAATTGGAAACGGCCAACCCATATTGGTCAGCACCGCCTGAGTGTATGCCCCCACGCCTAAAAATGCGGCATGGCCAATGGAGAACAAGCCCGTAAACCCAGCCAACACCATCAGACCCAAGCCAACAATTGAGTAGATCAAAATAAAAGTCAGCTGCGCCAGCCAATACTCTGGCAGCACAAAGGGCGCGGCAATCAGCAAAGCGACCAGCAGCGCATACCAAAACACATGACCGCCATGTTTGGCCAAAGCAATGTCTTGGGCGTAATCGGTTTTAAAAATATAGCGCATGGTGGTTTAAACTTTCTTGCGCAATTTTTCGCCAAACAAACCGTTGGGTTTGACCATTAGCATGATGAGCACCACGATATAAGCGGCGATGTCTTTGATGCCCTCGGGCAAATAAAAACCGCTCAGGCTCTCCACAATGCCAATGATGATGCCCCCCACTATGGCTCCGGGCAGGCTGCCAAAGCCGCCCACCACCGCCGCTGGAAACGCCTTGAGACCAATAAAACCCATATTGGCATGCACAAAGGTGATTGGCGCGAGCAACAAACCAGCCACTGCAGCCACTGCAGCAGCCAAGCCCCAGACCAAGCCATTGAGCCGCTTGACCGGAATACCCATGTAGTAAGCGGCCAACTGGTTTTGCGACGATGCTTGCATGGCAATGCCGATTTTGCTGTAACGGAACACCACGTACAGCACCGCGCAGAGCACTGCCGTGGCAGCAATGATGGCCATCTGCTCCCAGTTAATCACCAAACCGGCCCAGTTGCTTACTTGGTCTTTGTAGGGCACTGGCAGGGTGTGGGTTTCGGTACCAATACCGGGAATCATGGTGATCAGGCCGCGCGCCACATAGCCAATGCCGATGGTCAGCATGACAATAGAAAAAGCCGGCTGCCCAAGGATAGGGCGAATGACGATGCGCTCAACCAGCACACCAAACAAGGCCATAGCCAGCATCACCGAGGGAATAGTGATCCAAAACGGGAAACCCAGACCCGTCATCAATGCCAAACCACAAAAGCCGCCAAGCATCATCAAATCGCCTTGGGCGAAACTCACCGTTTCAGTGGCTTTATAAATCAGCACAAAGCCCAAAGCAATCAGGCCGTAAATACAGCCCTGAGAAATACCACTGATGATCAATTGCAGAAACTGCACTGAGACTCCAAGTTCATAAAATCCAATGCGCTGAATATAAGAGGGCTTGGCGCTTTGGATACCTGTGGTATTCCCTATCTAGGCCGCAAAATATTCATGCAAGTGTCGCCATAGTTTCACCCAAGCGAATTGATTGGCCTGGCGCCCAAGTGGGATTGAACTGCAAGGCCGACTTTGGCCATAGCATGACTACGGTAGAGCCTAATAAAAACCGCCCCATCTCATCGCCCTGTTTAAATGTGATGCTTTCATCTTCATAGCGCCAAGTGTTGACACTGCTGCTGCGCGGCGGATTCACCACGCCATGCCAAGGCGTATACATGCTGCCCACAATGGTGGCACCCACCAACACATTGACAAAAGGACCAAAGGGGGTGTCAAACACGCACACCACCCGCTCGTTGCGTGCAAACAGCCCGGGCACGCCACGCGCGGTGGTTGGGTTCACAGAGAATAGCTCACCGGGCACATAGACCATTTGGCGCAGTGTGCCCGCGCAGGGCATATGGATGCGATGGTAGTCTTTGGGGCTCAAATACAGGCAGGCAAAGTGGCCGTCGGTGAATTGCTCGGCCAGCTGCGCATCGCCACCCACCAAGGCCTGCGCGCTGTAGCTGTGGCCTTTGGCTTGAAAAATTTGGGTTTTTTCAATGCGCCCAAACTGGCTGATTGCGCCGTCCACGGGACAAACCCAAGTGGCATCTGCCAAGGGACGAGCATCGGGTTTGAGCGCACGGGTGAAAAATTCGTTGAAGCTGGCGTAACTGGTCGGGTCGGGGTTGGCCGCCTCTGCCATGTTCACACCGTAGCGCTTGATGAACCAACGGATGATGCCCTGCGTGACCGTGCCCATTTGCGCGCCAGCCACAAGGCCGCCAAATTGGGTGAGCGCTTTTTTGGGCAACAGGTATTGGGGGAGTACGGCTAGACGGTCGGACACTTATATCACCATGGTTCAAAGAATATGGGCAGATTATCCGGCACAATTTGGCGCATGACCGCTCCTTTATTTTCTGCCAGCCATTTGCACAAGCGCTATGGCAACAACACCGTGGTGGACGACCTGTCGTTTGACATCGCAGCCGGTGAGTGCCTGGGCGTGATTGGCCCCAATGGCGCTGGCAAAACCACCACCATCCGCATGTGTTTGGGGCTGGCCACGCCAGACACAGGCCGCGTGCGCTACCAGTTTGCAGGGAATGCTGAGCCACTGGACATGCCGCACGACGACCGCGCCATCAAGGCGCAATTGGGTGTGGTGAGCCAGTTTGACACGCTAGACCCCGACTTTAATTTGGAAGAAAACATCCTCGTCTACGGCCGCTATTTCGGCATGAAAGACGCAGAGATTCGCCCACGCATTCCAAAGCTTTTGGAGTTTGCCTCGCTCACCAGCAAAGCCAAGGCCAAGCCCGGCGAGCTCTCAGGCGGAATGAAGCGCCGCCTAAGCTTGGCCCGCGCTTTGGTCAACGACCCGCAACTGCTGCTGCTCGATGAACCCACCACGGGCCTAGACCCGCAGGCGCGGCACCTGATGTGGGAGCGCTTGCAATTGCTCTTGCAGCAGGGCAAATCCATTTTGCTCACCACCCATTTCATGGACGAGGCCGAGCGCCTGTGCTCTCGGCTTTTGGTGATTGACCATGGCAAAAAGATTGCCGAAGGCAAGCCCCGCGCCTTGATTGAAGAGCACCTTGAGCCCGAGGTGGTGGAGGTATTTGGGCAGGGCGCATTGGAATTGCACACATCGCCACTGGCAGCGCATGCAGCGCGGGTGGAGGTGAGTGGGGAAACCGTGTTTTTCTACACCCGCGATGCCGCGCCACTGATGCTGGCGCTGGCCGCTTACCCGCAGCTGCGCACCCTGCACCGCCCTGCCAATTTAGAAGACCTGTTTTTAAAGCTCACAGGCAGGCAAATCAGGGAGGATGCGTGATGCAAAAATCTGACTCGATTTGGCGCGCCCCGCAAATCAGCATGCGCTGGTGGTCCGTTTTTTTGCGCAATTTATTGGTTTGGAAAAAGCTCTTTTGGCCTAGCCTGATTGGTAATACGGCCGACCCGTTGATTGGCCTCGTGGCCTTTGGCTATGGCCTTGGCGCGCTCGTAGGCAATGTGCAGTACGGCGGCCAAGCTGTGCCCTATATTTTGTTTGTGGCCAGTGGCTATATTTGCACCAGTGCCATGAATGCGGCCAGCTTTGAGGCGCTCTACTCGGCCTTCTCACGCATGCAGATGCAAAAAACATGGGAAGGCATCATGAATGCGCCCGTGAGCCTAGACGACGTGGTGCTCGCCGAAATATTGTGGGCGGCCTACAAGGCAGTGTTCACGGTAACAGCGGTGATTGCCGTGCTGCTTATTTTGGGCATTTGCCGCGAGTGGACGCTGCTACTGGCTTGGCCCGTGCTGCTCTTGGTGGGCTTTACTTTTGCCTGTATGTCCATGGTGTTCACCGCGCTGGCCAAGGGCTATGATTTTTTCACCTACTATTTCACGCTATTTCTCACGCCCATGATGTTTTTAAGCGGCGTATTCTTCCCGCGTGACCAACTCCCCGGCTGGGTGCAGGTGATAGCGCAGTGGCTACCGCTAGGCGCAGCCATAGATATTGTGCGCCCCTTGTTTTTAGGCAAAATGCCAACAGGTGCGGTGGGCAATTTGTTGATCTTGGTGGCCTTTGCTCTTGGGTCGTTTTGGGTGGCTATGGCTTTGATTCGTAAGCGGTTTCGGGCTTGATGTGCTGTTGATAATTTTTACGCTTGAAATGAGGGAAATTCAAAAGCGTAAAATAGTTTTTCAACCCAAATAGATCTGTTCATTTATGCCAGAAATCAGCCGTTTTTACGGCATCATCATTCGTATGTTTGCGGAAATTGGCGCTACGCACCATCGCGCGCATTTTCACGCCTATTATCAAGGTGACGAAGCAGTGGTGACTATTGACGATGCCGAACTGCTAGCTGGCGCTTTGCCGCGCAAACAGTTGCGCCTGGTCCAGGCGTGGACTGAGCTTCACCAGCAAGAGCTACAAAACGATTGGGATTTGCTACAAAAAGGGCAATTGCCTATTAGCGTAAAACCTCTCGATTAAATTAGGAAAAAATCCCATGCTTTTACACCGTATTAGCACCTTCAATGCGCGCGCTCCAGCTACAGTAGACGTGAGTTTCACCGATGGTGTGAGCAAAAGCATTGATTTGTCCCCCATGCTGAACCATCTAACCTATTCAAAGATGTATTCAGCACTGCGTACGCCCGATTATTTTGTACTGGGCAAGCTCGATCAAGAGTGCAATGTGCCTGTATGGCCTGATGGCACGGACATCAGCCCTGCATTGCTCTACGAATGGGAGCAACGATTGCCGTTAATTTTGCACGACACCACTCTCGCTTAAAACTTCCTTGTTTCACCCCGCCCGAATCATATCCACCGCCTTCTCGGCGATCATGATGGTAGGTGCATTGGTGTTGCCGCCTACGATGCGGGGCATGATGGACGCATCGACTACGCGCAGGCCGTCTATGCCTTTCACCCGCAGCTGTGCATCTACTGGGTCTGAGTCTAGTGGGCCCATGCGGCATGAGCCTACGGGGTGGTAAATGGTGTCGGCTTTGGCGCGGATGAAGGCTTCTATTTGCGCATCGGTTTGTGCGGCGGCTGATGATTCGAGCTCGCGGCCTTTGTAGCCTGCCAAGGCACTTTGGTTGAGCAGGTTGCGCATTTGTTTGAAGCCTTTGACCATGGTGTCCATGTCATCACGCTCGGCCAAAAAGCCAAGGTCGATCAGCGGCGCGGCAAATGGGTCGCTGCTGGCCAGCGTGAGGGAGCCACGGCTCTTGGGGCGCAGCAGGCACACATGGCATGAGTAGCCTTGGCCAAAAGTGGTTTTGCGGCCATGGTCGACCAGCTTGCCGATTACAAAGTGGAACTGCAAATCTGGGATCGGCTGCGACGGGTCAGACTTGACAAAGCCCCCCGCCTCGGCAAAGTTGGTGGTCAACATGCCACTGCGCTGCTTGCGCCATTCAAAAATGCCTTGCACCGCGCGCCACAGCCCAACGACAGACGTGCCAAATAAATCTTTTAAATGCGGTGCATCAAACACCTGCACCACGTCTATGTGGTCGTGTAGGCCCGCGCCCACGCCCACGCTGTCGTGCACCACGGCTATGCCATGCTGCAGTAGCTGGGCAGCGGGCCCAATGCCCGAGAGCATGAGGATTTGCGGTGATTGCAGCGCGCCCGCGCACAGCAGCACCTCGCGCGAGGCTGCTATGGTTTTTATCTCGCCGCCCTGCTTGTACTCTGCGCCCACGGCGCGTTTGCCTTGCATCAGTATGCGCGTGGTATGCGCACCCGTGATCACGGTTAAATTGGCACGGCCTAAGTTGGGCGTGAGGTAGCCTTTCGCGGCGCTCCAGCGTTCGCCGTTTTTATGGGTCACTTGGTACATGCCCACGCCTTCTTGGCTCTCACCGTTGAAGTCGTCGTTGCGCGCATAGCCCGCTTGCACGCCAGCATCCACAAACACAGGGCCAAACTTGTTGGGGCTGCGCAAATCCATGACATTGAGCGGCCCGCCTGTGCCGTGCAGGTCACTCGCGCCGCGCTCGTTGTGCTCGGCGCGTTTGAAATACGGCAGCACGTCTTTGAAACTCCAGCCCGCATTGCCCTCTGAGGCCCAATGGTCATAGTCAGACTGGTGGCCGCGGGCATAGATCATGGCATTGACCGAGCTGCTGCCGCCCAGCACTTTGCCACGCGGCTGGTAGCCTTGGCGGCCACCCAAGCCCGGCTGGGGCACGGTGTTAAAGGCCCAATTGGCTTGGCCACCCTTGGCCAGCAGCGCCAAACCCGCAGGGCAGTGGATCAGCACCGAGCTGTCCGCAGGTCCTGCTTCCAGCAAAGCCACCTTCACAGCCGGGTCTTCACTCAAGCGCGCAGCCAACACGCAGCCGGCCGAGCCACCGCCAATAATCACATAATCAAACATCGCATTCTCCAAGCGGGTGTCCCCCATATTGCCCAAGCAGGCGGCGGCGGGGTGCAAAATAGCAGTTTTACATCGTAGACCGAACCATGCGGCGCGCGCGCCCGTGAAAACCCACACTTTCCAAGGAAAAGCATGTCCACCACCCAACTTTTGGTTAAGAAAGACACCATTGCGACAGCCCAGCTGGCCACGCAGGACGACACCCCGCTAGAAAACGGCCAAATCCGCCTGCGCGTGGAGCGCTTTGCCCTCACGTCCAACAACATCACCTACGCTGCCTTTGGCGATGCCATGTCGTATTGGGGCTTTTACCCCACGGCGCAAGAGGGCTGGGGCATCGTGCCAGTGTGGGGCTTTGCCACGGTGGTGCAAAGCCTGCATGCGGGTGTGGCGGTGGGCGAGCGCCTGTATGGTTACTGGCCCATGGCCTCGCACGCCGTGCTCTCACCCGCCAAGCTCAGCGAGCGTGGCTTTGTGGACGCAGCAGCGCACCGCGCCGCCCTGCACAGCGTGTACAACCAGTACATGCGCTGCAATACCGATGCGTTTTACACCGCTGACAGCGAAGACGTGCAGGCCCTGATGCGCCCCCTGTTCATGACCTCGTTTCTTATCGACGACTTCATGGCTGACAACGCATTTTTTGGTGCTAATACCCTGCTGCTGTCCAGCGCGTCCAGCAAAACCGCCTACGGCACGGCGCACTGCCTGCACAAGCGCGCAGGCATTGAGGTGGTAGGCCTCACGTCCGAGAAAAACCGTGCGTTTTGCGAATCATTGGGCTGCTACAGCCAAGTGATCAGCTACCAGCAACTGGACACGCTAGCAGCCGATACGCCCTGCGTCTACATCGATTTTGCAGGCAGCTCCAATTTGCGTATGCAAATCCATACACGCTTTACCAATTTGGCCTACAGCTGCTCCATAGGCGGCACCCACGTGGAAGACCTCAAAGGCGGCAAAGGCCTGCCCGGCCCGCGCGCCACCTTGTTTTTTGCACCTGCTCAAATCAAAAAACGCGCTGCTGACTGGGGCGCAGAGCAGTTGGGCAGCACATTGCTTGCCGCGTGGCACGATTTCACAAGCACGGTTCAATCGGGCGGCTGGCTACAAGTGCAGCAGCACAGCGGGGCGGCGGGCGTGCAGGCGGCCTACGCGCAGGTGCTGGCGGGGGCGGGGGATCCGCGGCAGGGGCATATGCTGTCGTTTGGGGGATAAATACCGGATTTTTTGAACGCCGAGGGCGCGAAGGTTTCGCAGAGGACGCTGAAGGAATACCGAAAAGAAAACCGAAAAATCAATATTTGAATTGCGTTAATCCTCTACAAGCCTAACACAGGCCTAAAATAACTACTATTTCAATAGCAACATATGACCATACGACCGTGACATTGGTAGTATTTTTTATAAATTCAGCATTTTTTGTATTTTTTGGTATTCCTTCTGCGCTCTCTGCGAAACCTTCGCGCCCTCTGCGTTCAAAAGTATCTGGTATTCACCCCATGCAACCCAGCCAACCCATTAAAAACCACCTGATCTCTTGGAGCGGAGGCAAAGACTCCTGCCTGGCTCTGTGGCGCGCCAAGCAGCAGGGGATGCGCGTCACCCGACTTTTAACCGCGCTTGACGAAACTGGCACGCGCGCCCGTAGCCACGGCGTGCCGCCTGCGCTGCTGCGGGCGCAGGCTGATGCGCTGGGAGTGCAGATGCAGTTTCTCTCGGCCACGTGGCAAAACTACGAGGCGCAGTTTATTGCAGCACTGCACCTTGCACAAGAAGAGGCTGGCATTTCGGGTGCGATTTTTGGTGACATTGACCTGCAAGCCCACCGCGATTGGGAGGAAAAAGTCTGCAAGCTGGCTGGGTACACAGCCCATCTGCCGCTGTGGCAATGCCAGCGCATGGACTTGGTGCGCGAATTCTGGGCGGCGGGCTTCAAAGCCGTGGTGGTTTGCGTGGACGGAAGGTTTTTAGATGCATCCTATGCAGGCCGCCTGTTTGACCAAGCCTTTGTGAGCAGCTTGCCCGCTGGCGTAGACGCCTGCGGCGAAAACGGCGAATTCCACACCTTTGTATACGACGGCCCCGCCTTTGCCCAGCCCGTGGCTTGGCGCAGCGCTGGCACACACAGCTACACTGCGCCTGCTGAGTTTGGCGGCGGCGTATTCCATTTTGGGCTCTTGGAAGCCCCAATGGATGCTTAAACCTCTATCAATTGCGCAACCATTGCCACGGTATTTACATCAAACTATTCATAAATTAATAGCAAGCTTTCACCATATGACGCTGACATTGGCCAATTTTTTTGTAGATAAGCGTTCTTTAGCATGAGCAACGCCCGCGCAGACGCGCCAGAGCAGCAGCAGCGCGGTGATTCACGCCTGCACGCCTATGCCGCGCTCACGCCAGAGCTGATTTTGGACGCGCTAGACGCGGTGGGCATGCGCTGCGACGGGCGCTTGGCCATGCTCTCGAGCTACGAAAACCGCGTGGTGTTGCTGCACTTGGACGAACCAGTGACCGATGCCACTGGGCAGAAACACAGCGCCGTAGTAGCCAAGTTTTATAGGCCAGAGCGCTGGAGCGATGCGGCGATTTTGGAGGAGCACGCCTTTGCTTTTGAGTTACAGGCGGCTGATATTCCCATGGTGGCACCACTCATGATTAACGGCACAAGTCTGCACCACCACGCTGGATTTGCGTACAGCATCAGCCCCAAGCGCGGTGGGCGCGGCCCTGAGCTGGACGACTGGGAAACGCTGGAGTGGACTGGCAGATTTTTGGCCCGCATCCACAGCGTGGGCGCGGTCAAGCCCTTTGTGCACCGCCCCACTTTGAACACCCAAACGTTTGGCTACGACAGCATGGCTTGGCTGCTAGAAAACGACGCCATTGCCCTAGACGTGCGCAGCACATGGGCTAAAGCCTGCGAAACTGCATTAGGCATTGCATCTAAATATATAGCAGCATATGACCATACGACGCTGACATTGGGCAATAATCATTCAAAAATAGCGGTCTTAAGGCTGCATGGCGACTGCCACCCCGGCAACATCCTGTGGACACCGACCGACCTGCCCCAAGGCGGCCCACACTTTGTGGACTTAGACGATGCCCGCATGGGCCCTGCAGTGCAAGACCTGTGGATGCTGGCCAGCGGCAGCCGCGCCCAGCGTGCCCAGCAGCTGAGCGCCTTGGTAGAAGGCTATGAGCAGTTTCGCCCCTTTGACCGCTGCGAGCTGGTGCTGATAGAACCCCTGCGCACCCTGCGCCTGATCCACTACAGCGCGTGGCTGGCGCGCCGCTGGTCTGACCCGACTTTTCCCATCAATTTCCCGTATTTTGGCAGCAGCGACTATTGGCAGGGCGAGGTGGCGATGCTGCATGAGCAGATAGAAGCCATGGATACTGTGCCCTTGATGGTGTGAGAGGGGAAACTAGCGGCTTTGATTTGCGCGCCCTATCAGCGTTTTAGCTATCCCGCCACTCCCTCATGCGGTGGGTACACCGAAATCGGTCGGACGGGATAGCCAAAACGCTGCTAGGGCTATGCTCGCGCTTAGATTTTTAATACTGGAGACACGTCATGCCAAGAGATCTTCAAACTACATAAAAAATAGCAACTTATGACCATATGACGGTGACATTACCACTATTTTTCTTGAATAATACAAATTTTGGCGTGAAACAGCGCACAACAAGTTGTTGACCATCAGATTGCGCTGTTTTCAACCGTCCCAGCCAACCACCATCCCCTGCGGCTAAGCAAGCGCTTAGCCGCAGAGTGACCAACATGGGCACGAAAAATTGCCGCATTTTGTCTACGATCCACCGCTTTTTTCCGCAACCTAGAGCCAAGCGCATGCCCCGCAGCCATTAAACTCCCTCCATGCCCGCCTACCAATTTGAAGCACTCGACCCGCAAGGCCACACCAGCAAAGGTGTGGTGGAGGCCGACACGGCCAAGTCTGCGCGCGGCATGCTGCGTGCCCAAGGCTTGGTGCCGATGCTGGTGGAGGCAGTGACTGAGGGCGACAACAATGCGAGCAAGGGCTTAAACCGCAGCCTGTTTGCCAGCCGCGTATTCAATGCCAACACGCTTACTATTTGGACGCGCCAACTCGCTGGCCTGGTGGGCTCTGGCCTGCCGCTGGAGCGGGCGCTCACCGCGCTGGCCGACGAGGCCGAAGACGAGCGCCAGCGCAATGTGCTAGCTGCCCTGCGCTCGGAGGTGAATGCGGGCTCCACCTTTGCCAAAGCGCTAACCCAGCACCCCAAAGAGTTCAGCGACATTTACTGCGCCGTGATCGGTGCGGGCGAGGCATCGGGCAATTTAGGGCTGGTGCTGGACAAATTGGCCGACGACTTGGAAGAGCGCCAAGCGCTCAAGTCCAAGCTGATTGGCGCGGCGCTGTATCCGGCCATCGTTACATTGGTGGCGATTGTGATTGTGCTGTTTTTGGTGGGCTATGTGGTGCCGCAAGTGGCGGGGGTGTTTGCGGGCAGCAAGCGCGCCCTGCCATTGCTCACGCAGGCCATGATGGGCATCAGCGCTTTTGTGCGCAACTACGGCTGGTTGATGCTGGCCGCTCTTATATTAGGAGCTGTTGGCATCCACTACACGCGCAAAGTGGAGGCCACGCGCCTGAAAATGGATGCCGCGTGGCTCACCATTCCCATCATCGGCAAGCTATCGCGCGGTTACAACGCCGCACGCTTTGCGTCCACCCTGGCCATGCTCAGCGGCGCAGGCGTGCCCATACTCAAAGCACTGCAAGCGGCTGCGCAAACCCTGAACAACCGCGCCATGCGCGCCGATGCCGAAGACGCGCTGGTGCTGGTGCGCGAAGGCGCGCCACTGGCCAGCGCCATGGCACAAAAAAAGCGCTTTCCCGGCCTGCTGGCCATGTTTGCAAGGCTGGGCGAGCAAACCGGCACGCTGCCCGTGATGCTACAGCGCGCTGCCAAGCAGCTAAGCACCGAAGTGCAGCGCCGCGCCATGGCGCTGGCCACCATCCTAGAGCCGCTGCTGATTGTGGCGATGGGCGTGGTGGTGATGCTGATTGTGTTGGCCGTGCTGCTGCCGATCATCCAGCTCAACCAGTTGGTCAAATAGATGGCTGCCAACCTAGACGGGCAATTGGTGGTGGCGATTTCGTCGCGGGCACTGTTTGATTTTGAAGAAGAAAACGAGCTTTTTGAGCAGGGCAATGACCGCAACTACATGCGCCTGCAGCTAGACCGCGTGGACCAGCCCGCCAAGCCGGGCGTGGCTTTCTCGTTGGTGAAAAAACTGCTGCGCTTTAACGCTGACGGCCAGCAGCGGGTTGAGGTGGTGATTTTGTCGCGCAATGACCCAGCCAGTGGCCTTCGCGTGATGAAATCGGCAGAGCATTACCAGCTGTCTATTAGCCGCTGCGTCTTCACACGCGGCGAGTCGCCTTGGCAGTATTTACGTCCGCTGAACGCCAATTTGTTTTTATCTGCCCACCTTGAAGACGTGCGTGCCGCACTTGACGCTGGCGTGCCCGCCGCGCAGGTCTACCCCCAAAGCGCGCAGGCCAGCACGGCACACCCCAGCGAGGTGCGCATTGCCTTTGACGGCGACGCGGTGTTGTTCAGCGACGAGGCCGAGCGGGTGTTTCAGGCGCACGGACTCGACGCCTTTCAGCAACACGAACGCGCCCATGCGGCGCGTCCCATGAGCGCCGGGCCATTTAAACCACTGCTTGAGGCGCTGCAAAAGCTGCAACTTGCTGGCAATTCAGAAATGCGCATTCGCACCGCCTTGGTCACCGCCCGCAGCGCCCCTGCGCATGAACGGGCCATTCGCACGCTCATGAACTGGAACATTGACGTGGACCAAGCCATGTTTTTGGGTGGTTTGGCCAAAGGCGAGTTTTTGCGCGAGTTTGAGCCCGATTTTTTCTTTGACGACCAAACTGGCCATGTGGAATCTGCATCAGGCCATGTGCCAGCGGGGCATGTGGTCAGTGGGGTGTCAAATCCGACTTGAGTTTTGTAGCTTCGCCGTTCAACGATGGTCACCTCGCGGTAAAGCATGGGCCATGCCACCGCTAGTACAAATACTTGTTTAGGGTTGAGAGAAATAAACTTTTCAATGGAAATGGCGGCAATGTCAGCGTTAAATGGTGATAAATCACTACAAAAAACGTAGCAATTCGAAGCGCTGACCATCATCTTAGGGTCGCAGCGCGAGCAAAGTCTCCGGCGAGTAAGCGGTGTGCCGTCCAAGGATGCAAGGCTACCCCCGTATGACGCTGGACGGCATACCGCTTACTCACCGGAGACGTTCACAAACAACGAACAAGACGCTAATGCGCTACGATGCACAGCAGAAAGAAATCCGCCCCATGACGATCCAACAAACCATCACAAACGCCAAACTCCAGACCGCCAAAGTCTGGGCGCTGGCTTTGCCCTACTTTAGCTCTGAGGACAAATGGAAGGCGCGTGGGCTCTTGCTGGCGGTGGTGCTGCTGAACCTAGCGTCGGTGTACATGCTGGTGCAGCTCAACGAATGGAACCGCGTGTTTTATGATGCGCTGCAAGACAAAAACGAGCCGGTTTTTTGGCAACAGCTGCAGCGCTTTCTCTATATTGCATTTGCCTACATGGTCATTGTCGTGTACAAGTTTTATATCACCCAGCTCATGCAGCTGCGCTGGCGCACGTGGATGACCGCTGACATGCTCAAGCGCTGGTTAGCCAACAAGGCTTTTTACCAACTGGAGTTGCTGCGCTTTACCAGCCTAGACAATACAAGCAATAGCAAAGATGCTTTGCCAGACAACCCTGACCAGCGTATATCGCAAGATGTCAACATGTTCACCAGCGATACCGTAGCGCTGAGCATGGGCTTTCTCAACGCGGTAGTGACGCTGCTGTCTTTCATTGGCATTTTGTGGGGCTTGAGCGGTGGCTTCAGCTTCACGCTGGGAGGCAGCAGCTATGAAATTGCAGGCTTTATGGTGTGGATGGCCGTGGTGTATGCGCTGGCGGGCAGTGTGATTACTTATTTTGTGGGCCGGCCGCTGGTGGGCTTGAGCTTTTGGCAGCAGCGCTACGAGGCGGATTTTCGACACCACTTGGTGCGGGTGCGTGAACACAGCGAGGCCATTGCGCTGGACAAAGGCGAGGCGGTGGAGCAGGCGGCGCTGGGCGTGCGCTTTAGCGCTGTGCTGAAAAATTATTTGTCACTCATACAAGCGCAAAAACGCCTCACATGGTTCACGGCAGGCTATGGGCAGGCGGCGGTGGTTTTCCCGCTGATTGTGGCCGCGCCGCGCTTTTTCTCGGGCGCTATCCAGCTGGGCCAGCTCATGCAAATATCGTCTGCCTTCGGCCGTGTGCAAGACGCGCTAAGCTGGTTTGTGGACAGCTATTCCAGCCTAGCCAGTTGGAAGGCCACCACCGACCGCTTGACGGACTTTGAAGCCAATTTATTAACTTTATCTGCCAATGTCAACGTCATACCGTCATATGCTGCTCCTGATAATGAAGCGAATGGTTTGCAAATCAATGGACTGAATTTGTCACTGCCCAATGGCACTGCGTTGCTCCACAATGCCCACGCACGTGTGGCCGCAGGCGACACGGTGTTGCTCAGCGGGCCATCGGGCAGCGGCAAGAGCACGCTGTTTCGCACACTGGCGGGCATTTGGCCTTTCAGCACGGGGGCTGTGTCCTTGCCAGCTAACTTTGCCAGCAAGGCCATGTTTATTCCCCAGCGGCCGTATTTTCCGCAGGGCAGCTTGCGCGCCGCGCTGGCCTACCCGGATGATGCCAGCATCTACAGCGACGCACAGCTTAGCGCGGCGCTGGAACTTGCGCTGCTGCCCGCACTGGCCAAGCGGCTGGATGACGAAGACGCTTGGGAGCACAAGCTCTCAGGGGGTGAGCAGCAGCGCCTAGCCATTGCGCGGGTGTTCCTCAAAGAGCCGCAATGGGTGTTTGCCGACGAAGCCACGAGTGCGCTGGATGCCGCGGCGGAAGCCACCATTTATGAACGCCTGGTGGCGCTGGTGCAGCGCAATGGCGGAGCCTTGGTGTCGATTGCGCATCGGCCCGCTGTGGCTAAGTTCCACAGCAAGCAGTTGGCGTTTGAGTCCAATGCTAAAGACAATACGCCAAACAATTCCCACCCAAGCACTTCTTCCCAAACGCTTGACGACCTCGAGTCTCAAGGTCAAACAACCCAAGCGCGCTACACCTTAAGGAGCATCTGATGCACCTAGCCCCCTTGATAGAAGCCACCCGCGGCGGCATGACCGAGTGCGTGCATTTTGGTGCTGTGGCTGTGGTGAACGCGCGCGGCAAGCTAGTTGCCAGTGCAGCAGGCCATGCCGATGTGGCGCACTGGCCTACCTTCACGCGCTCCACACTCAAGGCTTTTCAAGCCCTGCCCTTGATGGAGTCTGGCGGTGCGGCCAACTTTGACTTCACGCCCAGTGAGCTGGCCATGCTGTGCGCCAGCCACGGCGGTGAAGATATGCATGTGAACCAAATGGACAGCATGCTCTGCAAAATAGAGCAGCCCGCTAAAGCATTGCGCTGTGGATGCCATGTACCGCTGCGCTTCACCTATTTCAACCAATCAGCCCCCGAGAGCGCTGTGTTTGACGAGCGGCACAACAATTGCAGTGGCAAACACACCGGATTTTTGGCCTACTGCGTGCAGCATGGCTTGGATGTGGCCAGCTACGAAGGCACGAACCATCCGCTGCAAATCGCCATACGGCGCGATGTGGCGCGCGCCTGCGGCATCGCCGAAGCTGCCATGCAGCTGGGCATAGACGGCTGCTCTGCGCCCAACTACGCCATGCCCCTGTCGGCGCTGGCGCGCGGCTATGCGCGCTTGGCCACTGGTCTGGGTGACCCAGAATTTGGCGAAAGCTTTGAAGCGCTGGGCAGCGCCATGGTGCAACACCCCGAGCTGGTCAGCGGCACTGGCCGCAACGACGCAGCCTTCATGCAAGCGGGCCGTGGCGATTGGATCAGCAAAATTGGCGCAGACGGCACGCAGGTGGTGGCCAGCCGCTCGCGCGGCGAAGCGCTGGCCATCAAGCTGATCGACGGCAATATGCAAGCGGTGTATGCCGCGACCGTGGCGGCGCTAGACCAGCTGGGCTGGTTGGATGCGCAGCAGCGCAAGTTGCTCAAGCCGTGGCGCGCCGCTCGCATAGTGAATGCGCGCGGCATAGAGGTGGGCGCGCGCAATGCGGTTTTTACGCTGCGTGCAAAAATCTAGGCCGCCACGGCGCTTGCGTTGGATGGCGCAGCGGCATCAAAGAGGGGCCCAAGGGCGGGAGACAGCCGCGAAGCCAATACTGTTCGCTTTAAGGCTCTTTGGTTGCTGTTTAGCGCGCCCGATCAGCGTTTTGGCTATCCCGACGCGCCCTCATGCGGGAGTACCCGAAATCTGTCGGTCGGGATAGCCAAAACGCTGCTCGGGCTATGCTCGCATTGAGGTTTTAAGACCGGAGGCACGCTACTCGTAGAGTGCCATTTACTATACAAATAGTAGCTAACTATGACCATATGACGATGACAT
>JAYTMT010000009.1:0-9569 GCA_043728315.1 Polaromonas sp. | reverse complement strand
GTTTGATGTCCGAGGGCAGCAGGTTCAGACTATTTGCAGCAGCCAGTAAAGACATGGACGGCACGGCTTTGCCGTAGTAGTTCACCAGCAAGGGCTCTTGGCGCACCGCGCCGTCGCGGTCTTGCGCTTGGTTCAGATGGGCCACACCTGCAGCGGCATTACCCAGTGCCTCTAAGGGCTGCTGGGATTTGATGGCGGGCAATGAAAAGTTGTTGTTTTCTGTGATGGCGCTTTTGAGTGCGAATGCTGGCAAAGGCTGGTCAGGTTTGCCCAGAGGCTCGCCCAGCACATACACTGATGGAAGCAGCACGTTTTTGGCATTGCCTATGCTGGTGGCCAGCTTGGCATCGGTGTCCAGCTCTACTTCGGCCTGCGCTATGATTTTGCCCATCTGCTCGTTGGTACCCGCAGACTGCTGGGACAAAGGGTCGGTTGGTGTGGCGGCCAACACGTCTTTGATTTTGCGGATAAAGCCCAAACCGCGGTCGGTTTGGGGCTCAAAAAAGAACGTGGTGTGCACAATGGTTTTGGCCTTGGCCGCTGACAATTGGTCGATCATCTTGGCATGCACTTCACGCGACCACGGCCAGCGGCCAATGTTGGCAACGCTTTGGTCGTCAATGGCGATGATGGCGATGCGCTCTGACGGCGCACGCGAGGTGGCGGTGCTAGAGTAATCGTAGAAGCGCCGCTCCAGCGTGCCAATAAAATCGGTGCTTTGGTGCAAAACCAGCACCAAAAACACCACCAGCACACCGAAAAACCAATCGGCGCGCCAAAAAGCACTACGGCTCGAAGATGATGAACTGGCCACTTACCGCCCCTCGGGTATGGGAGTAAGCGTCAGTTTGAGCAAAAATCGCCTTAAATTCAAACGCTTACAGACTAAACCTCAACCATAACAGAGCTGCGGACTCTGTACAAGGGTCTTTGTCACATACCGATAAGTTTTGTTGTTAAATGGTAGCGTTTCAGCCGCCAGTAGTAATAATTTTGCTGCGCTTTTGCATCCACATGCCCACTGCCAGAACAAACAAAGCGCCAGCCACGGCTGCACCGTACTCCATGGGTTTGGTCACTACTAACCAAGACTTCATTGCAGGATCTGTTGCCGCCATTTGACCCGCAATCCAGCCCAGCAGCATGCCGCCAACTGTGATGATCCAAGGGAAACGGTCCATCAGTTTGAGCACAATTTGGCTGCCAGCGACAATGATGGGAATACTGACAAGCAAGCCAAATATCACCAAACCTAGCTGGTGTTGACCTGCGTTTTCAGCAGCACCTGCGATGGCTAACACATTGTCCACGCTCATCACCAAGTCTGCAATGATGACGGTTTTGACCGCGCCCCACAAGCGGTCGCTTGCGTTGACGTTATGCGCTTCTTCGTCTTGCGGCATCAGCAATTTGACGCCTATCCAAAGCAGCAGCACTGCCCCCACCAATTTCAAATAAGGCACGGTAAGTAAAGTCAATGCGAACGCAATCAGTGCTACCCGCAAGACGATGGCACCTACTGTGCCCCAAATAATGCCCCACTTACGCTGCTCGGTGGGTAGGCCTCGGCAGGCCAAAGCTATTACAACGGCGTTGTCTCCGCCAAGTAAGATGTCGATCATGATGATTTGACCGACAGCTATCCAAAACTGAGGGGTTGATAGTGCTTCCATGTGCTGATATCTCCAGATAATTGGCTGATTTGTATTGAAAAACGCCCTTGCGGGCGCTTATGCTGTTTAAAGTGTAGCCGTTTGGCAGCCCCAGACACTTCGGGAACTGCGTATTTGCGCGGCTGCCTAAGGCAGAAGATGCTTATTTAAGTAGTGCCTTGAGCAGCTTGGCCATTTCAGACGGGTTGCGTGTGACCGTGAAGCCACATTCTTCCATCACCGCCAGCTTGGCGTCCGCAGTGTCAGCGCCGCCGCTGATCAGGGCGCCCGCGTGGCCCATGCGCTTGCCTGCCGGGGCGGTCACGCCTGCAATGAAGCCCACTATGGGTTTTTTCATGTTGGCTTTGCACCAGCGGGCAGCCTCTGCCTCGTCGGGGCCGCCAATTTCGCCAATCATGATGACCGCGTCGGTGTCTGGATCGTCGTTAAAAGCTTTCATCACGTCAATGTGCTTGAGGCCATTGATAGGGTCACCGCCAATGCCTACTGCGCTGGATTGGCCAAGGCCGATTTCGGTGAGTTGTGCCACAGCCTCATAGGTGAGGGTGCCAGAGCGGCTGACCACGCCGATACGGCCTTTGCGGTGGATGTGGCCTGGCATGATGCCGATTTTGATTTCGTCAGGCGTGATCAGGCCGGGGCAGTTGGGGCCGAGCAGCAGGGTGCGCTTGCCGCCAGCGGCTTCTTTGGCACGCATGCGGTTGCGCACTTCGAGCATGTCGCGCACGGGAATGCCTTCGGTGATGCAAATGGCCAAATCGAGGTTGGCCTCTACGGCTTCCCAAATGGCGGCGGCTGCACCGGCTGGCGGCACATAAATCACGCTCACGGTAGCGCCTGTTTGCGCAGCGGCTTCTTGTACTGTGGCGTAAATGGGGATGTTGAAAATACTCTCGCCCGCTTTTTTCGGGTTCACGCCAGCGACAAAGCAGTTTTTACCGTTGGCGTATTCTTGGCATTTTTCGGTGTGAAATTGGCCGGTTTTGCCAGTGATGCCTTGGGTGATGACGCGGGTGTTTTTGTTGATATAGATTGACATAAATTCTCCTTAGCCCTTGACTGCCGCGACAACTTTTTGGGCCGCTTCGGCCATGCTGTCGGCGCTGATGATGGGCAGGCCACTCTCGGCCAGCATCTTCTTGCCTAGGTCTTCGTTGGTGCCCTTCATGCGCACCACCAGTGGCACGCTCAGGTTGGTGGCTTTGCAAGCGGTGATGATGCCGGTGGCAATGGTGTCGCATTTCATGATGCCGCCAAAAATGTTGACCATGATGGCCTTCACTTTGGGGTTTTTCAGCATGATTTTGAAAGCTTCGGTGACTTTCTCGGGCGTTGCGCCGCCGCCCACGTCTAGGAAGTTGGCGGGTTCTGCGCCATACAGCTTGATGGTGTCCATGGTGGCCATGGCCAAACCCGCGCCGTTAACCAAGCAGCCAATGTTGCCATCGAGCGAAATGTAGGCCAAATCAAACTTGCTGGCTTCGATTTCGGCCGGGTCTTCTTCGTCCAAATCGCGCAGGGCGACGATTTCTGGGTGGCGAAACAGCGCGTTGCTGTCAAAGTTGAATTTTGCGTCCAAGGCCTTGATGCCGCCATTGCCTTCCAAGACCAGCGGATTGATCTCGACCAAGGCTGCGTCGGTGTCCATGTAGCATTTGTAGAGTTTTTGCAACACGTCAATGCAAGCGGCTGTAGAGCCTGCTGGCACGGTCATGCCGTCTGAGAGGGTTTTGCCCTGCTCCGCTGTAAGGCCTAAGGCTGGGTCGACAAACACGGAGATGATTTTCTCGGGCGTGTCGTGCGCCACGGCTTCAATGTCCATGCCGCCCTCAGAGCTGGCCATGAAGGCCACGCGCTGGGTGGCGCGGTCAGTGACGATGGATACGTAGAGTTCTTTTTTGATGTCAGCGCCGTCTTCAATGAACAGGCGGCGCACTTTTTGGCCTTCAGGGCCGGTTTGCACGGTTTTGAGCTGCATGCCCAAAATTTCGTTGGCGAGCTTTTTCACCTCGTCGATGCTGCGCGCCAGCTTCACGCCGCCGCCTTTGCCGCGCCCACCGGCGTGGATTTGGGCTTTCACAACCCAAACAGGGCCGCCCAGCTTTTGTGCGGCCTCTACGGCCTCTTGCACGGTGAATGCAGGGATACCCTTGGGAACGGGTATGCCAAAAGAGCGCAAGATATCCTTGGCTTGGTACTCATGAATTTTCATAGCGTCGAATCCGAGACGGGGGTGTGGAAAAATAGTGAAAAAGCGGGGTTTCTGATGCGCAATCAGGCGCGTGTTTACACGCTAATTACAACACCGTAACTGTATCATGTTGCAATGCACAAATTTTGTGCGTAAACTTGCATACAATTTTCGGTAATCCCCACTCTTTTTAACAGGCAAAAGCACCATGGCAACAGCCAAAATTTTCATCGACGGCGAAGCGGGCACAACGGGCCTGCAAATCCGCGAGCGCTTGGCCACCATGCCCAGCGTGCAGGTGCTCAGCATCGCGCCCGAGCTGCGCAAAGACGCAGCGGCCAAGCGCGATTTGATGGCGCAAGTTGATGTAGTGGTGCTTTGTTTGCATGATGCGCATGCTATTGAGTCTGTAGCAATGATTGACGATATGACGCTGACATCAGGTAAAAAATCTCCAAAAATTATTGACGCAAGCAGTGCGCACCGCACCAATCCCGCGTGGGTGTTTGGCTTCCCCGAGTTGTCGGCGGCGCAGCGCAGCGCCGTGCAAAACGCCCAGCGCGTGTCCAATCCAGGGTGCTATGCCACAGCAGCAATCGCCATGCTGCGTCCTCTGATCGACGCGGGCTTGCTGCCTGTGGATTACGCGGCTTGTCTGCCCTCGGTGAGCGGCTATTCCGGCGGCGGCCGCCAAATGATGGAGGCTTATGCGTCGGGCAATGCGCCCGCTTTTGAGCTGTACGCTTTGGGCTTGGGCCACAAGCATGTGCCCGAGATCATGGCGCACTCTGGTTTGCAGCGCCGCCCCATTTTTGTGCCCAGTGTGGCTAATTTCGACCAAGGCATGTTGGTGCAATTGCCCATCCATTTGGACTTGCTGCCCGGCAAACCCAGCGCCGCCCAGCTGCACGCCGCCTTTGAAAAACACTACGCTGGCAGCGAGTGGGTAAAGGTGCTGCCCCCCACCGACAACGCCAAGCTCGATGCAGTGGCACTCAAAGGCACGAATACGCTGGAAATCCGCGTGTTTTCGCACGCCACACAGCCGCAGGCCGTGGTGGTGGCTCGGCTCGACAACTTAGGCAAGGGCGCTAGCGGCGCGGCTGTGCAGAATTTGCAATTGATGCTGGGGATTTGAGGAGGCTTTAGGGGGCGGATTCAGACTTGTCTGAGTGCCAGAATCTACTGTTTTGCTGGATGCAAAAGCCTGTCTATGACCTTCAAATGCCAACTTCCGGCCGCGAAGGGCGCGAAAACTACGCGAAAGACGCTAAAGGGATACCAAAGTGAGCTGGAAGTTGATAATTTATAAAAAATAGTGGCAATGTCAGCGCTATATGGTCATAGTCAGCTATGAAATAATGAGTAATTGATTAACGCACAATGCCTTGCTTTGGTTCGCTTTAGCCTGCATATTTCATACCTCCAGCGCCCACATCCCAAAAGTGACCATTTCCAGCCAATAGCGATCTGATTTGCCTAATATTTAAGCAGATGGCGTAAATACCTGTCCTACGCGCAGGTTGCACGCGCACCAACCCCAACCCCGGCTTGGGCTGCGAACCAGATTTGTATCAACACGCAGGTCAGGCGCTGGGCCTCAGCGCTAGCCAGAGCGCAGCTGGTGCAGGGCATGCACAAAGATATCAGCGCTAGGCCAGTGGCTGGGCAGGTGAATGCGGATGCTGCGCGTATTGCGCGTTACCACCGCAGCCAGCTTGAGCAACTTGTTGCGCAGCGTATCGACCTGCGCTGTGGCCAGCTGCGTGCCCACCAGCGCCAGCGCACGCAGCCGCTCGATCAGCACATAGCCCAAAGCGGCCAGCAGCATGCGCAACTGGTTGCTCTCAAAGACCTGACAGCTGGTGCGCGTGGCAAATAAACCCACCTGCGCCTCCTTGATGCGGTTCTCGCACTCCCCGCGTGCGCAGTACACATCGTCATACAAACCGCTGGCATCGCCCGACAAACTGGTCACCACATAGCGCGGGTTACCCCCAAGCGCGCCATACTCCAAACGCGTAATCACCCGCCGCTGACGCGGCCAGCTCTTGGCCGCATACATAAAGTGGTCAATCTCGCGCTGCTTGACGCCTGTGTGTTCATAAGCGTCCTTCATGGTGTGCTCGACAAAGCTGGTGATGCTTTGCAGCACAGGGTTGCGCGCCAGCCCCACGATGAAATCCACCCTTGCGCGTTCGCAGTAGTTCAAGATGCGGCGTCGGCAAAAGCCCGAATCCCCCCGAAACACGATGCTTACATCTGGCCACACTTGGCGCAGCCGCTTGACCAAAAGCTTGAGAATGGCACCCGCGTGGTGCGCCCCATCATGGCGGCTGGGGCGCAAATAGGCGCACAGCAGTTGCTGGCCGCAAAAGACATACAGCGGCAGATAGCAGTAACTGTCGTAGTAGCCGTGAAAGAAGCGCTGCTCTTGCTGGCCGTACAAAGGGCTGTCGGTAGCATCAAAGTCCAGCACCAGCTCTTTGGGGGCGCTTTTGAAGCTGGCGATGAATTGATCGACTAGCAATTGGTGCAGGCCAAGCGCACTGGCTCGCTGCGCCCAGCCCTCCATGCGGCACAGGGTGGGCGAGCTGGCCGCATCTGCATCAACGCCTACGGCCGTTTGCATGGCAATGCAGCTGCGCAGGCTGTCGTGATCAGTGAGATCTTCCCAGCCCAGAGCCAGTCCATAGACGCGCTGGCGCAGCATGGTCTGCACACTGTGGGTGATCAGCACGGGGTTGCGTGGGTCGGCAATGCACTTGGCAGCCGCTTGCGTCAGCCCTAGGCGCCGGTCAGTCTCGGCCAGCAGCAGCACACCGGCATCACCTGTCATGCTGCCAGCGTCAAAACTGCCCTGTACTACGCGCCTGCCAAGGCTGGAGAATTCGATGGTTTTAGGTTTGTCGGCTGCGGTACGTATTGGTTTCATTATTGCTCCTAACTTTGTAGTTAGATAGTCAATATGAGCAATAGTTTCAAGACATTTTAATAAATATATTGAATATTTGATGAAATATTCAGGTTAGCGCGTTTGCGAAAGCAAAGCTTCAGACACTTCCCACAGCTGCAGCGCCGCCGCCACGTCGGCAATGTGGGGCGAGTAGCCGCTGATGCGGTTGGTCGGCTCGGCTGGCAGGCCTTGTTGGCAGTCTTCCAAATACAGGCCGCCGTGGCCTTTGAGCTGGGGCGCGGTGGCCGCCCAAACGCTGGTGGATGCGCCTTGGGGCGGGGTTTTGAAAATGTCCAGCGGGGTGTCGTCGGCTTTAAGCCAGCCAAGGGCGCGCATTTCCTCCAGCGGCAAGAATTTTTGCAGCCCGGTCATGATGCCGCCGGGGTGGACGGCGTTGGCTGTGATGCCGTCAGTGGCAAATTTGCAGTGCATAGCTAGCGCAAACAGGGCGTTGGCGCTTTTGGCTTGTCCGTAGGCTTTCCATTTGTTGTAGTCGCGCCGCACGTAGTGGATGTCGTCGAAATCAACACCGCTGATTTTGTGGCCAGACGAAGACAGTGATACCACGCGTGCATCGCCAGTTGCTTGTGCTGCGTTTTTAAGAGCTGGAAGCAAAGCACTGGTAAGCGCAAAATGGCCTAAATGGTTAGTGGCAAACTGTGCCTCCCAGCCTAGCGCCGTGCGGGTGAGCGGGCAGGCCATGATGGCGGCGTTGTTGACCAAGATGTCTAACGCGCCGCAGCTGGTCATCCAGTTGGTGGCAAATTGGCGCACGCTGGCCAAATCGCTCAAATCCATATGGGCTACGCCCAACTGCGCCTGTGGGAATTCGCTGCGAATCGCCGCTGCCGCTGCCTCGCCCTGCGCCAGATTGCGCACCGCCAGCGTCACATGCGCGCCAGCGTACGCCAGCGCCCGCGAGGTTTCCAGCCCCAAACCCGACGCGCCGCCTGTGACAATGGCGCTGCGCCCCGCCAGCCAGAGGCCATCCACCACCTCAAGCGCGCTGCTGCGTGCGCCGAAAGTGCTGGTAATGGGAGCCCTGGCAGAGCGCATGCTGGGCTCGGGTATTTGGTTGCTTGTGAGATGGGGAATTTGGCTGCTCGTAGGCTTGGTAACAGGTGGGTCGATAGTGGCCATGCTGCGCTCCAAAAAGGGGGTGAATATGGGCTTGAGTGTAGCCCGTGGCTTTTTAAACTGCTTAAAAATTATAATTTTCAGAAAAAATGACCAATGTCAGCGTCATATGGTCATATCGTGCTATTAAATTAATAACATTTAAGCGACCTATTGTTTAAATGTGCCAAATTTTCGAAAACCAAGTACAAGCTCTGCCGCGCTAACTTTGTGGCGAATTTCTGACAAAAGACGGCTGCAAAAACTGGGATTTTCACCAGCAAACACCCTCAAAACGCTGGCTGTACGCCGTTTTGATTGCGGGAAACCCTAGGCCGATGTATACTGGAAGGCTTTTCCGCTCCTGCGTGACGAATTGTGGGCGCGGCAAAGAATTCCTTTTATCAATCACGTTTAGGTAGATCAATGCCAACCATTAACCAGCTCATCCGCCAGGGACGACAGGTCGAAACGATCAAGTCGAAAAGCCCTGCGATGCAAAACTCCCCCCAGCGTCGGGGCGTGTGCACACGCGTGTACACCACCACCCCCAAGAAGCCAAATTCCGCTCTGCGTAAAGTTGCCAAAGTGCGCTTGACCAACGGTTTTGAGGTGATTTCCTACATCGGCGGTGAAGGCCACAACTTGCAAGAACACAGCGTAGTGCTGGTTCGCGGCGGTCGTGTCAAAGACTTGCCCGGTGTGCGTTACCACATTGTGCGTGGTTCGCTAGATTTGCAAGGCGTGAAAGACCGCAAGCAGTCGCGTTCCAAGTACGGTGCAAAGAAGCCAAAGGCCAAATAAATTAGCCTGAACCCTCGACCTGCAAGTCCTGGATTCGAAGATAAAAGGTGTTTGTTTGCTGCGTGGCGCAGTGAATGAGCGAAGTGACCCACTGTTCGGGTCGAGTAAGTGAGAGTCTTATTAATTAACTCTCGCGGTGCTTGCAAAAGTGCCAACTGAAGCAAAGAGGTGAAAAAATGCCACGTCGTCGCGAAGTCCCTAAACGTGAAATTCTGCCGGATCCTAAGTTCGGCAATGTAGAGCTGTCCAAATTCATGAACGTGATCATGGAAGGCGGCAAAAAAGCGGTTGCAGAGCGCATCATTTACGGTGCCCTGGAACTGATTGAGAAGAAAAATCCGGATAAAGATCCGGTGGAAGCTTTCAGCGTTGCGATTAACAACGTGAAGCCTATGGTCGAAGTGAAGTCCCGCCGTGTGGGTGGTGCTAACTACCAAGTGCCTGTGGAAGTGCGCCCTGTCCGTCGTCTGGCTTTGTCCATGCGCTGGATCAAGGAAGCCGCTCGCAAGCGTGGTGAAAAGTCCATGGCCCAGCGCCTGGCCAACGAGTTGCTGGAGGCTACTGAAGGCCGCGGCGGTGCCATGAAGAAGCGTGACGAGGTTCACCGCATGGCTGAAGCTAACAAAGCCTTCTCTCATTTCCGTTTCTAAACAAGAACGGCTATTGCAAGGGCCTCATGCTAGGTGCATGAAGTCTTCGCAGTAGCCGCCTCTTAGAAGCGGAAGTGGGAGAAGGCCTTGTTGGCCTCTGCCATGCGGTGAACTTCGTCACGCTTTTTCATGGCGCCGCCGCGGCCTTCGGTAGCCTCGAGCAATTCGTTGGCCAGGCG
>JAYTMT010000008.1:0-43636 GCA_043728315.1 Polaromonas sp. | reverse complement strand
AATTGCCAATGCTGTTTTGCAGCATGGTTATGCAAAAAATTTATAACTATGTTTTGCTGCTTGCCAAATAGTCCCAGAGGTTTTGCGCCGTGCTCTTGGCTCTGCGCTCGCTGCTGTCCTTGTTACTGCCCAGGTGGTGGGGTTTTTCGCGGTAGGCGCGTATGTCCATTTCCATCTCTAGGCCATGGCCAGCGAGTGCTAGCTTTTTAGCGCGTACTTCTTTTTTCACGGCACTGTGTGGCAAGAAAGCGATGCCATGCCCTTCCAAAGCCATTGCTTTTAGGCCTTCAGCCATGTCGGTTTCATAGACACGGTCTAAATGGTTAGCAGTACCCGCCTGCTTCAAAATCATGTCCACCACCCGCCCCAAGTACGCGCCTGGTGCATAGCCTAAATACGGCAGGGGTGCATTGGCTTTGCCGGGCAGTTTGAACATGGGGCTGCCGTCTTTCTCGGCTTTGGCGTAAGGAGCCAAGAGCTCAGTGCCTAGGCTTACAAATTCATAGCGCTCAGCGTCCAGCTGGAATGGCTGGGATGGGTGGTGGTACGCAATCAAAAGATCACAACTGGCTTCGACCAAACGCATCACCGCGTCGTGCACATTCAGCGCGATCAAGCGGCTCTTGATGCTGCCAAAATCCTCGCGCAGGCTAGATACCCATGCTGGGAAAAACGTGAAGGCCAAGGTGTGGGGCACGGCAAATTCAATCACATCTTGCCCGGCGGCTGAGTGCCCGCGCAGCATGGCGCGGGTGGACTGTAAGCCTTGCAGCATTTCAAGCGCTTGGGGGTAAAGCGTCTCGCCTGCGGGTGTCAGGCGTGTGGGGTAGGAGCTGCGGTCTACCAAGTCAGCGCCAGCCCACGATTCGAGCGACTGGATGCGCCGTGAAAAAGCCGGCTGGGTCACGTGGCGCAGCAGGGCTGAGCGGCTGAAACTGCGGGTTTCAGCCAAGCTCACAAAATCTTCTAACCACTTAGTCTCCACGGCTTGGGCCTTTTATTACGGTGATGCTTTGTGTTGATGGGGTTTTTGGGTTAGACCGCGGCAATGCACAGCGTCAATCGGCAAGCTCGGCCTTGGCCATTTCTACATCCAAACACTCCATGGCATCCAAGGGCTTACATTTCGCGGCTTGCTCATAAAGCGCTGTAGCCTCTTGCATACGCTTGTCGCCCTCTAGCAATACTAAGCCGTTGGCATACTCGATCATGGCGATTGCGCTGTGAGGGGCAATGGCTAAAGCCTCTTGGAACAAGCGAAGACCTGTGTCTTTTTTGGCACCATAGGTCATGCCACCAATCAAAACACCCACCTTGTCTATGACCTCGGCATGGAAAGCGCCCAAGGCTATGCGGGCATCGGCGTGCTTGGGCTGGAGTTTGATGGTGGTCTCTAACGCCGTTTTCAGCTTGCCGCCTATGCCTTGGGCCAGCGCTTTGGCCACACTGATGCCTTGGCTGTAGCGGCCAAGGGCATAGGCTTGCCAATAAAAAGCGCTCGGGTTGCTTGGTTCCTCTTGTGACTGGGCGTGTGCCCGCTCGGCCACTTCCAAAAACAAATCCAAACGCGTTCTTTCTTTGGCCTCTAAGTAGTTGGCGTAAATGCAGGTGGCTTTATTGGCTACTGTGATGCCAGCGCCGCCAAGCTTGAGCCCGGCTTGGGCTGCTTTTTGGAATTCACCACTGTGGAACAAAGCCCAAACATCCAGTAGTTTGGCATCTTTTGGCAAGGGCTCCGCATCGCCCAAATGCAGGGTGCTCCAGTTTTTCTTTGTGCGATTGGCATCAAAATCGTATTCGCCTGCGTGCGGGAAAGCGTTCCATTTGGACATCTTTGTCTCCTGGCAATCGAATGGGTCTAGCCCGATGAGGTTTCTTTGTAGGCGCCCACTAAGGTGAGCAGATGCATGCGTTGACCCTGCTCTAAGTAAGGCACCAAAATATTCAGCACATGCTGCGCACCGCGCATGAGGGCTGCGCCAGCGCTTTCGGGCTCAAGCGCCTTGCGCGGGTCGCGCACGTATTCAAAACTTAGCCAATAAGTGAGTACCACCACCATGGAAGTGGCGGTGGCCTCCACTTCACGCGAATCGATGGAGATAGCGCTGGAGCGGCTCATGCTGTCTAGCAATGAACGAATTGCGCGGGTTTTATTTTTCAATATCCACTGAAAATGCGTTTCTAGGCGGCGATTTTTACTCAGCAAATCATTCAAATCGCGGTAGAGAAAGCGGTATTGCCAAATGAGTTCAAACAGCGAATGCATGAAAAACCATGCGTCCTCAACGTCTCGCACGCCATCGCTGGCATTGAGCAACTCCGTGAGGCTGCGCTCGTACTTGTCAAATAAGCTGTTGATCAACTCGTCTTTGGCCGGGTAGTGGTAATACAAATTACCCGGGCTGATGCTCAGCTCAGACGAGATGAGCGTGGTGGAGACGTTGGGCTCCCCGAAGCGGTTAAACAACTCCAGTGTGACCTCAAGAATTCGCTCTGCGGTGCGCCGTGGTGCTTTTTTCACCATGTGGTGTTCCTTATGCCCAAATAACTACAGCAACTCTAACCGAAGTTGAGCCCTTGAGGCATAGGTAATTACATGAGTCAAAGCACCTGTTGTTACGCCAATTGGGGGTGCTTGAGGCTATCCTGCAGGTCGTTGAGTACTTCCTCAAGCGATGCAATGGCTTGTCCAAAGCGGCTTTTGGGTGCAATGGGTGCCAGCAAATGCTTGCGCGGGTCGTCCAGCACCTGCATATTCAGGCTGATTCCGTAGCGCGCAAGCTGGGGTTGCAAGCTGGTTTTACGCGAGCGCAGCATGCGGCGGGTTTGCTGGTAGGCATGCTCGGCTATGCTGCGCCGCTGACCATAACTGAAGGTGTTGGCCAAATACAGCTCTGGGTCGCGGTGGTCGGGCTCTATCAGCACAATGTCGGTGTCTGGGTAATTGCGTTCGTAGTTTTTCATGCCAAGCTCGATCCTAGAATGGATCATGGAACGAAAGGTTTGGCTAAGCACTGCTGGCAGGCCGCCGTCTACTATGCTGGGGATAGACTGGCGCTCTTTGGGCAGGCCGCGGCGCATGACTGGTTGCCAAGTGGCTGCGGTGGCATCAAATGGCACTAGCGGATTCAAACAAATGAGTAAATCAACGCCCTCTTCAAGCGCCACCGAGGCATGCAAGGTTTTTTTGAGTGCGCCGTCTACAAAGTAGCCATCGTCAATTTCAACCGGAGGAAAAAGGCCGGGAAGCGCAGAGCTGGCCTGCACCGCACGGGAAATAGGCACATGGTCCCAGCCAGCACGGCCAAAGGGGGCTGCCTCTGCACTGTCAAGGTTGGTAGCCACGATGGTGAGCTTGGCTTTTAGCTGGCGAAAATCGTTGGTACGCCCATCTTGGCTGAAAATTTGAGCCAAACGCGTTTCAATGCTTTGGTTAGAAAAAATACCTGTGGGCAAGGCCGGGCCCAAGCGCTCAAGGGCATTAAGCAGGGTTTTGCCACCTACAGTAGCGCGCCAAAGCGCCGAAACCAGCAATGCAGGCGCTGCAATGCTGCGGCGCACAAATTCGCCCCAAGCTGGGTGCATGAGCACAGAGGGATCGATGATTTGCGCCGCATCGCCATCGTTTTCAATGAATGAGGCACACAGCTCGCGCGGCTGCATGCCGTTGGCTAATGCAGCGGCAATGAATGCGCCCGCAGAGACGCCAACGTAATGGTCTAAAGCGGTGAATGACAGACCATCTAAAGCCTCGTCTAATGCGCACAGTGCGCCAATTTCATAGACTGCGCCCAGTGGCCCGCCGCCTGCTAAGGCCAAGGCAATGCGCGGAGGTTTTGAATTCAAAGGTGTTTGATTACTCATTATTTAATAGCAGCATATGACCATATGACGCTGACATCGGTTCTATTTTTCATAAAAAAAGGCGCTAGAGCGCCTTTTCGTGCATAACAGCTGGCGCCTACTCTGCTGAGTTCTTTGCAGCGGGCTTGGCGCGCGGCTGTTTAGCTGCTGGAGTGACCGCGTCAGTTGCAGCAGTATCCACGGCGGATTTGGCTTCGGGCTTGGCTGCTTTTACAGCAGACTTAGGCGCTTTTTTAGGCGCAACTTTGGGAGTTGCCTTAACAGCGACTTTTGAGGCGGCCTTAGGAGCAGTTTTGGCAACTGCAGGTGCTTTTGCAGAAAGCTTTTGCACGGCTTGGCTGAGCGCGTCTATGCGATCAATCAGGGCGCTGACATCTTTGGCTGAAGGCACGCCCAGCTTATTCAGGGCTTTGGCCACACGGTCTTCAAAAATGTCTTCCAGTTTGCCCCACTGGCCGGTGGCCTTGGTGGCAATGTCGCTGGCCATACCGGCCATTTTATTAGTGGCTTCGGAGATTTTCTCTTCTGCCACGGATTGGGTTTTGCGTTGGATGCTCAGGCCTTCTTTAACCAAAGTCTCAAACACTTTACCGCCGCCTTCTTGGGCTTTGGTGAAAGCACCAAGGCCTGCCAGCCAGATTTGCTGGGCAGATTCTTTGACTGCGCCCGTTAAATGGGGGGTGCTTGTTGTATCTTGCGTGCTGCTTTTTAGTTTGGTAACCATGCTATTTCTCCAAGTTATGAGGGGTAGCACAGTCTATCCATCACTATGCATAGCCCTACTGTACCCCTAGGCAGGGCACTTATTTAGGTAATGCTTCCTAAATCGATAGAGACAACAGTCTAGGCTATGCGCGGGTTTACGCTGAAAGACTGATGCTTTTGAATTAGGCACAATGGGGTTTTATTTGGAGAACTCTATGCAGTATTTCGTGACGGGGGCTACAGGCTTCATCGGTAAGCGTTTGGTTAAGAAGCTTTTGGAGCGCAAAGGCTCTACGGTGCACTTTTTGCTGCGCAAGGAAAGCGAGTCAAAAGTAGCCGCCCTGCGTGAATACTGGGGCGTGTCTGCAGCGCGCGCTGTGCCTGTGTTTGGCGATTTAACCAGCAAAAAACTGGGCGTATCCGCCGACGACATCAAACGCCTGAAGGGCACGATTGACCATTTCTACCACTTGGCCGCCATTTATGACATGAGCGCCGATGCCGAGAGCCAGATTGCCGTCAACATCGAAGGCACACGCCACACGGTGGAAATGGCCAAAGCCATTGACGCAGGGCATTTTCACCATGTGTCATCGATTGCGGCGGCGGGCTTGTATGAAGGCGTGTTCCGCGAAGACATGTTTGACGAGGCCGAGAACTATGACCACCCCTACTTTTTGACCAAGCACGAGAGCGAAAAAATCGTGCGCAAAGAGTGCAAAACGCCGTGGACCGTATACCGCCCAGCCATGGTGGTGGGTGACTCCCACACCGGGGAAATGGACAAAATCGACGGGCCGTATTACTTTTTCAAACTCATCCAACGCTCACGCCAATTACTGCCCGCATGGTTTCCCATGATTGGCCTAGAAGGCGGCCGTGTGAACATCGTGCCGGTGGACTTCGTGGTTAACTGCCTAGACTTTTTGAGCCACAAAGCCAGTATCAGCAAAAAATGCTTCCACTTGGTGGACTCCGAAGGCTACCGCGTGGGCGATGTGCTGGATATTTTCAGCAAAGCGGGCCACGCACCCAAGATGAATGTATTTGTTAACGCCGCTTTGCTGGGCTTTATCCCTCGCAGCGTTACTAAAACCGTGATGTCGATTGCGCCAGTAAAGCGCGTGAAAGCGGCCATCATGAAAGACCTGGGCTTGCCCGAGGACATGTTAACTTTTGTGAATTACCCCACGCGCTTTGACCGCCGCGACCTGGACATTGCGCTCAAAGGCTCGGGCATTGAGTGCCCACACCTCAAAGACTACGCTTGGCGCTTGTGGGATTACTGGGAGCGACATCTGGACCCCGATTTGTTCATCGACCGCTCGCTCAAGGGCACAGTTGGCGGCAAAGTGGTGCTGATCACTGGCGGATCATCGGGCATTGGCTTGGCTTCTGCCCACAAATTTGCCGAAGCAGGCGCTATCACCATCATTTGCGGGCGCGACCAAGACAAATTAGACGAAGCGCAAAAAGAAGCCAAGGCCAAGGGCTACCAATTCGTTTGCTATGCCGCCGACATCGCCGACATGGCCGATTGCGACCGTTTTGTGAAAGAGCTGATAGCCAACCACGGCGGCGTAGACTATTTGATCAACAACGCAGGCCGCTCAATCCGACGTGCCATTGAGAATAGCTACGAGCGCTTCCATGACTTTGAGCGCACCATGCAGCTCAATTACTTTGGCTGTATCCGCGTCACCATGGGCTTGCTTCCAGCCATGACTGCCAAGCGCAAAGGCCATATTGTCAACATCAGCTCGATTGGCGTGCTCACCAATGCGCCGCGCTTTTCTGCCTACGTGGCCTCCAAAGCCGCGCTGGACGCGTGGACGCGCTGCGCATCCAGCGAGTATGCCGACACTGGCGTGAGCTTTACCACCATCAACATGCCACTGGTGCGCACGCCCATGATTGCGCCAACCAACATTTACAAAAACGTGCCTACCCTCAGCCCCGAGCAGGCCGCGGACATGGTGGCTGGCGCTTGTATTTACAAAAACGTGCGGATTGCCACTCGCTTGGGCATTTCGGGCCAAGTGCTGCACGCACTGTTCCCCAAAATCATGCAAATCGTGATGAATACCAGTTTCCGTATGTTCCCCGATTCGTCTGCCGCCAAAGGCGACAAATCGGCCAAATCTCAACTGAGTGCCGAGGCGGTGGCTATGCAGCAGATGATGCGCGGTATCCACTTCTAAGAGGTCATATGAATACCACACGTCTACGCACTTTGGTGCTGGGTCTTGGATTGGCACTTTGTCTGAGTGCTGCACCAACTTTGGTGCACGCCAAGAAGCAAAATGCCAACTCTGACGCCCCAGCGGCCAAATCCCCCAAGAAGAAGAAATCGTCGGGAGGGAAAATCTCCTTCAATGACGGCTCAGCCGAAAGCCGCAAAGACCGCGACAGACGCTTGAGCAGAGAATGCAAGGGGCGCTCGAACTCGGGGGCTTGTGAGGGATATACACGTTGAAATGCCAAATCCTGCGCGCCATTAGGCACAGCGCTGCAAGCGCTCCGAAGAACGCTTGCAGTATTGGTACAATCCGCGCCTGATGCGCCAAAATTGGCGGTTAAACAGCAAAAGTGAGACAATCGTGATTCTTGTAACGGGCGGTGCGGGCTTTATCGGCTCAAATTTTGTATTGGATTGGCTGGCCGGCACTGGCGAAGCGGTTGTCAATATTGATAAATTAACCTATGCTGGCAATTTGCAGAATCTGTCGGATTTGAAAGACAACCCCGCCCACCTCTTTGTGCAGGGCGACATGGCAGACAGCGCCTTGGTTGACGGTTTGCTACAAAAGCACCGCCCACGAGCGATTGTGAATTTTGCGGCCGAGAGCCATGTAGACCGCTCCATCCACGGCCCTGAAGACTTCATTCAAACCAATATTGTGGGCACTTTTCGCTTGCTAGAGTCAGTGCGTGCGTACTGGGGCAAATTAGAGGGGCAAGACAAATCCAATTTCCGCTTTTTGCATGTGTCCACTGACGAAGTGTATGGCAGCTTAGACAAATCGGCTCCCGCTTTCACCGAAGAGCACCGCTACGAACCCAACAGCCCCTACAGCGCCAGCAAGGCCGCCAGCGACCATTTGGTGCGCGCCTACCACCATACCTATGGCCTGCCCGTGCTCACGACCAATTGCAGCAACAACTACGGCCCCTACCATTTCCCCGAAAAACTCATTCCGTTGATGATTGTCAATGCCTTAGCTGGCAAAGCCCTGCCCGTCTACGGAGACGGCATGCAGATCCGAGATTGGCTCTATGTGAAAGACCATTGCAGCGCTATCCGCAAGGTGCTAGAAGCTGGCAGAGTTGGCGAGGTCTACAACATTGGCGGCTGGAACGAAAAGCCCAATATCGACATTGTGAAAACCATCTGCGCGCTGCTTGGCGAGCTGCGCCCCAAGGCCGATGGCAGCAGCTACGAAACCCAAATCACCTACGTCACCGACCGCCCCGGCCACGACCGCCGCTACGCCATTGATGCAAGCAAAATTCACAACGAATTAGGTTGGAAACCCTCAGAGACATTCGAGTCAGGCATTCGCAAAACCGTGCAGTGGTATCTGGACAATAGCGACTGGTTAAGCCAAGTGCAAAGCGGCGCTTACCGTGACTGGGTGCAAAAACAATACCATCAAGCAGCACGATGAAACTATTGTTATTCGGTGCAAACGGCCAAGTTGGCTGGGAATTGCAGCGCAGCTTAGCGCCCTTAGGCGAACTAATATGCCTAAGCCGAGCGAGCACCGACTATTGCGGGGATTTTTTAAATCCCACTGGCTTAGCGCACACCGTGTACAGCATCAAGCCCGATGTTGTCATCAATGCAGCCGCCTACACAGCCGTAGACAAAGCAGAATCCGACATTGTCAACGCCTACACCGTCAATGCGGATGCACCTGCATCTATAGCGCAAGCCGCACATGCTGTGGGCGCTCGTCTTATCCATTACTCAACAGACTATGTGTTTAATGGAAGCGGCACAAAGCCTTGGACCGAAGCTGACACCCCTGCCCCACTGAGCGTCTACGGAGCTAGTAAACTTCAAGGGGAACAAGCAATCAGCGCCAGCGGCGTGCGGCATTTAATTTTTCGCACCAGCTGGGTCTATGCAGCCAGAGGCGGCAATTTTGCCAAAACCATGCTCCACCTGGCCAAAGAACGTGATGCTTTGTCGATAATTGACGACCAAACGGGCGCGCCTACTGGTGCAGACTTACTCGCAGACATCACCGCGCACAGCATCACGCGCTTGATGGCCTCAGACCAACTAAGCGGCATTTACCACTTAGCAGCAGCCGGCGAAACCACTTGGCATGGCTATGCGCAGCATGTGTTTGCACAGGCAAGGCTTTTGGGTGTGGATTTAAAGTGTAAGGCTGAAAATGTCACTGCTATACCCACATCAGCTTACCCCACGCCTGCCCAGCGACCGTTAAATTCAAGACTAGATTGCAGTAAGTTAAAATCGCTGCTTTCATTCAGCCTTCCATATTGGCAAATCGGCGTAAACCGAATGCTCAACGAAACCCTATAAAGAACTGCAATGTCCCAACGAAAAGGCATTATTTTGGCAGGCGGCTCCGGCAGCCGCCTGCACCCCGCCACATTGGCCATGAGCAAGCAGTTGCTCCCAGTGTATGACAAGCCCATGGTTTATTACCCGCTGAGCACCCTCATGCTAGCAGGCATACAAGACATTTTGATCATCAGCACCCCGCAAGACACACCACGGTTTCAACAATTGCTGGGTGACGGCTCGCAATGGGGACTTAATTTAAGCTACGCCATTCAGCCCAGCCCAGACGGCTTGGCGCAGGCCTTTATCATCGGCGAGCAATTCATTGGCAATTCCCCCAGCGCCTTGGTGCTAGGGGACAATATTTTTTATGGCCACGACTTCACCCAGCTTTTGTCAAGCGCCGACAAAACAAGCACTGGCGCCACCGTATTCGCCTACCACGTGCAAGACCCCAAACGTTACGGCGTAGTAGCCTTCGATAAGCAAGGCAAAGCCAGCAGCATTGAAGAAAAACCCACTCATCCCAAAAGCAATTTCGCTGTCACAGGTTTGTATTTTTACGACAACCAAGTGGTTGACATAGCCAAGGCCGTGAAGCCAAGCGCCCGTGGCGAGCTAGAAATCACAGCGGTAAACGACGCATATCTGCAACACAACCAACTCAATGTACAAATTATGAGCCGTGGATATGCATGGCTCGATACTGGGACGCATGAGAGCTTGCTTGAAGCTAGCCAGTTCATTGCGACGCTTGAGCACCGACAAGGCTTGAAAATTGCTTGCCCCGAGGAAATAGCGTGGCGTAACGGATTTATTGATTCCGCACAGTTTGAAAATCTTGCCCAACCGCTTTTGAAAAATGGCTATGGTCAATACATGCTGCGGCAACTTAAAGAGGTTGCCCCAGCATGAAGGTAACCCGCTGCACCATTCCAGACGTATTACTGCTAGAACCCAAAGTATTTGGAGATGATCGCGGCTTTTTTTTTGAAAGCTTTAATAGTCAAGCATTTAACAGCGCTACAGACTTAAGCCCTAGTTTTGTACAAGACAACCATAGTTTCAGCAAAAAGAATGTGTTGCGTGGATTGCATTATCAACTTTCACCTCACGCCCAAGGCAAGCTAATTAGAGTTGTCAAAGGCGCAATTTGGGATGTGGCAGTTGACATTCGAAAATCATCTTTCACATTCGGTCAATGGATAGGGATGGAGTTGTCTGAACACAATCATAAGCAAATGTGGATTCCAGCTGGATTTGCACATGGATTTTTAGTTTTAAGTGAATTTGCAGAAATTCTCTACAAAAGTGATGCGTACTATTACCCTTTAGCAGAACGCCAAATTGCTTGGAACGACTCTGATATTGGTATCAAGTGGCCTCAACTTTCGACCGAATTTGTACTGTCAAACAAAGACAAGTATGCTGGTCCACTTTCGCGAGCTGAGTTGTTTCCTTGATTAGTTAGGTTATAAATTTTCTTATAAACGACTATCTGCTATAGATTGAAGTCGAAACACCAATATATTTCGGGAGTGAATATTTGATAAAACATCTGACCATAATAACTAGACAATTATTGACTTACCAATATGTGCTCCGCCAATTGGTTTCTCAACAAATTGTCTTGCGATACAGGCGAACAATTCTGGGATACTTGTGGACTTTAGTCAATCCGCTGATGATGATGTCAATTATGGCGGTCGTTTTTTCAACTTTATTCAAGGCTGATTTAGTTAGTTTCGCCATCTTCCTTTTTGCTGGAATGATCCCTTGGAACTTTTTCAACTCAATGGTAGCCCAGTCTAGTACTTCGTTTATTCAAAATGAAGGACTAATAAAGAAAATATATATACCTAAAATCGTATTTCCGTTCAGTACTGCTGTTGCATTAATTATCGATAGCATGCTGTCGTTTGTTGCCTTGTTCATCATAATTTTAGCAATCGGCGGACCACTTTCATGGGCAGTATTGTTTCTACCAATTTCGTTTCTTTTGTTGTTTATTTTTTCACTTGGTGTAGGTTTAACAGTTTCTATACTCACTGTTTTTTTTCGTGATCTGCAGTATGTTGTCGGAATCGCTTTGCAAGGACTATTCTTTTTAACCCCGGTTCTCTACAAACCAGAGTCGCTTGGTGGTCGAGTAGCTTGGATTATTCAGATAAATCCAATTGTTCCGTTTATTGACCTGTTTCGAACTCCACTATATCTAGGACACCTTCCCAGTGTTCAAACAATTAGCTCAGCATGTTTGTTTGCGTTTTTCTCACTTGGTATCGGATTATTGATCTTCATCAAACAAGAGAAGTCAATTGTTTTTAGGTTGTGAGTGATTATGTCGAGTATTTCTACCAATAACTTATCTATAAAATTTCGTGTTTACCATGACCGATCGCCATCATTAAAAGAGTTTGCAGCGAACATTTTTAAGCACGAAAAAATCCCTGCGTATACCGATTTTTTTGCTATTAAAAATGTTACTTTATCTATTCAGGCAGGTGACCGTATCGGAATTATTGGTCACAACGGAGCTGGGAAAAGTACTTTTTTAAAATCAATTTGCAAAATATACGAAACTTTTGAAGGTGATATTTTAGTAACAGGAAGGATTGCTCCGCTGCTAGAAATCGGAGCAGGATTTCATCCAGAATTCACTGGCAGGGAAAATATTCACTTGAATGGTGCAATTCTAGGTTACACAAAAGAGCAGCTAAAAACTATTGAGTCTGAAATTATCGCTTTTGCTGAGCTAGATGAGTTCATTGACACGGCTGTTAAGTACTACTCTACGGGTATGTATATGAGACTTGCTTTCTCGCTTGCTACGGCTGTAGATCCAGATATTCTTGTTTTAGATGAAATATTTGCTGGTGGAGATGCATCATTCATTGGAAAGGCCAAAAATCGCATGTCCCAAATGATAGACAGAGCCAATATACTCATTATGGTATCTCACGACCATCATTTGATAGCTGCGCTATGTAATCGTGTTATCTGGTTAGACCATGGAAAAGTGATTGCAGATGGAAGCCCCAAGGAGATACTAGAGAGGTACCTTAATGGACAAGTTATTTCTTAACAAACCGTTGCAAGATAGGGATGTTTTGCCAAAAGCTAACCTGAGTGAAATTCCAGCAAATGAAATAGATATCCAATGGGGTATCGCGATCTACTTTTACCCTGACTTATACGAAATACACGAAAGATTAGCCCTTTTATCGCGTCACTTAGATGCGGAATATCTAAATAAATTGATTGAGACAAAAGATTTCTCCAATAGATATGCTCTTGCCGTTGAGTTTGAAAAGACTTTCTTCGAAAAAATATTTGGTCAGAATTATTCGTTATCTGCTTATGCGTTAAAGCTTCTTGACCTAGGTGCAACCTCGATAACGGAGCTTGTGAAGTGCGTTGCGGTTGTCGGCTCAAATATCGATGCCGACTTAATAGTTGCGTACATTGAAACTACTCACCCCGTCATTCCAAGGGCATGGAAACCAAGCTACCAGTCGCAACTCTTGTCGCTCTCACTTACAAAGGAGCATTCAAAGCAATTAACTCGATTCGAGCTTTTAGAAAAAAAATCCCCACTAGAAAAACTAAAAGCAACCTTTTTCGGCTCGCTCTATCAAAAGCATTTAAGGCAAAATCGTCAGATTAGAAATGCTTCATTTTGGCTTTGGAAAACCGGATATCCACTTTATTTACGTCACATTCAAGGCTTATTCAATTCTAATAAGTCTGTGCGATGGATAAGGCTAGCAGATTTAAATTTGTATGTGAAAAATTCAAATTGTTCATCGCATCTCCTCCAGTCACCAGAGATCGTCGCTACACCATTCCCCACCACATATTTCGATGCGAAGACAGATTATTTTATTTCCCCGCATGATCAGTATTGTTTTCCTGAAATTTCGGTTTCAAAAATCCACAAAGCAAAAGTTTATGCAGAGACAAATTTAATTCAAGTAAAAAATCTTGTCGTTCATCACGGTTTGTATAATTTTTCCAGTGACTATACTTCCGAAGAATTACATGGACGGGCCATAATAAGAACAAAATCAAACAAAGTGAAATGGCTTCAATACGATGAGGCCCCTGAATTTTTACCTGCTGCGGCTCAGTTCACTGACTCATGCGCGTCTAATTATGCGCATTGGATAACAGAGATTCTCCCTCGCATAGTTATGTTTTGTGGCACACCACAATATCAAAATGTACCATTGATTGTGGACGGCAATTTGCATCCCAACATCATGCAGTCCCTTAGTCTAATTGCTGGACCTACTAGAGAAATCTATTTACTCCCAGCTGGACGCGCTGTTTTAGTAGAAGAACTATTAGTCACATCTCCGACCGGTTATGTACCTTTTGAGCGGCGCGCCAATCATGAGGTGGATCATTCGCACGGGCAATTTAGTAGAACTGCTTTTGCAAAGTTGCAATCAGAAATTAGTAAATCCACCATAAATAATTCTGCGGAAAAATGGCCGAAAAAAATCTATTTGCGACGAAACTCTGGTTCAAGAAGAGTTACAAACTCTGTAGCTATCGAAAAGCATTTACTTAAACTCGGATTCGTTACGATAGAACCTGAAAAACTTGGATTTTTACAACAAGCAGAGCTATTTCAAAACGCAGATGTAATTGTTGGATCATCAGGTGCAGCACTTGCAAACCTCGTTTTTTGTAAACCGACAGTAATTATTTATATATTGATGAGCCATGCGCCAAACACTAGTTATTGGTATTGGCAAAATATTGCATGCGCTAGCGGCTGTACAGTAAGATATATTCTAGGCATCCCTATGGAAGGTAATCATGAAGGAATTCATTCAGACTTTAGTATTGATATTGGCTTGCTTGAACGTGCACTGGGGTAAATAATGTCGAACAAAATTCATCATACTGCTGTAGTTCATTCATCAGCAAAAATACATGAAGGCGTTGAGATTGGCGCTTTCTCAATTATTCATTCCAACGTTATCTTGGGAGAAAATACATATGTTGGATCTCATTGCGAATTAGGCATACCTACAAAGTTGGGTGATCAATCCGCATTGATCATAGGTTCGAACTCAACGATACGTTCTCACTCAATTTTTTATGAGTCGTCGACTTTTGGGGAAGGTTTAATGACCGGCCATAGAGTCACAGTCAGGGAAAAGACTACCGCTGGTAAAAATCTTCAAATCGGCACGCTATCGGATATACAAGGCGACTGCTCATTTGGGGACTATGTCCGCTTGCACTCTAATGTTCATATTGGGAAAATGAGTCGGCTTGAAGACTTTGTATGGATTTTTCCTTTTGTGGTACTGACTAACGATCCTACACCTCCAAGCGATAATTTATTAGGGGTAACTATAGAAAAATTTGCGATTGTAGCGACAATGGCTGTCATTCTGCCTGGTGTAAAAGTTGGCCGTCACGCTTTAGTTGCAGCACACGCCTGTGTTGGAAAAGATGTTCCACCGCAGATGATTGCAGCTGGTGTACCGTCTAAAATATTGGGGCCTACGAGCAATATAAAGCAAATAGGGAACTCTAATGAATCCGCCTACCCTTGGCCTAAACATTTCCGCAGAGGTTATCCAGATGAGATAACCAATTGCTGGGACGAAGAGTTTCAGTGAGTTTCAAAATGCTCAAAGACTGCACCACTTTCGATCTGCCTAAAATCAGTGACCCTCGAGGAAATTTAACTTTTATTGAGTCTGGTCGTCATATCCCTTTCGACATTCGTCGTGTGTATTATTTGTACGATGTGCCCGGAGGAGCCGAGAGGGGTGGACATGCGCATAAAAATCTTCATCAACTCATAATTGCCATTTCTGGCTCGTTTGACATTCATTTAAATGATGGCGTCGATGTTAAGAAAATACATCTGAATCGAAGTTATCAAGGCCTGTATATTTGCCCTATGATTTGGCGAGAAATCGACAATTTTTCCTCTGGAGCTGTTTGCATGGTGCTAGCGTCTGACTTTTATGATGAATCAGATTACTACCGTACTTATTCGGAATTTCGCAACAAAGCTATTACTTAATAATCATGAGCACTGTACCCTTTTTAGATCTAGCTGAATTACATAAACCTATTCGCAACCAACTTGATTCTGATTACAAGCGTGTTATGGACTCTGGTTGGTTCATCATGGGGCCTGAGCTTGAAGCTTTTGAACAAGAATTTGCTGCTTACTGCAGCGTTAAGTACTGCATCGGCGTTGGAAATGGACTCGAAGCAATTCATCTTTTACTACGTGCTTACGGAATAGGTGCTGGCGATGAGGTTATTGTTCCCTCTAATACCTTCATTGCAACTTGGCTTGCCGTTTCGCAGTGTGGTGCGATTCCAGTGCCTGTAGAGCCTGATGTTTATACTCATAATCTTGATCCCGCCTTAATAGAGCAGAAGATTACTAAAAAAACAAAGGCAATTATCCCTGTTCATCTATATGGACAACCTGCCGCAATGTACGAAATTAATGCTATCGCTAGCAAGTATGATTTGGTTGTGATTGAAGATGCAGCACAGGCGCAGGGCGCGCTTTACAAAAATTGTAAGGTTGGTTCTTTGGGGCATTCCGCCGCGACAAGTTTTTACCCAGGTAAAAATCTTGGTGGATTTGGCGATGGCGGGGCTGTGTTAACCAGTGACGCAGTACTAGCGGACAAAGTGCGTCGATTGCGAAACTACGGTTCTTCGGTTAAGTATCAGCATGAACTCGCCGGTTACAACAGTAGATTAGATGAATTGCAAGCCGCATTTTTAAGAACCAAATTAAAAGTCCTCGATGATTGGAATGCTAAAAGAAACAGTATTGCTCAGATTTACACCTCTGAGCTTTCAAATAAACTATTTTCCACACCCGAAGTGCCTGACTGGGCAACACCTGTGTGGCATCTGTATGTTATCAAGACACCACACAGAAACGAATTCAAACGTTATCTCGAAGGAAAGGGAGTGGCAACTGTAGTTCACTATCCAATACCTCCGCACAAACAAGCTTGTTACTTGGAGTTCAGCAACCAAACATTGCCTATATCCGAATTACTTGCTGATCAAGTTTTAAGTCTGCCGATGTCACCATGTATGACACAAGAGCAAATTCTCACTGTAATCACTGTGGCAAACGAATTTAGTTTGTAGAAAATGGCAGGTAATTCCTCTTTAGATCATCTTGTTTCGGAAATTACCAGTCACTTAGCAAAGAAAGATATTTGTAACGCTTTGCTTTGTATACAAAATGGTGTGGAGCGAATAATTGAAGAGCCTTTATGTGCGGCTCAAGTTTTTGAATCCAAAAGACTAGATGCTTTATGCCAACTCATTGGTCAGTTCTCTTTCGACCAACTTCAAAATAAACATAAAAGTCCCTCAACTTCAACACCAGAGTTGCTCTATGGCTATGTAGCCACAAAACTTCAAATATCTGGCGGGCATACACGTGTCATAGAAGATTTTATTAGCGCTAGACCCAAAGCCAAACATATTATTTTTTTAACTGGAGTATGCGGTCAAACGGACGATAACTGCTTGTCTCGGCTAACCACAAAATTCCCCAAGCTCCGCTTAGTAATCTCGCCGCGCTGTTCGCTTAGTGAAAGATTGACTTGGCTACAAGTTCAACTCTTGTCCTTCAAATTTAAAGGTGTCTATTTATTTAATCACCATCAGGACAGTGTTGCTGTGGCTGCATTTGTTCCTAGCCTTGCCTTGCAGGCCAGCTTTTACCATCATGGAGACCATCATTTATGTTTGGGTGTTCATTTAACGCACCTAGAGCATATTGACTTTCATCCAATGGGTTACCATTTATGCCGCCAAACATTCAATCTACTCAACACATATTACCCACTCACGGCAACTGATTTAGGGGTCAGCGAACATAGCTCACTGATACAACCAGTAGGTCTAGTAACTTGCACGGCAGCAGGCTCGAACAAAGTTGAGACACCATATGTTTGGCACTATACCGATATGGTTGTGCATTTACTCAAGCACACCCAAGGGCGACACATACATATTGGCCGACTGAGTCTACTCGCTAGATTGAAGATAGCTTTAGGACTCTCTTTCCATGGAGTACCAAGAAACAAGTTCATATACATCCCTTGGGTTTCTAGCGTTTGGGATACTTTAAAACAAACGCGTGTGAATTTGTATATAGCATCATTCCCATATGGTGGTGCACGTACCCTAGTAGAAGTTATGGGGGCTGGCGTACCAGTTGCCACCCATAAACATGTTTTTTCACCAATACTAAGCTGTAAAGAATTAGCCTATCCTTCTGCCTTTCAATGGAGCACATTTAACGAGCTGTATGAGTATTGCACCGAGCTCAATACCAAAACACTCGCCATCCAATGTAAGCATAGTCGATTGCATTACGATCAAAATTACTCTTCACCAGTATTCAATGCATCGTTAATGACTAATGGCATTGCTACGAGCGAAATTACACCTATAGAATCTGTCTATGCAGCGCAAACTGACGCGTGGGCATTTTGGGTATTGAATCAAATCAAGATTCATAACTTTTTAAAAACAAGGATGCGGCAACTACTGAAGTTGATAGCTAAACATATTTGGACAATTTAGATTGCATGCCCTCGAAAATAACATTTGATCGTCGAATAAAAGAGCTACTTGGGCCGAGTAGTAGCACAAGAGTTTTTTTGTGCTACCTATTTTTCACCCTCACTATTGGTTGTTTTGTACGTGACATACCAAATCAGCCAGATATTTTTTCCAATGTGAAAAATTTCTATCTTGTGCCACTAGATGTTATGAAGCTCGGTGACTCGATAAGCTTTACTATTGGAGCAAAAGACATTTATGAACATGGTTGGTTGCAGGATGAAAATCTGTGGCTTGTAAGATTGTGGCCTCCAGGTTTCATACTTTTAGAGTCGATCATTCTAAGGATTGGAGGGCTTGACACCCCTTTTATTTTTGTATTGGTGCTACTGAATTCTCTGTTAGTGTCGTTTTGCATGCTGCTTATCAGAAATAGATTAGCTCAATCGTTGAATCTTGTTGTCGCCGGGTTGTTGCCAATTATTCCGTTTTTATTTCCTGTAACAAGACTTTTTTTGTTACAGCCAGCAGGGGTGATTCTAGGAGAAAGTTTTTCTATCATTTTCTTTTTATGTGCTGCAATATTTCTCCTCAACGCATGCCAAAAAAGCATGTGGGGCTACGCAATTGCTAGCGGCCTATTTTTGGCACTGTCAGCATATTTTCGATCACAATATGAGTTGGTAATACTTGCAATGACTTTAATTACATTATTGACATTCATGTTTTTAAAATTACTTGCTAAATTTACTCAACTACTTAAGGGCAATGATCGTCGTAATACTGCATTTATTGCACTCACAGTGTCATTATTAACTGCGCATGCAACAATGATGCCGTGGAGAGTATTTAACTACACTGATCCATATGTAAATAATTTTTCATGGGTACAAACATCTCAGTTGATTTACAAAAATGCTGGAATGACCGATATAAGTTTAAATGCGGCAGGGGGCGGATGGCTGGTTGAAGGCGGCAGTAACTTAGCCTGCAAGCTAGATCAGACCTACTGTGAACAAAATGATAAAGAAAGGTTTTATGAAGTATTTATAAAAAATATGTCCCCATGGCTTAAGTTCAAAATAAATTTAGTCGACCAGTATTGGTTCTCATCTCTAACTACTTTCATGTCTCCAGGACATATCGTCACTATCACTGAAGTAGCTTTTAATTTTTGCTTGATGATTGTTGTATTGTTTATGCCTGTATTACTGTGGCGCTCACGTAGGCATACGGATTTTTTAGTTTTATTTGTAGTTTGCAGTACTTTTTATGCCAGTAATTTCGCGATTTTCACGCTTATACATTTTGAAACACGCTATTTTTACAGCCTAAAAATAGTGTCGCTTTTCTTCATTGTGATTCTATTTGCAGTCATACGGGATCTTGCAAGGGTCAGAGACAGGGACAGGGACAGCACTCCAGTTTTTCATAAAAATCAACGTCATGCGTAAAAAATGTGATTTATCGATCGTCATTCCGGTGTACCGATCTGCGAGGTTTTTGACAGAGCTACACGGTCGCCTTAAAAAATGTCTGTCCTCAACAGTCAACACATATGAAATTATTTTTGTTGAAGATTGTGGTGGTGATAATTCATGGGATTTAATTAAAGAAATTGCGTATTGCGATCAGGCTGTAATTGCTATTCAATTAAGTAGAAATTATGGTCAACATAATGCGCTAGTTGCGGGCATTCGTATCGCGAGCGGAGACTTGATCATCACAATGGATGACGATCTGCAACACCCCCCTGAAGAATTACCTCAATTGATTCTTAAAATAAATGATGGATACGATGTTGTATACGGGGTTCCTAGACAAAAAAAACATAGTTTTTTTAGAAATTTAGCATCACAAATCACAAAGATTGCTTTGCAACATGCCATGGGAGCTAGCACCGCGCGACAAGTCAGTGCACTAAGAATATTTAGATCCCATCTAAGAACGGCGTTCACTGACTACAAAAGCCCGTCAGTTAATGTTGATGTTTTATTAACTTGGGGAACGACAAAATTTGGCGTTTGCCCGTTGCACCATGACGAAAGACGTGGAGGAGAGTCAGGCTACACCACCAGAAAACTGGTATCGCATGCTATGAACATGATGACTGGATTTTCAACTTTACCATTAAAAATAACGACTCTGATTGGTGTTTTTTTGGCACTTTTCGGTTCAATCATATTGATTTACCTGATTAGTTACCTGCCTCAGACAGCCGTAATACCGCCGAAGTATGCGGTTTTGTAGTCACCGCCGCACGAAGAAGCCGAGGCACCATCGCTGCTAAGTCAAAGCGTCGATTAAAGCGGTAAGCAAATTCAGCCAGATAGCGCGCACCATACTTGGCGTGGTCAATCGAATGGTACGTGCCGTTCAACGATGTCTTCAAATTGCCCAGCATCGTATTAACCCAGCGAAACTCAGGGCGCTGCACCGACTGCTTGCCCCCGCCCACCACGTGGCGCTCATGGCCTGCGGCCACCTCTTTGACCTGTGCAAAGCACCACAGACCATCGGAGACCACCTGCGCCGTAGCAGTCAAGCTCTTGCTAGCCCATTGCTTGATCGCCTCTTTGGTAAAGCCTGCCACTGGCGTTAGCCGCATAAAGCGGGGCTTGCCATCCATATCCGTTTGCACCGCCGCTACAAAAGCGGTCTTGTTCTCTGAGCCCCTGCCGCGTTTACCAGCGTGTTCTCCCCCCAAATAGGCATCATCAATCTCCACGCGCTCATCCAAGCGGCGCGGCTCTTCGCGCAGCAGCATGGTTTGCAAAAGCTTGTGCTTAACCAGCCAAGCGGTCTTGTAGCTCACCCCCAGCTGGCGTTTGAGCTCGAGCGCAGCCACCGCATTTTTGCTCTGGGTCATCAGGTAGATGGCTAAAAACCAAATCGACAGGGGCAGCTTGGTGTGCTCAAAGACTGTGCCCACGATAGAGGAGGACTGGTAGCCGCAGATGAAGCACTCCCACAGCTGACGACCATGGCCGTTGCGGGTGGTAAAGCAGCGTGTGCAGGCGCATTTGGCGCAGCTCCAGCCTTTTGGCCAGCGCGAGGCAAACAATGCGCTCTCGCATAGCTCGTCTGAGCCGTACTGAAGTTGAAAGTCGCGCATGGAAAGGCCTGCTTGGAATTGGATACGGTTCATTGCCATGGAGAGTCCTTAGGGAAACTGATAATAAATACAGTATACTTCTATTGGACTGTCTGAGGCAAGTAACTAATCAGGTTGATTTACGTTTTACTAAATTTTTTGATTTCTAATTCCAGTGTTCCTGGATTTGCTTTTCTGGCTTCGATTATTTCAATCTTTTCTGGCGCACAATTATTAGCACTTGGAATAATGGGAGAGTATTTAGGTCGCATACATCAGCGCACGATGGATCGACCCATCTATGTGATTAAAGATCGAATTCCTGCGACGCATGCAAATGACTCATAACTGTCACAATTTATCTATTTCTACAAGTGCATTGCAATTGGAAGTTGCACTTACTCCTTGGGATCAATCTATTTTTAAGTGTCCAGTTGGAACAATTTCGTATTTATGCGTTAAACACCCGGGAGATGCTAAACGAGATTTTTCTATTTTCGAAAATTGGCGAAAAACTTGCGACTACGGGCTCATAAGTTGCAGGCTTCCTCACAATGCTTTACAAGAGTCTAAGTTACTTGAAGCGAATGGTTTTCGATTTATAGAAATGGTTTTGCATCCGCAAATAACAAAAACTCAAAATCAAACTATTCCTGATCAAGGTTTAATTGTTTCGTTGGCAGCCATTGAGGATTTACCCCGAATCCGTGCAATTGCTGAGGTTGCATTCAAGAATGAAAGATTCCATGTAGATCCGCTTATTGACCCCGCCTTAGGCAACAAAAGATATGGACAATGGGTTTCTAACGTATTTAACAATCCTGCACAAATGCTTATAAAGATTGAAGATGCGACTGATCTCATAGCCTTTTTTATATATGAAAAATTACCTGGTGGCGTGGTTTATTGGCATTTAACAGCCGTATCTCCAAAACTCCAAGGAAAAGGCTACGGATACAAAGTTTGGCAGCAAATGATCCGATACCATTATTTAAACGGCGCTGAATCAATTTCGACAACAATATCAGCGCGAAACATTGCTGTATTGAATTTATATTCAAAATTATGCTTTCAATTTCCCCCCCCCCAAATGACATTTCATTGGGTTAAAGAATGAAGCTCTTAGATTCTGAGGTTGTGCGATTTGTCATAATCGGCTTGCTTTCGAACATAGCTCTTTACGCCATGTACTTAGTGTTGACAAAATCCGGATTAGCTCCTGTTTTTTCCATGTCGATACTATATTTTTTGGGTGTTTTCCAAACTTTTATTTTCAATAAGAGATGGACCTTCAAAAATAACTCAGCCTCAAAGAATCTACTGTGGCGATATATTTTTTTATATCTGTCAGGCTATGCTTTGAATGTATTTATCCTCATTTTTTTTGTTAATCGTCTTCATTATCCCCACTGTGTCGTTCAAGGTACGACAATATTATTTTTAGCATTTATATTTTTCATTATTCAAAAACATTTCATCTTCAAATCCCACTAGTTTTATGAAATTTATTCCTTTTAATAAGCCTTATATGACAGGCAAGGAGTCTGAGTACATGCAGCAGGCTCATGTGCTTGGTCACCTCGCCGGCGACGGTGTGTTCACAAAACGTTGCTCAGCTTGGCTAGAACTTGAACTTAAGACGTCGAAAGCTTTGCTCACGCACTCTTGCACTGCGGCCTTAGAAATGTCAGCCATCTTGGCAAATCTTTTGCCTGGTGACGAAGTCATAATGCCTTCATACACATTTGTATCAACAGCAAATGCATTTGTTTTACGCGGTGCAGTTCCAGTATTTGTTGATATTCGAGCTGATACTTTGAATATTGATGAAACTAAAATTGAAGCTGCAATTACCCCAAGAACCAAAGCAATAGTGCCTGTTCATTACGCTGGTGTTCCATGTGAAATGGACACGATTATGGAAATTGCACTCCGATACAAACTTCTTGTTATTGAAGATGCAGCACAGGCAATATTTTCTACTTATAAAGGCCGTCCATTAGGTTCAATCGGCCACTTGGCTTGTCTGAGCTTTCATGAAACAAAAAATGTTATCTCTGGTGAAGGTGGTGCGCTTTTAATTAACTCACCTAATTTGGTACAGCGGGCAGAAATTATCCGAGAAAAAGGAACTGACCGAAGCAGGTTTTTCAGGAATCAAGTAGATAAATATACTTGGCAGGAAATAGGGTCGTCTTATTTGCCAAGTGAGTTGATCGCTGCATTCCTATGGGCGCAATTAGAAGATGCAAGTAGCATTACATCCAGCAGACTTGCAAGTTGGATGTACTACGATCAAAAGTAAGCGATCAATTAACCCCGTCCTATCTTTCTGAGCCAATTTCCCAGAAGCTTGTGTCCAGATAAACAACGTGGACACAAGCGATGCAAAACACCTCAGAGGTATTGGTTGGATTGGTGATCGGACACAAGCGTGATGGGCGCTGCCGATATGACCCACAGGTCAAGCAGGAACTGGTGCACCGGTGCATGCACCCCGGCGTGTCGGTGGCGCGCATCGCAATGCAGCATGGCGTCAATGCCAATTTGCTGCGTGTGTGGATAGCCAAGGCCCAAAGGCAGAGTTTTGTTCAGACCAACATTGACACCCCCTCGGTCGTGGTGTCAGCAGTGGCGTCGGCACAAGGCATCAAAGCGCAGGCAACCTCACCCAGCTTTGTCCCCATGCGGATTCAAACGCCACCGACGGCGCCTTCTCAGCGCAATGCGATAGACATGCAAATGTCAGACATGCAAAATTTAGGCATGCAAGTGCGATTGCCCAACGGAGTTCAGATTGACCTGGGCCAAGCCAGCTTGGTTCAAGTCACGGATGTCCTCCAAATGCTCAGCGCCTTGCCATGTTTGCGCTGAACCCTGGCAGGCAGGTCTACCTGCACCGCGAGCCCATCGACTTTCGCAAGAACATCAATGGCCTGGCAAGCCTGGTTGAGCATGCCCTGGGAATGAACGCCTTTGCCGACGCAGTATTCGTCTTTGGCAACCGGCGCAAAGATCGCATCAAACTACTGGGCTGGGATAGAAACGGCTTTTGGCTCCTGCAAAAGCGACTGGAAGATGCCCGCTTCATTTGGCCAAGGCAAGACACGACGGTGATCCAACTCACAACGCAACAACTGCACTGGCTGCTTGACGGAATTGACCTCTTGGCGATGCGCGGGCACGCGGCGGCGGCCTATCAAAAAGCAGCCTGAAATCGATCTGAAAGCAGCTTTGAAGCGCGACTAAAACACGCCCTAAAAAGCAGTCTCAAAATCATGCAAAAAATGCTCTCTTTTTAGTAGTTTTTAAGGAACTTTTTGAGGTGGTTTTAGTCAAAAACTGCAATGAGTCTGACCCCCATCCCTGAAGAATTTGCGGCTTTGCAGCAAGCACTGCGGGCGACTGTTTCTCAGCGCGATGCATTGGTGGGTGAGAACCGGATATTGCGTTGCGAGCGTGACTTGCTCAAGGAGCGGCTCAACAAATTCATGCGCAAGATATTCGCTGCCAAAAGCGAAGTCAGCAGCCAAAGCCAGAAGGACATGTTCTTTAACGAGGCTGAAGGCCTTGGCGCACAAGCCCAGCCTGCAGCACAGGAAGAAGTCCAGCTTGATGAAGGTGACGGCAGCACCATTGACGTACCCGCCCACCAACGTGCCAAGCGGGGTCGCAAACCACTGGATGCGGCCTTGCCACGTACCGTTGTTCGCCATGAACTGTCTGAATCTGAGCGCATCTGCCCTCATGACGGCTCGCCGCTGAAGGAAATCGGCTTTGAGGCCAGTGAGCAGTTGGACATCATTCCGCAGCAGGTGCGTGTGATTCGCCATGAGCGGGTCAAGTACGCCTGCCCTTGCTGCGATGGCGCATTGCGTTTGGCGCTCAAGCCCGCTCAGGTGATCCCCAAGGGCTTGTTCAGCGAAGGTCTGCTGGCCTGGGTTATCACCTCCAAATACTGCGACGGTTTGCCGCTGTACCGCCAGGCGGCGCTGTTGGGTCGCTTTGGCGGCAGTGATTTATCCCGCAACACCCTGGCCGCCAGTGTGGTGCGGGTAGGGCAGGCAGTGCAGCCGATCATCAACTTGTTGCGCGATCATTTGCTTGAAGCGCCTCTGACCTACGGGGATGAAACCTCGATTCAGGTGCTTAAAGAGCCCGACAAAAGCGCACAGTCCAAGAGTTACATGTGGGCGCAGATGACCCAGGGTTCGGGCTCAAAGGGGACTGGCCCCCCGATTCGCCTGTTTGGCTACGCGCCGTCGCGCAGTGCGGCTGCCGCGCAGGTCTTATACGCCGGCATGCAGGCGGGCTCAGCGTTGATGACGGATGGCTATTCGGTGTACGACCAGATTGCCAAGGCGCACAGCTTGGTGCATCTGGCTTGCTGGGCGCATTGCCGGCGCGATTTCAATGATGCACTACAGGCGTTGCCCAAGGAGGCCCGCACGGCAAATCCGTTGGCGGCGCAGTTTATTGCGCTGATGGCGCAGCTGTATGCCGTGGAGGCACGCGGGCGGGAACTCAAGCTCAGCGCCAAAGACTTGCTGGCACTTCGCCAACAGCACAGCACGGCGGTGCTAAAGCAACTTGAGGCTTTGCTGTTGGCCAACTTGCATAGCGTATTGCCGGGCAGTTTGCTGGGTAAAGCCTTGCATTACCTGAGCAGCCAATGGCGCAAACTGATCCTGTATGTCACTAACGGGGAATACCCCATCGACAACAACGCTTGCGAGAATTCGATCAGGCCCTTTGTGATCGGTAGAAAGAACTGGCTCTTTAGCGACACGGTGGCCGGTGCTAACGCCAGCGCCAATCTGTATTCGCTCTTGCAGACTTGCGCGGTCAATGGCGTGGATGCTTACCAGTACCTGCGGGCACTGCTGGTTGCGCTGCCCCGAGCCCAGACGGTGGATGACTACGAGGCGCTGCTGCCTTGGAATATCGCGCTGGCAAACCGATAGCGTTGAGTGCTCGCGCCTTGTGCGGGAATCACATCTGAACCTTTGCCGCAAGGGGTGGGGTTAATAGACCGCTTACGATCAAAATCTACAAGCACTTCAAAAACAAAAATTAATCCGTCTACCGATAATACCCATAGATTGCATTCACAACGCGCACATGTACTATGTTCTCTTATCAGAAACTATTGATAGAAATTCTGTGCTTTCTAAGCTAAAAAACAAGGGGATAATCTCAGTTTTTCACTATATTCCACTCCACTCATCCCCCGCTGGACTGCGCTATTCAAAGACACATGGACCTATGGATGTTACAAACCGACAATCTGAACGCTTAATTCGACTGCCACTGTGGATTGGTCTTAGTCCTGAGCAGCAGTTAAATGTTATTAACGAACTCACATATGCAATCAAAGAGTCACTTCTTTGAATGATTCCACAGCCATCCGATTGAAGCAACCGATATAAACATAATACGATCTCGAAGATGCCGCCGAGATTGGGTTGCAATATTTAAAATGAACTTGATCCTCACCAATACAGAAGGCCGTTCTTGCAAGAGAGACTGAATTTCTAAAATTGAAGCGTTGTTTGTATTTCCTGAACTTAGTATTTTGCACAGTGCAAGGATTTGATCTCTATACCAACCATTACGAATTTTTTTTATTCGCGATCTAAATGCTGTAGCACCTTGGTTAACTCCAACAACATTATTTTGATGCTGCCGATAGAGCATACTAGGATGCATATCAATATGCCATACCAAATTATTGGCTCTTGCATATGCATAAATTAACCAATCATGGTGAGAAAAATTGATGCATTCAATGGCATTTGCAATTACCAGAGACCTAATTTGCTTGAATAATGATTGATCTACGGCGATAGTACAACCAGGTCCCGGGCTTTCAAAAAAATGATCGTATTTACGTTGCGGTTGAGCTTTATCCACTAGTGATTGGCTCCCATCTGAGTACATTGCAATGACAGATGAACTGTATCCTTGCGCACTAAATGCCCTCATCATGCTAATTGCATTACTCATTTTGTTAGAAAACCAAACGTCGTCCTGATCAGAAAAAGCAATATATTGCGCATCCTCTATGTCAGCATCTCTAATGAGTCGCATGAAATTCGCATTGGATGAGCCGGAGTTGTTTTTCGTTGGCAGTAGCGTCCAACGACTATCTTGATCGCTGGTTGAGGCAAGTAATGGAAGTGTTTCATCACCGGATGCATCGTCAGATACTATTACCCTTAATGAAACGCCAGTTTGGGCGTTAATTGAATCTATTTGTTCACCAAGCCATTGGGCACCGTTATAGGTTGCTAGCAATACGGCTACTTTCGGTAGTTCTAGCAGCTCTGCATCTGAATCTACTTTCATCCTTACCACCTAAAACGCACGAGGCGCTTGTATAGAACAGCATAGCCAAGTGCGCACAGCAAAAATGACACTGCTAGTGTGTAGCTGCTACCATAAAATTGGACAGCCACAAAAGCAGGAACACTAGCCATCAACCAACAAAAAGGAGAGGTAAATCCATTTTGCATGCCATTAGATAGCCGATGGAGTTTTACTTTGACGATTCGCCTGTGAATGAGCATATGCAGATGCACCCTATCGGGTTGCGACGGATGATGCCCAAGTCTTCTGGCCTTGCGCACATAGCTAAATAGCACTTCTAGCACGGGGTAGGCGCAGACTAAAAGGCTTACCCAGGGCGATATGGCAGCATTGCGGTGCGGCAAGAGCACGGCGACCCATCCAACGGCAAAACCCACAAAATACGCCCCACCATCACCAAGGAAGATCTTGCCAAAAGGCCAGTTGACTAGCAAAAAACCTCCTACAGCGCCTGCCAATACTAAGCAGCTGAAGGCCAACGGAATGTCGCCGACCTGGCGGGCAATCACGCCAAATGCAGTCAGCATGATCAAAACACATCCCGCTGCTAATCCATGAAAGCCATCAATCATGTTCACTGCATTGGCTAAACCGCCCACTGCAAAGCCTGTTAAGAGCACAGAGCAAATAGTGAAACCAAGTAACCAGTCAACAGCCGGAATGCCTACGCTATGGATGGACACCCCTGTGATACCCCAGCCTATGAATCCAGAGATAACTGTGGCTATCAAACGAGCACGAACGCTGACTTTTTTGGTTAAATCCTCAAGCAGGCCAAAGACAAATGCTGGTAATCCGGCCAATATGATACCCATCAAAATGGCGCGTTTAGCAGCAGCAATAGGCTCCTGTGATGAAATGGCCAAGCCTACCAATACGGCCAGTGTTATAGCAATTCCACCAATACGTGGAGTTGGCTGGTTGTGGAATTTTTGCACGCCTTGGGTGCTGTCCAAAGAATACAAACCGTGCCATTTGGCAGTGATGACTAAAAGTACACTGACTAACAGTGAGGTCAAGCCCGCAGAAAACGCATCTAAGCGCAATAGCTCATCAAAAGAAAATGCAACTTGCACAATATGAAACGGATGGGTAGTTCAAAAGAATATACTCAGATTGTAATTGACATGCCCCTATCATTAACCCTATGACTAACGCACCCACCTCCCCCGACCTCTCCCACATCACGCCGCGCGACAAAGCGGAGATTCTGGCGCAGGCGCTGCCTTATATTCGCCGCTTTCATGGCAAGACGCTGGTGATCAAATATGGGGGCAATGCGATGACTGACCCTGCGCTGCAGGCGGATTTTGCTGAGGACGTGGTTTTGCTTAAGCTGGTGGGCATGAACCCCGTGGTGGTGCATGGTGGGGGGCCGCAGATTGAGGCGGCGCTGGGGCGTTTGGGTAAGAAGGGGGAGTTTATTCAGGGCATGCGGGTGACCGATGCCGAGACTATGGAAGTGGTGGAATGGGTGCTGGCCGGTGAGGTGCAGCAAGACATTGTGGGGCTGATCAACGCTGCTGGTGGCAAGGCGGTCGGGCTTACGGGACGCGATGGTGGCTTGATTCGGGCTAAAAAGCTCAAAATGACTGACAACAAAGACCCGAGCGTGGAGCATGATTTGGGGCAGGTGGGGGATATTGAGTCGATTGACCCTAGCGTGGTGAAGGCGCTGCAAGACGATGCTTTTATTCCGGTGATTAGCCCGATTGGTTTTGGCGAGAATAACGAGAGCTACAACATCAATGCGGACGTGGTGGCGGGAAAGCTTGCTACGGTTTTGAAAGCTGAAAAGCTCATGCTGCTAACCAACACGCCCGGTGTGCTGGACAAATCGGGCAAGCTGCTGACGGACTTGTCGGCGCGGCAAATTGATGAATTATTTGCCGATGGCACCATATCGGGCGGCATGCTGCCCAAGATTGCGGGGGCGCTGGATGCGGCCAAGAGCGGGGTGAATGCGGTGCATATCATTGACGGACGGGTGCCGCACGCTATGCTTTTGGAGATTTTGACGGATCAGGCTTATGGCACGATGATTCGTAGCCACTAGCCTAGCCATGCGCCTGCTCCTAGTCGAAGACGACGTGATGGTGGCCAGCGGGATCAAGCTGGGGCTCACGGGCGCGGGCTATGCGGTGGACTGGGTGGGCAGCGCGGAACGGGCCCTCGATGTGATGGCTACTGAGGTGTTCGATGCGGCGATTATTGACATTGGACTGCCACGCGCTGACGGCCTAGAGCTCACGCGGCGAATACGGCAAAACGCGTATGCACTTCCCATATTGATTTTGACCGCGCGCGATGCCCTGAGCGACCGTGTGCAGGGGCTCGATGGCGGGGCGGATGACTACATGGTCAAACCCTTTGAGCTTCCTGAGCTGCTGGCGCGTTTGCGTGCTCTGCTGCGCCGCTCACAGGCCGCCACATCGGCCACATTGAGCTTTGGAGCGCTCACGCTAGACACTGCCCTGCGACAAGCCCATGCCAACGGCCAATCGCTGGATTTGGGCCCCAGAGAGTGGACTGTGATGGAATACCTGCTGATTCAAGCGCCCAAACCCGCGGCTAAAGACAAGATTTTGGCAGCCCTCACTGGCTGGGACAAAGAGATTACCGCCAATGCGGTGGAGGTGTATATATCGCGCTTGCGGGGCAAGCTTGAGCCCCACGGTATTGCGCTGCGCTCGATTCGAGGGTTTGGCTACCGACTGGAGCACGCTGCGGGCGCGGCGTTGGCGCTTTAAAGCAGCTGGTATGAAGTTTGAACACCGATTCCTCCCCAAGTTCTCCGCGCCCCCAAATTTTGTCCAAGCTGCGCCTGATTTAACACCGCCAGCACGATGAGCAACAACCGCAGCGGTCTGAGCACAGGCTTGCAAAGCAGGCTGCTTACCCTGCTTTTACTGCCGCTAAGCATTTTTGCCATGGTGAGCGCATGGTTTGACTACCAAAGCGCGGGCAGCGCCGCCATACAGCAAGACCAGCGCCTGCTGCGCTTGGTGCCCCTGATGGTGGATTCGATTGTGGGTTTGGGCCAAAAGCCCAATGAACCACCTGTGATTTTGCTAGCGCCTGCTATTGAGGATTTTCTCAAGCCTCGCGTGGGCTCAGCTGGCTATGCCGTGAGCGATTTGCAGGGCAATGTACTCACGGGTGATATATGGCTCAATTCACCCACACCCACCACGTTTGAGCCCGAATTTCACAGCGAAATCAGCAGCGGCACCACTTTTCGCGTGGTGGCGCAGCGTGCTAAAACTGCCGCTGGCGAAGTGGTGGTGCAGCTGGCTGACGGGTCAGACCCGCAGCAAAACTGGGTGCAATCGCTGATTTTCAAGATTTTGTTGCCCAATTTGCTGCTCACCATTGCCGCTGCATTTGCCGTGAACTTTGCCATTGCGCGCGCTTTGAAACCACTCATAGATCTCAAAGACGCGGTGGAGCGCCGCTCGCCACGAGACTTGAGTGCTATAGATACCGAAAAATCGCCGCAAGAGGTGCAGCCACTGGTCAATTCGCTCAACCGCTTGTTTGCCACGGTGAACGCGCAAAGCGAGAACCAGCGCCGCTTTGTGGCCGATGCCGCCCACCAGCTGCGCACGCCGCTGGCAGCGCTGCAAGCGCAGGTGGAGGCTTGGGCACAGCTGGTAACGCGCAAGTCGGCAGCTGAGCGCGCGCTTACACTGCCTGTAGACGAAAAATCCACCGTATTTACAGAAAAAAATGGCGATGTCAGCGTCAAAAGGTCTCAATTCGCTATCTATTTAGAAGCAGATGAAATCCTGCGTCTGCAAAGCGCCACACGCCGCACCTCGCAGTTGGCACACCAGCTACTGGCGCTCTCGCGCGCTGATGAAAACTCTGCCGCCGCGCAAGCCACCAGCCGTGTGGATTTGCAAACCCTGTGCGAAGAAGTACTGGGCCAGCAACTTGATGCCGCCATGGCCAAGCAAATTGACCTTGGCATGGAAGCCCAGCCAATTGCCGTGCAAGGCTACGAATGGCTGCTGCGTGAGCTGCTGGCCAATTTGGTGGACAACGCCATCCAATACACCCCCCAAGGCGGGCGCGTGACGATTCGCTGCGGCAGGGCCGAGCAGGCTTTTTTAGAGGTGGAAGACAACGGACCGGGCATCGATGCCGCCGAGCGCGAGAAGGTTTTAGAGCGCTTTTACAGGGTGGCGGGCACGGCCGCTCAGGGCAATGGGCTGGGCTTGGCCATAGCCCAAGAGATTGCCCGCAGCCACGGCGCGAGCCTGCAATTGCAGGATGCCAACTCAGCGGGCGGGGTGGCGCGCGGCCTGCGCATCACTCTGGTTTTCCCCAATGGGCCATATGCGAGAATTGCAGCGTCTTTATAAGCCTATTTCCATGAGCCAAGCCACCACCGATTCCCCCCTAGATTCATCTGCCGATGCGCACGACAGCGCTGCCAGTCAGGCCAATGCCCGCAAACGCCCCAAGCCCGGTGAGCGCCGCGTGCAGATTTTGCAGGCGCTGGCCAGCATGCTCGAGCAACCCGGCGCAGAGCGCGTGACCACCGCCGCACTGGCTGCCAAGCTGGACGTGAGCGAAGCCGCGCTGTACCGCCATTTCGCCAGCAAGGCGCAAATGTTTGAAGGCTTGATCGAGTTCATTGAGCAAAGCGTACTCGGGCTGGTGAACCAAATAGCCGAGCGCGAAGCGCAAGGCAACGCACAGGCCAGCAAAATGGTGGCTATGCTGCTGCAGTTTGGCGAAAAAAACCCCGGCATGGCGCGCGTGATGGTGGGAGATGCACTGGTGTTTGAAAACGAGCGTTTGCAGCAGCGCATGAATTTGTTTTTTGACAAGATTGAGTCTTCGCTCAAACAGGTGCTGCGCAAGCAGCTCGAATCTAGCGGCCACCCCACGCCAACCGTTGCCGCTCAGATCAGCGCCTCGGTGTTGGCGGCGTTTTGCGCGGGGCGTTTGCAGCGGTATGCACGGTCTGGCTTCAAAAAGCTGCCTACTGAAGGCTTGGAAGCGTCTTTAAGTCTAATGCTGGGGTAAAGTATTTGCTATATATTTAGAAGCATACTATGACCATATGACGCTGACGTTGGTGGTATTTTTCTTAAAATCACCAATTCCACAGCGTTCCATCATGCGCTAGGCGATTCACTGGCAGATAAGCGCGTTTGTAAGGATACTTTGCGGCCAAGGCCTCGTTAAACTGCACGCCGTGCCCCGCCGTTTCGCCGCAATACATAAAGCCGCGCTCAAAGCGGTAGTCGTGGGGGAACACCTCGTTGGTGGCCTCAGAATGCGGCATCAGCTCCTGCACTCCAAAATTGGGCACCCATGTGTCAAAGTGCAGGGCAGCGCCCATGCACACGGGGCTTAAGTCTGTTGCGCCGTGGCAGCCCATTCGCACGTTGTAAATGCCGGCAAAGTCGGCCAAGCGGCGCAAATGCGTGATCCCGCCCGCATGCACCACGGTGGCGCGGATGTAGTCAATCAACTGCTCTTCGATGAGTTGTTTGCAATCCCACAGCGAATTAAACACTTCGCCCACGGCCAGTGGCGTGGTGCTGTGTTGGCGTATCAGGCGAAAATTGGCTTGGTTCTCGGCTGGGGTGGGGTCTTCTATCCAGAACAGTTGGTGGGGTTCTAGGGATTTGGCTAGGCGCGCCGCTTCGATGGGCGTGAGGCGGTGGTGCACATCGTGCAGCAGGTGAATGTCGGGTCCCACAGCGCTGCGAACGGCATCGAATAGCTTAGGCGTGTGGCGCAGGTATTTCTCGCTGCTCCAGTCGTGTTCACTGGGCAGGGCAGAATCCGCAGGTTCGTAGCTGGCTTGGCCGCTGGCTTTCACGCCATACACCTTGTGCATGCCCGGCACGCCGCTTTGCGCGCGGATGGCGATATATCCCTCTTCTTTGTGGCGCAGCACTTCGTCTACGGTGTGGGCTATGTCTTGGCCATTGGCGTGGCCATAGACCATCACTGCCTCGCGGCTGCGCCCGCCCAAGAGCTGGTACAGCGGCATATTCGCCGCCTTGGCCTTGATATCCCACAGCGCAGTGTCCACCGCCGCAATGGCGCTCATCGTCACTGGCCCGCGCCGCCAATACGCGCCTTTGTACAGGTATTGCCAAATGTCTTCAATGCGGGCTGCGTCTTTGCCGATCAGGCAGGGAATGATGTGGTCGGTGAGGTAGCTGGCCACGGCCAGTTCGCGGCCGTTGAGTGTGGCATCGCCAATACCCACCAAACCTTGGTCGGTTTCGATGATGAGGGTGGCAAAGTTGCGGCCGGGGCTGCAGACCACCACGCGGGCGTTGGTAATGGTGTGTTGCTGGTTCATACGCCGTCGGCGCACATGGCAGTGGCCGCCAAGATGCCGTGGCTTTGGATCGCTTGCAGCCAATGGCTAACGCGGGAGAGCCAGAGTGCATGGCTTACCAAGCTGTCGCCCCAAATCTCACTCATGCCGCCCAGCACTTGCGCGGTGGCCACTGCATCACCTGCATGTTCACGCGCCAAGGCTTGCACGCGCTGCGCCAGTGGGTCATTCACCGCATAGCTAGCACCCGCTTCGTCCACACCGCGTGCATAGCGCATCCACGCCGCAGCTGCAAAGGCCAAGTGTTCGATGCTTTGCCCAGCGGCCAATTGCCCCAAAATGCAGGGCGGAAAGCGCTGCGATATTTTGATACTGCTGTCGGTGGCGATTTGGTGCACGCTGTGCAGCAAGGCAGGGTTTTGCCAGCGGGCTATGAGCGCGTCTAAATACGCCTGCCACTGCGGCCGGCGCACATGGGGCGACACCTCCAAGCGGTTGAGTCCCGTCACATAGCGCAGCACCGCAGGCTGGTTGATACACTGCTCTATCACCTGCAAACCCGCCACCGCGCCTATGCAGGCCATGGCCGTGTGGCTGGCGTTAAGCATGCGCAGCTTGGCCTCTTCAAAAGGCAGCACATCGTCCACCACCAGCACGCCTTGCGATACCAGCGCGGCTTCGTCAGATGCGTCCACGAATTTGCGCTCAATCACCCATTCCCAAAAACCCTCTGTGCCCAGTGCGCAGCGGTCTTCTAAGCCCAAGGCTTCTTTGGCGCTTTGCAGGCGCTCTGGCGTGGCTGCGGGCACGATGCGGTCGACCATGCTGTTAGGGAATGCACACTGCTGCACCACCCAGTCGGCTAGCGCCGCACTGTGCACCTTGGCCTGTGCCACACACAGGGCTTGCAACGTGCGGCCATTGTTTTGCAGGTTGTCGCACGATGCTACTGTGATACCTTGTAAACCTTGGGCATGCCGCAGGGCAAGGCCATCCACAATCAATGCAGCCAGTGCTGCGTCGTAGGCTTTTTCAGTTACCGTCAGGGTCAGCCAGCGAGTTTGTGGCCGTGCAATGGCTTGCACTACTGCGCCCCGTTCACGCGCGGCCACGCTGGTTTGCACAATCGCCCCTCCTACGCGCCAAGCGCTGCCAGCGCGGCTGGCAATTTGCACGGCATAAAGGCCGTCTTGTGCAGTCAAGTCATCGGCCAGCTGGGCGCTGCGCATGCCCACTGAGCACAGCCCCCAGCGCATATCGCCAGCGGCCAAGAGGCTGTCAAACACCAAGGCTTGGTGGGCGCGGTGAAAAGCGCCTAGGCCCAGATGCACCACGCTGGGCACTAAGCCAGTACGGGGGTAGTTTGGCAGCTGGATGCTGGCGCTTTGCGCGGCACTGCTGTGCACGCCAGTGTTTCGCATGGCAGCTAATGCGGCTTGGTTCAGTCGTTGGCCAGAATCGGCCGAGTGTGTTGCTGTCATAGCTGGTTTTTTAATCCTACTTTGTGTCCGGCTGCTACGATTTCAGCCCATGTGGTGTCGTCAATATCGATGCCATCGCGCTCGCGCTGAGCGCGCTTAGCGCGCTCAGGCTCGCCTGCAATTTGCACGCTGTCAAATCCGGCTTGGGCAGGGCTGGCTTTGAGCCAATCGATGAAGGCGCTGGCCTCGCGCTGCATAGCCTCTTGCGTGCCCAGCTTGGCAGGGTCGATCAATATGGTGAGCATGCCGTTGAGCACGGCGCGCTTGTCATCGGCCTGCCTGTGCCATGCACCGCCACCCGTGAGCGCACCGCCCAACAGCTCGCAGGCCACAGCCAGCCCATAGCCCTTGTGCTCTCCAAATGGAAGCAGCGCACCAAACAGACCTGCGGCTTGCGGCACCACCACTACGCCAGGATTCGTGGTGGGCACACCGCCCTCGTCTATCAAAAGCCCCGCCTCCACCGCCCTGCCCTCGTTGTGCGCCACACGCATCTTGCCTTGGGCCACGCGGCTGGTGGCAAAGTCTAAAATAAATGGCGCTTTGCCTTCAATTGGCACCCCAATGCAGCAAGGATTGGTGCCAAAACGCCCATCCGCCCCGCCCCACGCAGCCACGATGGGGCGCGAGAGCACATTCACAAAATGGATAGCCACCAAACCCTCACCAACCGCCATTTCAGCCCAGTGCCCAATACGCCCAAGATGGTGCGCATTACCCAGCGCCATGATGCAGCTGCCTTGCTGCTTGGCGCGTGCAATGCCCATCTGCATCGCTTGCGCACCCACCGCTTGGCCATAGCCGCGCTGGCCGTCAAGGCTGAGCAGCGCACCAGCATCGAGCAGGGTTTTGACGGATGTATTGGGATTTAGCCCGCCTTCGAGCACCGCATCCACATAGCGCGGCAGCATGCCCACGCCGTGCGAGTCATGCCCCATCAAATTGGCCATCACCAGATTAGCCGCGACCTGATCAGCTTCAGCCTGCGAGCTTCCAGACGCTACAATAATACTAGCTGCATATGACCGTATGACGCTGACATTGCTTGTTTTTTTCATAAATTACGCACCCTACTACATCACGGCGCCCACTTGCCATGGCACAAACTCATTTTGCCCATAGCCATGCTTTTCACTCTTGCTTTGCGCGCCTGATGCGGTGGCCAATACCAGCTCAAACATGCGCTGCCCCATTTGCGCCACCGTGGCCGTGCCGTCAATGATTTCACCGCAGTTGATGTCCATGTCGTCTTCTTGCTTGCGCCACAGCGCCGTGTTGGTCGATATTTTGAGCGAAGGTGAGGGCGCGCAGCCGTAGGCACTGCCGCGCCCCGTGGTAAAGCAAATCATGTTTGCGCCGCCTGCCACTTGGCCCGTGGCGCTCACCGGGTCGTAGCCCGGCGTGTCCATATATACAAAGCCTTTGGCGCTCACTTTTTCTGCGTATTCATACACGGCTTGCAAATTGCTGGTGCCACCTTTGGCCACCGCGCCCAAGGATTTTTCTAGGATGGTGGTCAGGCCGCCCGCCTTGTTGCCCGGCGATGGGTTGTTGTTCATCTCGCCGTCGTTGATTTGGGTGTAGTGCTCCCACCACTTGATGCGGGCAATGAGTTTTTCGCCCACGGCACGGCTTACGGCGCGGCGGGTGAGCAGGTGCTCTGCGCCATATATTTCTGGTGTTTCGCTCAAAATGGCTGTGCCGCCATGTGCCACCAGCAAGTCTACCGCTGCGCCCAGCGCGGGGTTGGCGCTGATGCCGCTGTAGCCGTCGCTGCCGCCGCATTGCAGGCCAATGGTGATGTGCGCCGCGCTGCATGGCACACGCTGCACGGCATTGGCCGCTGCCAGCATCTCTTTGATGAGCGCAATGCCTTTGTCCACCGTTTTGCGTGTGCCGCCCGTGTCTTGGATGTTGAATACTTTGAGCGAATCGCCTTCTCGCAGGCTGCTGTTGGCCAGCCAAGCGTTGATTTGGTTGCTTTCACAGCCCAAACCCACTACCAAAATTGCAGCAAAATTCACATGCGTGGCATAGCCCGCCAAGGTGCGCTGCAGTATCTGCATGCCTGTGCCCTCGGTGTCCATGCCGCAGCCCGTGCCATGGGTGAGCGCCACCACACCGTCTACCTGCGGGTAGTCAGCCAGCGCGCTGGGGTTGATTTGTCGGTTGAAATAATCTGAGATAGCGCGTGCGGCTGTGGCCGAGCAGTTCACGCTGGACAGTATGCCAATGTAGTTGCGCGTGGCCACGCGGCCATCGGCGCGCACAATGCCTTGGAAACTAGCCTCGCGCTTGGCAGGCTCAGGTTTCACATCCGCACCAAATGCGTAATCGCGTTCAAAATCGCCTTTGTTGTCCCCCACCCACAGGTTCTGTGTATGCACATGCTCACCAGCCGCAATGGGTTTGCTCGCAAAGCCAATGATTTGGTCATAGCGGCGTACCGCTCCACCCAAGGCAATTGGCCGCATGGCGACTTTATGGCCGGCGGGTATCAAACCACGCACCGCTATGCCCTCTACCACGGCACCGCCCACAATCTGCGCGCGTGCGATGACCACATCGTCATCGGCATGAAGCCTGATAAAACTGCTCATATTGATCCGAAAATTTAGTAAAACATCTTAGGCAGCCACAGCACCAGCGCGGGGAAATACGTGATGACAACCAGACTGCCAATCAGCGGCACCAGCCAAGGCAAAATAGCCATGGTGGTGCGCTCAACCGACAGCTTAGCCACGCGTGCCAACACAAAGAGCACCATGCCCATGGGCGGGTGCAAGAGGCCAATCATCAAATTGAGCACCATCACCAAGCCAAAATGCACCAAGTCAATACCCAGCTTTTGGCAAATTGGCACGAGGATGGGCACAAGGATAGTGATGGCCGCAGTGGGCTCCAAAAAGCAACCCACAAAGAGCATGAGCAAATTGGCAATCAGCAAAAACACCATGGGGTTTTGCGTGAAGCCCAGCACCCATTGGCCAATGGCAGCGGTGATTCCCGTGGAGGTGAGCATCCAGCCAAATATGCTGGCAGCGGCCACAATGAATAGCACGGTGGCCGTGGTTTCTACCGTGTCCAGCGACACTTTCACAAACATTTTGAAGCTAAGCGTTTTGTACCAAAAGAAGCCCAACACCATCGCCCATACGCAGGCCGCAATCGCCCCCTCAGTGGGGGTAAAAATACCCGTGACCATGCCGCCAATCAACAGCACTGGAGTCATGATGGGCAGCACCGCTTGCCATGCAAAGAATTTATCGCCTAAAAACAAAACGATCAGCCCTGCAAACACCGTGGTGCGCGGGGGAAAACCCAGCTTGGTGATCAGCACCCAGAGTACCAGCGGCCATGCAATCACCACACCAGTTTCAATCAAAGCCTTGCTCACGCGCTTGATGTCAAACTTCACATCGGCACCCCAACCGTTTTTGTGCGCAAAATACGCCACCGTGAGCATCATCAGCATCGCCATCAAAATACCCGGCAAAATACCCGCCAAAAACAACGCCCCCACACTCACATTGGCCATCATGCCGTAAATCACAAAGGGCAAGCTCGGCGGAATAATCGGGCCGAGCGTGGCCGAAGCAGCCGTCACACCCACTGCAAACTCTTTGCTATAGCCGTGGTCCGTCATGGCTTTGATCTCGATCGTGCCAAGGCCTGCGGCATCGGCAATGGCCGTGCCGCTCATACCCGCAAACACCACCGAGCCTACCACGTTCACATGCCCTAGACCACCCTTCATCCAGCCCACCAAGCCCAGAGCGTAGTTGTAAATGCGGTTGGTAATGCCCGCGTTGTTCATCAAGTTGCCCGCCAAAATAAAGAATGGCACCGCCAGCAGCGGGAAACTGTCAATGCCGCTGACCATGCGGTGAATCACCACAAAGGGTGGCGGATTGCCCACCCACAAAATGTAGATCAGCGACGAGCCCGCCATGGCCACCGCCACGGGGATACCGCCGGACATCAGCATCAAGAAAATAATTTTCAACATCTTTTATTCCTAGCGGTCTTGCATTTCGGTGCCGGGGCGCTCCAGCACGCTGTAGCCACGGCGCCAATGCAGGCGCGAGACCCACACCGAGCGCACGCACATGGCGGCAAAGCCCAGCATGCACACGCCGTACACCATGTTCATGGGCAAATCAATGATGGTCATTTTGTAGCTACCCAGCTTTTGCATCATCTGCCAAGTCATCAGCACCGCTGCTGCAAAAAATGCGGTGCGCAGCACATCGGTGAGCGTGGACATGGCGCGCGCCAGCTTGGGCGGCATGAATTTAAAAAAGAAATCCACTTGGATGTGGTTGTTTTTGGCCACGCCAATCGCAGCACCAACAAACACGCAAGCAATCAGCAAATAACGCGCGATTTCTTCCGTCCAAGCGGCCGAATCATTGAGCACGTAGCGGGTAAAGAACTGGTAGAACACCGTGATGCCAAGCAGCCAGAAAAACACCAGCGCCGCCCACGCCTCTATAGGCGTGGACGACAGATCAACCTCGTCGTCGGTGGCATGAAAATTACCATCATCCCCCATCACCTTGGGGCCGTTGTCGATGTCGATCATTGGAGGCCTTTTATTTCACTGCTTGGATTTTGTCGTAATCAGCACGCGAGAAGCCCAAAGACTCCAAGGTGGTAGATTTCAAAACCGCTGCTTGAAAACTAGCACGATCCACAGCAACCACTTGCAGGCCTTTTTTCTTGAACTCATCGGCCAATTCGCCCTCGCGTTGCTTGATTTGTGCGCTGGCGCGTGCGGCGGCTTGCTGGGTCACGTCGGTGAACATGGCTTTTTCAGCATCGCTGAGCTTGGTCCACACATGGGGCGCAATTTGCGTGATCAAGCCGTCCACAATGTGGCCCGTGAGCATGATGGCTTTTTGCACTTCGTAGAACTTTTTGGCTTCTATGGTGGTCAACGGGTTTTCTTGCGAGTCGACTGTGCCGTTTTGAAGTGCCAAATACACCTCAGCAAAAGCAATAGGCGTGGGGTTTGCGCCGCATGCGCGCGGCATGGCGGTGTAGACCGGCACGTCAGGCACGCGCATTTTCACGCCCTTGAGACCCTCGCAGTTGGTGAACGGCTTTTGCGCCGTGGTGTGGCGTGCACCGTAGTAGGTGTAGGCGGTCATTTGGATGCCGGTTTTGGCACGGAACTCGTCGGTCATTTCCTTGAAGACTGCGCTTTTTGAGTAGGCCAGCAAATGCTCGCCATCACGGAATATGAAGGGGTAATACGCAATGCCCACACGCGGGTAGGTGCGCGCCGCAAACGATGCGCCGCTGAGGATCATGTCCACGGTGCCCAGCGTGAGGCCTTGGTTGATGTCGGTTTCTTTGCCCAAACTGGATGCCGGGAATACCGAAATATCAAACTTGCCATTGCTGCGTTTTTTGATTTCCTCGGCAGCCCACACCGACTGCGTGTGGTAGGGCTCCGAGGTTTCGTACACGTGCGCCCATTTGAGCTTGGTTTGCGCATGGCTTAAGCTCATAACACCGGATGTCAGCGTCAAACCGACGCATAGTGCTACTGTTTTTAGTGTGAATCGTTTGCTCATGGAAAAGTCTCCTAGGGGGTTAAAGAAAGTTGCTGGCTCGAAAATTCATTATCAGTGCTGGCTACACTGACTCAGCGCGGCGCCAGCTCGCGCTATAACGGTTAAAAGCTTTTTTCAGGTGCTGCTGCATGGCACTGCGTGCGCCCGCGCTGTCTTTGGCGGCTATGGCGCACAGCACGGCCTCGTGCTCGGCCACAGCAGCGCGCCACGAGCGCGGGTTTTCAAAATAATCACCCAAGCGGGCAAACAGCGGTGCATGCCGAGCGCGCCAGTATTGGTTCACGGTGTCACACAATACCTCGTTGCCGCAGGCGCTGGCTATGGCCACATGAAAAGCCTCGTCACCCTCGCGCGGCACGATGCCGTCTTTGGCCGCTGTGCGCATTTGCTCGATGGCCTGACCCATGGCGGCAATGTCGGCGCGGCGGGCGTGCTTGGCGGCTTGCGCGGCTACTTCGCCTTCCACCAGTTCGCGTGCACGCATGAGTTCAAGCGGGCCCCATTCGTCAGGCGCACCGCTGGGCTTGCTGCGTTTGCGTACTTGCTGCACATAAATGCCCGAACCCATACGCACCTCTATCACACCCTCCACCTCCAGCGCAATCAAGGCCTCACGCACGGACGGACGGCTCACGCCCAGCTGCTTGGCCAAGTCCCGCTCTGCGGGCAAACGCGCGCCACCGGCCCACTCACCCGCTGCAATAAGGCTGCGCAGCTGGGTAGCAATGGTGCGGTACAGGCGCTGGGGCTCAACAATTTCTAGGGGCATGCAGTGTATGGATCGAATTAGGGTAAATGCGAATTGGCCAATTGGCCTTACCAGTTGCACAATCATCGCACAAAGCCACGCATTGCAACCCAGTAAAAACCCGCAGCCTTTTTTGCTACGCAACACCGCTGCGTAACACCTGCGCGCAACACTTTCTCGTAACACCGCCATATAAAAATACAAGCTGACAACACCACATGACAACAGCCCGCATCCAGCGCATCAGCCTGCGCCAAGTAGATTTGCCGCCCAAGGTGGTGCGCTCGGATGCCATCCAGTCTTTTGTGACGCAAGAAACCATATTGCTCACCCTGCACACCAGCGACGGCTTGGAATCCACCGGCTACGCCTACACCATTGGCACAGGCGGCTCGTCGGTGGTGGCGCTGCTGCTAGACCACCTTGCGCCGCGCCTGCTGGGCAAAAACCCATTGCTGGTGGAGGCGATTTGGAAAGACTTGTTCTTTCATACCCATGCCACTGCCGTTGGCGCAATCACAAGCTTGGCACTGGCCTGCGTGGACACTGCCCTGTGGGACTGGCGGGCTAAGAGCCAAGGCCTGCCACTTTGGCAGCTGCTAGGCGGCGCGCAAGCCCGTGTGCCGCTGTACACCACCGAGGGCGGCTGGCTGCATCTGAGCAGCAGCGAACTGGTGGAGCAAACGCTGGCCGCCCAAGCACAGGGCTTCAAAGGCGCAAAAATCAAAGTAGGCAGGCCGCATGTGAGCGAAGACGTGGCGCGGCTTAGCGCTGTGCGCGATGCAGTGGGCAGCGCTTTTGACATCATGGTGGATGCCAACCAAGGTATGAACCGCAGCGAGGCGCTGCGCCGCGCCCACGCATTCGCGGGGCTGGGCTTGGGCTGGATAGAAGAACCCATGGCGGCAGAAGACGTGTCTGGCCACCGCCAGCTGCGCCAGCAAACGGCCATACCCGTGGCGGTGGGTGAGTCTTTGTACCATTTGTCGCAGTTTCGAGAATATTTGGAAACAGGCGCATGCAGCGTGGTGCAGCCCGATGTGGCGCGCATTGGCGGCATCACGCCGTGGATCAAGGTGGCGCACTTGGCCGAGGCTTTCAACGTGTCGGTATGCCCGCATTTTTTGATGGAACTGCACGTGAGCCTGTGCGCCGCCGTGCCCAACGCCGCGTGGGTGGAATACATCCCCCAGCTCGATGACATCACCACCAGCCGCATGCGCATAGAGAGCGGCTACGCCTACCCACCTGATGCGGCTGGCTTGGGCATTGCGTGGGATTGGGCGGCCATTGCCGCACGCCAAAAATTTTGCAACACGATAAATATTTAATACCCCACTTAAGGACACCATGCGACTCTTAGGAAAAACTGCCTTTGTCACCGCCGCAGGCCAAGGCATAGGCAAGGCCAGCGCGCTGGCACTGGCTGCGCAAGGCGCTCACGTGCTGGCCACCGATGTGAACCCCGCCCTCTTGGCCAGCTACGCGGGCGTGGCCAATGTGCGCACGCAGGTGCTCGATGTGCTGGACAAAGCCGCTATCACCGCTTGCATCAGCCAGCTAGCGCGCTTAGACGTGCTGTTTAACTGCGCAGGCTTTGTGCATGCAGGCAATGTGCTGGCCGCGCAAGACAGCGAATGGGAGTTTGGCTTTAACCTGAACGTGCGGGCGCAGTTCTGGGCCATACAAGCTGCGCTGCCGCTCATGACTAAGCAAGGCGGAGGCAGCATCATCAACATGGCCAGCGTATGCTCGAGCATCAAAGGCTTGCCCAACCGCTTCATTTACGGCACGACCAAGGCGGCGGTGATTGGTTTGACTAAGTCTGTAGCTGCGGATTTTGTAGCGCAAGGGGTACGCTGCAACGCCATATGCCCGGGCACGGTGGACACGCCATCGCTGGGCGAGCGCATCAACGCCTTTGATGACCCAGCGGCCGCGCGCCAAGCCTTCATCGCACGCCAGCCGATGGGCCGTCTTGCACAGGCCAGCGAGATTGCGCCTTTGGTGGTTTTCTTAGCCTCCGATGAATCGGCCTTTGTAACGGGGCAGGCTTACACTATCGACGGCGGTATATCTATTTAGAGGCTGGGATTTTTCCTGCTTGGGTACGCTACGACTAAGCGAGTGCTGTACCGATGCCGTTTTTGCCCAACTTGGTCACGCTGCGGCTAAGCGAGTGCTGTGCCAACGCGCAAACGGTCGCTGGCCCGCTTCGCGGGAAGACAAGTTTTTTCGAGCAAATGGAGGGAAACGGCCTAACTCGGGCTGCACCCTCAGACAGAGCCCGTTTCTGATCCTCCATTTGCTCAAAAAAATAGATCGGAAGAGCGTCGTGTAGGGAAAGAGTGTGG
>JAYTMT010000007.1:0-5626 GCA_043728315.1 Polaromonas sp. | reverse complement strand
CAGGCGAGGTGCTGGTGAGCGTGCTCACCACCCCGCAAAACGCCTATGTGTGGGCACTGCCGCACACGGGCGCTGTGGTGTTTCATGCCAGCAGCATGGGAGAAAAAGACATCGCACCCGTTGTCAAACGCTTGCGTGCGGCGCTGGATGTAGGCGACCTGCCCACCGACAAATGGCCCGCTATTGACGTGGCTGGCGCACACCACCTGTACAAAGAATTGCTCAGCCCGGTGCAAGCAGCTTTGAGCGGCGCGCACACGCTCATCATGGCGGCGAACAACAGCTTGGCCAGCCTGCCACCTGCTGTGCTGGTGACAGCGCCGCACACGATTGGCGCTGACAAAACCCTGCCCTTTGACCGCTACGCCGATGTGCCGTGGCTAGACAAGCAGTGGGCCACCGCGCAGCTGCCCAGCGTGAATGCCTTGGTGAGCCTGCGTGCAGCCGCAGCGCCCGCCAGCGACCAACGCGCACGCTTTGCAGGCTTTGGCGACCCCGTGTTTGCGGCCAACGCCGCGCCTGCGGCGGCTACCCGCGCCAAAACCGCCGTGCGCAGCGCCGCCACCGAGCGCCCCAGCGAGCAAAGCATTGCCGCGAGCAAGGCCGTGTCGTGGATTCCCTATAGCAAGCTAGCGCCCCTGCCCGACACGCGCGACGAAATCATTGCCATGGCCATGGCGCTGGGTGCAGACCCCGCCAAAGACGTGGTGCTGGGCGCAGCGGTGACCAAGCAGCGGGTGATGAAAAGCGATTTGTCTAAAACCCGCATCGTGGCTTTTGCCACACATGGCCTGCTGCCGGGGGACTTCCCCGGCCTGTCGCAGCCCGCGCTGGCGCTGTCAGCCCCTGCGGGCAAAGATGCCGACAAAGAGCCGCTAGAAGCCCTGCTGACGCTAGAAGACGTGTTGCAACTCAAGCTCGATGCCGATTGGGTGGTGCTGTCTGCCTGCAATACCGCCTCGGGCGATGGCCAAGGCGCAGAGGCGGTCTCGGGTCTTGGACGGGGATTTTTTTATGCAGGCTCAAAAGCGCTCTTAGTCACGCACTGGTCCGTAGACTCGGAAAGCGCCAAGGATTTGGTGAGCCACACCTTTGCCAGCTATTCCAAAGACCCTGCGCTCACCCGCGCCAAAGCACTGCAAGGGGCGATGCAGTTCATTCGCCAAACCAGCGCCAAAGATGCTGCTGGCACGCCCAGCTATTCGCAGGCGCACCCGCTGTTTTGGGCACCCTATGCGCTGGTAGGAGAGCCCGGGCGTTGAGGGTGTTGGCTCTGATCGCGTGCAATTTTTGCTAATTCTTTGTGGCCTCTTTGTTTGAAGTTACCTCTTTTGAAGCCCTTCTCGCCGACTGAGCTTCGGGGCGCGTGCAGCGGGGGGCCTGATTTTTACTCCGCTCTTTTTCGCTCTTAGCTCAGATGTGGTCAACCTTCGGGCTACGCAAGAAAGTACCTTGGCCAAAGGGCTGCCTTGTGTACGTCGCGAAAACCGCTGCGAAAAATCAGGCCCCCCACTGCACGCTTGGGATGCTGGGTTTGTGGGGAGCAACCCGGTCTGATGGAATTGCTGGCCGCCAGCTGGGTGAATTGCAGCGCGTTTACATCTACCTGTGCGCCTAGATTACACCTGCGCATAAACCTGTAAAAACTTGTGCGCACTACATTATTTGTAACACACTATGACCATATGACCGTGACATTACCACTATTTTTCATAAATACACCTCTTTTCCCCCTCTTGGCATCCCTTTGGTATCCCTTCGGTATTCCTTCTGCGCCCTCTGCGAAACCTTCGCGTCCTCTGCGTTCAAAAAATCCCCGTATTAAAGCCTTCCTAAAACACGATGTCCACAACTCAAGCGCAGCGCAAATGTTTTGATTACCCAAAACCTCAAAAACTGTATACACTTTGGCATGGAAGTTGCAAGTAACCTAATTGCAAGCCATCCCAGACAGCCCCCGTTTGCACCCACCGTTAACCCAACCCTTGGAGACCCTCACATGCTCAATCGCCGCCACTCACTGCAATTCACCGCCGCACTCGGTGCGCTCTCGCTCACAGGCCTTGCCCATGCGCAGACCAAATACCCTGACCAGCCCGTCAAGCTGGTGGTGGCACTGCCAGCGGGCGGCAGTGTGGACATGATTGCACGCACCTTGGGTCAAAAGCTCAGCGCCGCCATGGGTCAGCCATTTGTGGTGGACAACCGTGCGGGTGGCTCGGGCCAGATTGGCATGCCCTTTGTGGCCAAGGCCGCGGCCGACGGCTACACGCTCACCGTGTCGCCCGCCTCGTTTCTCACCACCAACAAAAGCGTGTTCAAAAGCCTGCCCTATGACCCCGAGGCTGACTTTATCCCCGTCTCGCGCTTGGTGAACCAGCCGATGGTGATGGTTGTGAAAGACAAGCAAAAGTACCCGACGGTGGCCGCTTTCATAGCGGCGGCCAAGGCCGAGCCGGGCAAAATCACCTTTGCCAGCTCAGGCGACGGCAGCCCGCAGCACTTGGGCGGCCTGATGTTTGAGTCGCGCACGCAAACCAAGCTGCTGCATGTGCCCTACCGCGGCGGTGCGCTGGCCATTAACGACACCATTGGCGGCACGGTGGATGCCATGTTTGCCGTGATGCCCGAGGCTGTGCCCCATGTGCAGTCGGGCAAGCTGCACGCGCTGGGCGTGATGAGCCCCACCCGCTCGCCAGTGTTCGCTCAAGTGCCCACCATGGCCGAAGCTGGCGTTGCCGATTTGAACCTGTCAGCTTGGATGGCCCTGCTAGCGCCCGCCAAAACGCCGCGCCCTGTGATTGACCAGCTCAACCGCGCGGTGCAGCAGGCGTTTGACGCCGAGCTCAAAACCAAATTAGCCGAGAGCGGCATCGAAGTGTCCACCAGCAGCCCAGAAGAAGTGCGCACGCTGATAGCACGCGACATCAAGCTGCACGCAGAACTGGTAAAAGCAGCAGGCTTAGTGCCGCAATAAAACCGCCATGGCTCATGTGTCGCTATATATTAAATAGCGCTATATGACCATATGACGCTGACATTGCCATTATTTTTCATAAGTACACCTCTTTTTCCATTTTTGGTATCCCTTTCGCGTCTTTAGCGTAACTTTCGCGCCCTTCGCGGCCGGAAGTTCGGTATTTGGCGTCCAAATGCCTCAACCCCGAGGCTTGAGGTGGCGCATGCAGCGGGTGGCCTGCTTTTTGCTCCGTTCTTTTTCGCTCTTGGCTGAGGTGTGGTCAGCCCTCGGACTGCGCAAGAAAGTACCTTGGCCGTGGGGCTATCTTGCGTACATCGCGAAAACCACTGCGAAAAATCAGGCCACCCACTGCACGCTTGGGATGCTTGGTTTGTGGGGAGTAACTCGGTCAGATGGAGTTGCTGGCCGCCAGCGGGGTGAATTGCAGTGCGTTTACATCTACCTGTGCGCCTAGATTAGACCTGCACATAAACCTGTAAAAACTTGTAAAAACTTGTAAAAACTTGAAAACACTACATTATTTGTAGCGTACTATGACCATATAACGCTGACACTGCCACTATTTTTCATAAAATCGCTCATCCCAATCTCTTTTGGTATTCCTTTTGCGTCTTTAGCGTAACTTTCGCGCCCTTCGCGGCCGGAAGTTCGGTATTCGGCTATTCGGCTATTCGGCTATTCGGCCTAAACCCTAGGTTACGATCAAAGCATCCCCATCCACAGAAAGCCCAAACCATGCCACGCGCCCACCTAGACGAATCCCAGATCCACCCCGCCGTGCGCGCTGTGGTGGCCAAGCACGAACACGGCATTGTGCAAGAAGTGCAAGCCGCCATTGCCCAGCACCCCGTGGTGGTGGTGGGCATGGGCATGAACCCGTTTCCCAAAAAAGCGCGCAAAGCGCTCGATGCTGCTGGGCAGCCCTACCACTACATGGAATACGGCCATTATTTCAACAACTGGCGGCCCCGCACCGCCCTCAAAATGTGGTGCGGCTGGCCCAGCTTTCCGATGGTGTTTGTCAAAGGTCAGCTCGTGGGCGGGGCCAATGATTTGATCAAGCTGATGGACAAAGGCGAGTTGAAAACGCTGCTGGCTTAGAGCGTATTACTACTATTTTTATAGCGTACTATGACCATATGACGCTGACATTGGCCTAATTTCTTATAAAATACCCATTTAAACGCCACTAAATAGCCATTTAGCCGCGCGCGTGCGTCACCCCGCCGTCCACCACCAGTGTGGCGCCCACCACGTAGTCGCCCGCACGTGATGCCAGGTAAATTGCCGCGCCCGCCATATCGTCGTCCACACCCACGCGGCCGATGGGGATGCGCTTAGACACTTCGTCGCCATGGTCGCGGGCATCGCGGTTCATGTCGGAGGCGAACGCGCCGGGTGCAATAGCGGTGACGATGATGCCGTCTCGCGCCAAGCGCAGCGCCATGCGGCGGGTGAGGTGGATCAAGCCGGCTTTGCTGGCGGCATAGGAGTAGGTTTCCTGCGGGTTCACCGACACGCCGTCAATCGAGGCGATGTTAATGACCTTGGCCGCGTGGCCGCTGGCTGCGCCCGCCAGCAGGTCTTTGTGCAGGGCTTGGGTCAGGAAAAACGGGGTTTTCATGTTCAAGTCCACCACTTTGTCCCAGCCCGCCTCTGGGAAATCGGCAAAGGCCGCGCCCCAAGCCGCGCCCGCGTTGTTCACCAAAATGTCCAGCTTGGGCTCAAGCGCCCGAAAACGCGCCACCAAATCGGCAATGCCCGCTGGCGTGGACACATCGCCCGGCAGGCTGGTGCATTGACCCAGCGCTGACAGCTCAGCCGCCGTAGCATCGCACTCCTTGGCCTTGCGGGCGCAAATGTACACCCGCGCGCCAGATTTGAGAAAACCAGCCGCAACCATGCGCCCAATGCCGCGCGAGCCGCCAGTGATGATGGCCACGCGGCCGCAGAGAGAAAAGAGGTCGTTCATAAGCTACTTTCAAGCGCTGTCGGGTTTAATCTGGGCGCGGTTAATCACAGGCTTCCACCTTGCTTGTTCGGCTTTGATGAAAGCGTCAAACTCGGCTCCGGTGTTGCCCACGGCTTCGGCTGTTTCTTGGCCGAGTTTTTCTTTCACAAGCGCGCTGCGCGTGGCTTTGATGGCTTCGACTTCTAGCTTGGCGGCGTTGGCTTTTGGCCACTTAGAAGGCGCCAACAAGCCGTACCATTGGGTCATTTCAAAGCCTTTGTAGCCTTGCTCGGCCACGGTTGGCACATCTGGAAGTTGGGGGAGTCTGGCGGAAGTGCCGGTGGCGATGCAGCGCAGCTTGCCAGCCTTGATAAAGGACAAAAGCGCAGGCGCGCCGACCGAGGCTGCTTGCAAGCGGCCAGCCATCAAGTCGGTCAACATCGGGCCTGTGCCGCGGTAGGGCACATGCAGCATGAAGGTCTCAGATACCATTTTGAGGTATTCAAACGCCAAATGCCCTGCACTGCCATTACCCGCCGAGCCGTAATTGAGCTGCCCAGGCTTGGATTTGAGGTATGCAATGAATTCTTTGAGGTTTTGTAACTACTCAGCCCAGTTTTCAGCGCTCACCTAAGAGTCAGGCGAAGTTTGGCTGAGGCGGTTGTGCCCTGAGGGTATCGACAAGAGCCGCAAAG
>JAYTMT010000006.1:0-19632 GCA_043728315.1 Polaromonas sp. | reverse complement strand
GCTAAGCGAGCGCTGTGCCAACGCGCAAACAATCAGGGCGCTGGGCTGGTTTTTTCGAGCAAATGGGGGATCAGCAACGGGCGCTGTCTGAGGGCGAAGCCCGAGTTTGCCCGTTGCCCCCCATTTGTTCGAAAAAACCAGCTTCCCCGAAGGGGCCAGCGACCGTTTGCGCGTAGGCACAGCGCTCGCTTAGCCGTAGCGCGACCAAGCTGAATGGAAACATAAGCACTCTGTCAGCTTAGCCGCAGCGTGACCAAGCTGGAAGGAAACATAAGCACGGTGTCAGCTTAGCCGCAGCGTGACCAAGCTGGACAGGAAACGCAAGGCGTGACCAGTTAGCCCACCCAAACTCGGATATTCAAGCCAAGTCGGCTAGCAACTTGGGTAAATCCATCGGCCCTTTGGGCTCTAGCACTTTGATGCCCAATGCATTGTCTGCAATGAAGCTGCGCAATGCGGCTCTGGAGGCTTGCTCCACTGCCATGCCGAATACGAGCGCGCCAAAGCCCGTGCCTGAGGTGAGCATGGTCATGGCCTCTTCGTCGGTCAGGCAAGTGCTCACTTGGTGGCCAGCGGCGGTGATGGGGGCGGCGCCCATTTGGAGCATGGCGGCGTTGCGCCCGAGCATGAGGATTTGCATGGGGATTACTCCGCTTTGTAGTTGATTTTTTTGATGTAGGCAGCCCAGCGCGGCGAGTCGGTTTTAACGGTCTGCGCAAATTCTGCGCTGCTGGCACCGCCCGCTTCAAAGCCAAAATTGCCATACAGGGCGCGGATTTCGGGGTTTGCCAGTGCTTTAGAGAGCTCGCTTTGCAGTTTGGCAATGGTCTCTGGCGCTGTGCCCTTGGCGGCAAATATACCAATCCAACCGTCAGACTCCACACCCGCATAGCCCAGCTCACGGATGGTGGGCACATCCGGAAACGCAGCCAAGCGTTTGGGGCCCATGTAGGCATGCGCACGCAAGCGCCCCGCCTTCACCAGTTGCGCCACGGGACCGGCTGGCCCGTTCCATAAAAAGTTCACCTGACCGCCCACGAGGTCTTTCACCGCATCGCCCGATGCTTTGTAGTGCACAGCGGTCATGTCCAAGCCCAGCTCTTGGGCCAGCAGCAGGCCACCAAAATGCGAAATCGTGCCTGGGCTGTAAGTGCCGTAGTTGATCGCGCCCTTGGGCTGCTTGTTGGCCCAATCGAGGAATTCGGCGAAGTTCTTGGGTGGCAGGCTCGCTGGCGTGAGCAGCATCAGGCTGCCACGGCCCAAGTCGGTCACGGGCATCAGGTCGGTCAGTGGGTCATAGGGGAATTTGTAGACATGCGGGTTAATGACCACGCCCGCCTGCACGGTGATCAAAATCGTGTTGCCGTCTGCTGGCGCGGCCAGCAGGGCGCTGCCAGCCAAGCGGCCCTGCGCACCGGCGCGGTTTTCCACGATCACGGGCCGCCCGATTTGCGTGGCCAGCTTCTCGGCCATGGGGCGAATCAGCGCGTCCATGCCGCCACCGGCTTGGTCGGAGGTGATGATTTTGAGGGTTTGGGCGCTGGCCGCACCAGCGCTTAGCAGGCTTGCTGCACATAAAAGTGCGGCAGCAGTGGATTTCCAAAAGAATAGTGGCATGGCGAACCTCAGGGTTATTGTTGAATGCGGTGAGTTTAACAAGGGTGCAAGCGCGGCTTGTTGGGGCTTTTTCGTGCAGGGTTTATCTGGAAGCATGGGTTTATAGCGTGTTTTTAGCGTAATTTTTAGCGTGCTTTATACGGATGTGAGGCGTTCAAGCTTTGCGCCCTTAGGCGGCAAAATGCTGAGTAATTTTTCATGCAGGCGCTGGCGCAGGGCGGCGTGGGCTGGCTCACTCCACCTATTGTGGTGCTGCAGTGGGTCAAGGCGCAGGTTGTACAGCTCGCCCTCAGAGCCATCGTGGATGCTGCCTGCTTCGTAAAAAGTGGCCACCCATTGGTCTGCGCCGTCTTCTAAATACAGGGTGCGCAAATGCTGCTCAATGCCGCGCAAATTGCTGTCCCACTCGGTGAGTGACCAGTTGCGCACTGCTGCCTCGTTGCTCTGTGGCAGGGGCGCGCCCTGCATCCAGTCTGGCACGGCATGGCCTGCTATGGCGCAAAAGGTGGGTGCAAGGTCGACCTGCTGCACCGGCTTGCTCACCTCGCCCGCCGCCACGCCCGCAGACGGCGCGGGCCGCCACACCATGGGCAGGCGCATGAGTGCGTCCACGTGGTAGGGGCCTTTGAACAGCAGGCCAAAATCGCCCTGCAGCTCGCCGTGGTCGGCGGTGTAGACCACGTCGGTGTCTTGCTCCCAGCCCTTGGCCGCAATCGCTGCTATGACGCGGCCCAGCGCCTCGTCGATTAGCTCGTTTTCAATATGGTTCATGGCATCCACCTCGCGCAGCTGGTCGGCTGTCATGTGGGCGGGAATCCACTTGGGCGGCGCTTCAAAATTGGTCACCAAACGGCCCTCATACCAGTCCAGCCACTGGCTCGGTTTGGTTTTGAGCACCTCGCGGGCTTGGTCTGGCGGCAAGTAGCCCGCAGGCAAATCCAGCTCGCGCCAGTTCACGCGGCCTAGCTCACTGGCAGGCGGGTCCCAAGGGTGGTGCGGATCGGGAAAGCTCAGCCAGCAAAACCAATCTTGGTCGGCATCGAGCGAATTGAGCCACGCAATGGCCTCATCGGCCACCCAATCGGTGTGGTAAAGCGCACGGGGCACGGGGTTGTGTTTGACCTGCACGGCACCGGTGTCGCCGCCGCCCACGCCGTTCACGTCCAGTGTGGCAATGTCGATGACTTTGTAAAACCCGTCGCAGTGCTCGGGGTGCTGGGCATTCATCTCCAGCGCGTAGTGCAGCCAGCCTTGCACGGTGTGGGTGGCTAGGCGGGCGTGTTCAAAGCCGCGCAGTGGGCCGGTTTTGCCGCCCACGCAGAGCTGGGTTTCGGCAAAGCGCGCCATCGGGTCCATCAGCGGGTCAAAATGCGCCTTGCCCACAATGGCGGTGCGGTAGCCCTTGGATTGCAAAAATTCGGCCACGCTAGGGGCGCTGTGGGGCAGCTCCATGCCGTTCATGGTGACACCGTGGGTGCGCGTGTATTGCCCCGTGAGCATGCTGCTGCGCGCAGGCTGGCAGACCACGCTGTTGGCGTGGCCGCGCGTGTAGCGGATGCCTTGGCGGGCCAGCGCGTCGATCACGGGGGTTTTGGCCACATGCCCGCCGTTGCAGCCCAGCGCGTCGTAGCGCTGTTGGTCTGTCGTCACAAAGAGGATTTTGCGGCCCATGGCGGTTTCCTAGTGTGGTTTTAACGGCTGGCGAGCTTGGGCAGGCGCTCAGCCTTGGGGTCAAAGTAGCTGAAAAACGCGGCCAAATCGGCTAATTCACCACTGCTTAAGCTGACTTTGCCAGCTTGCATGAGCGCCGCAAAGCCTGCTATGCCGCCTTGCAGGAGCTGGGGGAGGCTGGCGCGCTCCATGGAGAGTGTGGGGGTGGGTTTTTCAGTATTTTGAGGTTTTTCAGCAAGATGTCGGGGTGATATGGTCATATCGTGCTCTGATATTTGTAGTATGCCGTGTCGAATTTCTAAAACGCATTGGCGCTGCATGTCGGTCAATTCAAATACCATGCTGCACTGCACATCCAAGCAGCGCTCAGCGGCTAGGCGCACGGCCAAGAGTTCAAGCATGTCGCGCGGGGCCAGCGCTTGCAAGATGTCTTCATTGGCCAGCGAGTTAGCGCCAATGGGCAGCTTGTCATACGCGCCATCGAGCTCGCGCGAGGCGGTTAAATACCAATTGCGCCAGTTGATGTTGTCACTGGCGTAGCCTAGGCTTTTGAAGGCTTGGGCTTTGCAGGCTTTGGCCGCTGCGTCTGTGGGGTCTGCGCGCACCAGCAGGCTGGCCAGTTCGGCGGCCCAGCGGGCTTCATCAAGCTGGGCATCTTGGTGTGAGTCGCTTGAATCCGCCGTGTCCGCCGAGTTGGCGGCCGCTTGGGCCGCTTGCAAAGCCGCGTCGCGCCCGCCTATTAAGGCCAGCCAGCGCCGTGCTTTGTCCAGCGGGGGCAGGGGGTCTAAGGTGGCGGGGTCGCCGTCAAACCAGCCCAGCTGGCCGCTGAAAATTTGGCGGGCGCAGTGTTTCACGGTGCCGTAGTATTCGCCTAGCCACGCATGGCTGGCCAAGTGCGGGGGCAGGGCGGGCAGCAGGTCGGCCAGCTCGTCGGGGCGCGCACCTTGGTTGATCAGGCGCACCGATTGGTCGTGGATAAAGGCAATGGCATCGCGGTAGGCGGTGAGCAGCTCGCTGATGTTGGCCGCGCCTGCCACGGGGCGGCCGTGGGCGGGCACCATGAAGGCGGCGGGGCTGTCTTCGTGTTGCGCGCGCATGGCGTCGATGCTGCGCACCCACTGCTGCGGGTCGCGGTAGCGCGTGCCGCGCAGGGTGTGCACATTGGCCAAGCATTCGCCTTGGATCACCTCGGCGCTTAGGAGCACATTCAGCGCGGGCAGCCAAGCAATCAGCTCGTCGTCGGTTTCGCTGGGGGCATGGTGAAAATCAAAGTCTATGCCCGCCAAGTTGATCTGCAATCGCTTGGCAAATGTGAGCGTGGGGGCAATAAAGCTGGCTTTGCCACGCGCCAGCACCGGGCCTATGCCGCCTTGCACCGCGCCCAATGGCCCAGGCTCTAAAAGCGCGCCAAACGTGTAAGCGCTGCGCACCCGCAAAATCGGTGCCACCACCGAGGCGTTGTTGCGCACCGCCTCCATCAGGCTGTCGTGGGCAATGATTTGGCAGGCACCGCTGGCCACCGCAGCGTCAGTGGCAAAGGCGCGCACGCCATTGATGTGGTCGCTGTGGTTATGGGTGTAAACCACGGCGCAGTAGGGCAAATGCGCAGCCTGTGGGCAGGCTTTTTCAAAATCTGCCTTGGCCAAGAGCGCCGCGTCCACGCTTTCGGTGGTGTCCACCACCACAATCCCTGTTTTGCCCACCACAAAAATCACATTCGCAATCGCGTAGCCCACGGCGCAGTACACCACATCGGCCACACGGTATATTTTTTGGCCCATGCGCTGGGCGTGGGCGGTCAGGCGCGGCGATACGCTGGGCGCGCTGCCCGTAAAAGCCAAATTGCGCTGCGCATCAAAAGCCACATCCACGCCAGCGTAGTAATGCGCAAAATCAGCCAAAGGCGCGCGGCTGGCGCGCTGGGCGCTCAAAATAGTTTGCAAAGGGCGGCCAAGCGAGGGGCTAGGGGGTGCAGTCATCGCGCATGTCTCCTGTAATTCCGATTCCAAATCATTCCTATACGTTGTTACAGCGCCTTGCCGTGCTAAAGCACTGTCTGCGTTGCTGCGCCTACTCTAGAAATGATTTGGAAACGGAATAAGCGGTCAATAATGAATTTGTACTGCACAATCATCGCATCCAGCCATGCACCTTGTCGATGACCCCAGAGCCTTATTTGTGATGCGAGACACCAAGCCTGCCTCCCCCAGCACGCTGCAAAGCCACGCGTACACCACCTCGGTGGTGGTGGATGTGTTGGTGGACTTTGTGCGGCGCAAAGCGCAGGAGCAGGGCCAATCTGCGGCGGCAAGCGCTGCGCTAGCGGCACTGGGCTTTGCCCAAGGGCGTGCACCCGATGCGCGTGTGGCCATGGCAGATTTTCGCCAGCTGTGGCTGCTTGCTGCCCAATATGACAGCGCCATTGGCCTGCATGCCTCGCTGATGTTTGCGCCTGAGCAGATGCATTTGGTGGCGCATATCGTCACCCGCTGCGCCACGCTGGGTGAGGGCTTGGCACAGTGGTGCCATTTTGCCCAGCTGATTTGCGGCTCTGACAATTTGCATTTAAGCGTGCGCGGTGACCAAGCCGAAATGGCCTACACCAGCTTGGCCGCTGTAGACATGCCTTGGATGGCCGAGCACTACGCCTGCATGCTGCGGGCATGCCTGCGCCGCTATTTACAAGTGCCCGCAGATTTGCAAGCGCTGGCGTTTGCGCATGCACCGTTGGCGGCTTTGGATTTGTACCAAGAGCGCTTGGGCTGCACACCGCGCTTTGGCGCTACGCGCCATGTTTACACATTTGATAGCAAGCTACTGGCGCAGCCATTGGCCAAAGCCGATGCGTATTTGCGGCATTATTTGCAGTTGCAGGCCAGCGGGCGCATGCCCAGCCCCGCGCTGCCAGCGGCCGCGCTGGGGCAATCTACGCAATTTGCCCAATCTACAGCTACCCAAGCCATGCCCGAGCGCTGCCGCGTGCTGGCGGTGCTTGCACTGGGCAAGCAGCAAGTGCCAGAGCTGGCCAGTATTGCGCAAGAGCTGCAGATGTCTGAGTCTGCCTTCCAGCGCGCCTTGCACCGCCAAGACACGCATTTTCGAGAGGTGCTCGACGATGCCAAACGCGAAGTAGCCTGCACCCTGCTGCAAACAAGCATGGGCTTGGCGCAAATCAGCGAGCGCTTGGGCTTTGCCGAGCCCAGCGTGTTGCAGCGCGCCTGCAAGCGCTGGTTTGGCATGAGCGCAGCCAAGGCGCGGCAGGCGCTACGTGGCTTGGCTTGATAAGTAATTGGTGCATTTTTGATAGCGCACTATGACCATATGACGCTGACATTGGCAGTATTTTTCTTAAAAATACAAATTTAAGCAGCTTATGGCTAGAAAAACCAGCTGCATACGCCTGCGGCCAAGCTTGGCACGAACTCTGCGACTGGTTCAGGGCGAACCCAGAACGCAAGAAGCCTTCGACAAGCGCAGGGCGAACGGAAAATTGGGAAAAGACAGCGTTTAAGCGTTGAGGCGTTGTCTGGTTCATCAGCAGCTTGGCTTAATCCTAGCAGTAGCGCAGCTGCGTTGAGCCATGCCCGGTGACACCAAATAGCCAAGCTTTTTGTAAAAGCAACTCAATATACAAGTATATTATGATATATTATGCATTTTTGATAACCTACCATAAGGTGATTATAAATGAACCCTAGAGAAAATCCATTCTCACCCGGTGCGGGTTCACAGCCACCAGAATTAGCTGGCCGTGAAAAAGTGATTGAGGATGTTTCGGTAGCTCTTCATCGTATTCGACACGGCATGTCTGCAAAAAGCATTCTGATGGTCGGATTGCGCGGGGTGGGCAAGACTGTTTTATTGAATCGACTTAAAAATGATGCGGAAGCAAATGGCATTATTTGTACCCAATTTGAGTCTCCTGAAAACCGAAATTTACCCGCGATGATTGCGCCAAGTTTGCGCACAGCACTGCTTAAATTAGACCGTGTGGCGGGTGTTGGCGACAAGGTTAGCAAAGCAGTGAGGGCGCTAGGCAGCTTCATTGGCTCTGCCAAGCTGAAGTATGAAGATATGGAGTTTGGTTTTGATTTGGGTAGGGATGTGGGTGTCGCCGATTCGGGTGATTTGGACTACGACCTTGCCGAATTATTGCAGTCTGTAGGCGCGGCTGCTAAAGAGCGCAATACGGCCGTTGTTTTATTCATAGACGAGCTGCAATACGTTCCAGAAGTTCAATTGGCTGCATTAATCTCAGCTTTGCATGCCTGCGCTCAAAAGCAGCTGCCTGTAGCACTGGTGGGGGCTGGATTGCCTCAGTTGGTTGCCAACGTAGGCAAAGCAAAATCGTATGCCGAGCGGCTATTTAATTTTCCTGTGATCGGGGAGTTAAATTTCAAGGCCGCGACAGAAGCACTTCAGAGACCTGTGCATTTGAAAAATGTCAGTTTTTCCGAAGAGGCTGTTGGGGAAATTCTTGCGCAAACCAAGGGGTATCCATATTTCTTGCAGGAATGGGGAAGTCACGCCTGGGCAGTGGCACAAAACACAGTCATATCGAAGGAGGATGCGCTTTTAGCAACCCAACTGGCGATTACGCAGTTAGACAGTGACTTTTTTCGTGTGCGGTTTGACAGGTGTACACCCATGGAAAAAAATTATATGCGCGCGATGGCTGAGCATGGGTCAACAACCCCTCGTTCGGGCGATATTGCTGCCACTATGAAAAAAGAAGTGAACCAAGTTGCTCCACTGCGACAGTCGTTGATTACCAAAGGCATGATTTTTAGCCCTGCCCACGGTGATACCGCCTTCACCGTTCCGTTGTTCGCAGACTATATGAAACGAACCATGCAAATGCCAGTTTAGTGTCGTCCTTGCGATCATAGCAAGCGATTAAAAATCCAACGAGCAAACCATCAGCTCTTGCTCGCTAACAACTGCGCCAGCCCCATGCCAGAGACCAAAACAATGCCCTCTTGCTTGGCATAGGCAAGCGCCTGGGCGGTAACGGGGGTTTGGCTGATGTAGATGCTGCGCTCGGCTTTGAGTTTGTCGCGCAGGACGCACAGCTCGCGCAATGGTTCTGCACCGTGGCTGGCGGCTTTCCAGCGTTTGCACGCCAGCAAGGTAATTTGATCGTATTTGACCAGTTGCAGGTCTGCGGCGCCAGCCCCTAATTTGCACACTACATAGCCTTGGCGTTCATAGAAAGCGGCAACTCTGGCTACAAACTCTTGCGCTGGTAGCGCTGCAGCCTGGGCCAACAGCTGGTCAGCGCGCTCGGGAGACAAGGCATGGCGCTGCTTCCATGCGGCCATGCCAGCAATCACCACAAAAGGAATGCAGCCTGCCACACCAAAGGGCACTAGGTTTGCAGGCAGCAGCGCGCTGGCCACAGCCGCCATGGCGATGGCGATCAACACGCTGGCCCACCATGGGGAGCGCAGCAGCACGGCAAACAGCGATTTCTCGCGCATTTTAAAGTTCATAGATATGGATACACATGAGATAAAAACAAAGCCACGGCCAATCAGTTGCCAATGCCCAAACTGGTGCGTATGCGCAGGCGGCGCGCTGCGTCTTCGGCGCTGGCATCGTTGATTTCGCGCAGCACACCGCGCATGTCTACTGGGGCATTGTTTTGCACAAACCGACCCGTTAGCACGGAATCTAGGCCCAGCAGCCCGCGCGTGTAAAGCTCCCAAATTTCAGGGCCAAAATGCGACTGGCGCAGCTCCGGCGCAAACTGGCCAAAAAAGTCGCGCAAATTGGCCACATCACGCAGCAGCATGCGCTGGGCGTGGTTGTTGCCTGCAGCGTCCACGGCTTGGGGCAGGTCAATGATGACCGGGCCGTCGTGGGCCAGCAATATATTGAATTCTGACAAATCGCCATGTACCGTGCCCGCGCAAAGCATGCGCACCACCTCAGCGAGCAGGCTGGCGTGGTGCTCGCGCGCTTGCGCAGCGGTGAACGTGCAGTCATTGAGGCGCGGGGCGGCATCGCCATCGGCATCCACCACCAGCTCCATCAGCAGCACGCCGTCGGCAAAGTTATAGGGCTTGGGCACGCGCACGCCGGCTGCGGCCAGTTTATACAGCGCATCCACCTCGGCGCTTTGCCACGCGGCCTCTTGGGATTCGCGGCCAAACTTGCTGCCCTTGGCCATGGCGCGGGCTTGGCGGGTGTTTTTTACCTTGCGGTTCTCGGTGTAGTCCACCGCTTGGCGAAAGCTGCGGTTATTGGCTTCTTTGTAGATTTTGGCGCACAGCGTTTCATCGCCTGAGCGCACCACATACACCGTGGCCTCCTTGCCGCTCATGAGCTGGCGCAGCACGGAGTCGATCAGGCCTTCTTCAATCAGGGCGGCTAGGCGGGCAGGGGCTTTCATGCAAGTGGCAGTGGTTGAGGTGCAAAAGCGCCTATTGTCCTTGATACGCAGACTAAAAATCCCGCGCTACGTAAAAATGAAACGGCTTGCATTGGCTAAGATGCCAGCGTGACACTTGCGCGCCAAGCGCAGCCGCAACAAGAGGCACAATCTGTTCAAAACGCGCAGCGCAAAGCAATCAACCCCAAACCCTCGGCATTTTGTACCACCCCTCCCACCGAAAGACCCGCCATGACCACCACCGTTGCTATCCCCTCCAGCCATTTGCAACTGCGATCCACCGTGCAGAGCAGCGGCGCATTAGAGCTGCACTTACAAAGCGTGCCCACGCCCACTCCTGCAGCCGACGAAGTGCTGATCCGCATAGAGGCTTCGCCGCTTAACCCATCAGACATTGGCCTGCTTTTTGGCGCGGCTGATATCCGCACGGCAGCCGCCTCTGGCACCGCTGCTAGCCCCGTGGTGAGCATGCAGATTGCCCCTGCCGCTATGAAAAGCATGGCGGGGCGCTTGGGTCAGTCGATGCCTGTGGGCAACGAAGGCGCAGGCGTGGTGGTGGCAGCTGGCGCATCCGCAGCTGCGCAGGCGCTCTTGGGCAAAACCGTGGCCGTGCTGGGCGGGGCCATGTATGCGCAATACCGCTGTGTCAAAGCCGATCAGTGCCTAGAGCTGCCCGCTGGTACCACGGCGGCGCAGGGCGCATCTTGCTTTGTGAACCCGCTCACCGCGCTAGGCTTTATTGAAACCCTGCGCCACGAAGGCCACACTACCTTGGTGCACACCGCAGCCGCGTCCAATTTGGGCCAAATGCTCAACCGCATTTGCATTGACGAAGGCATTGGTTTGGTGAACATTGTGCGCAAACCCGAGCAGGTGGCCTTGCTCAAGTCTTTGGGCGCAAAGCATGTGTGCAACTCTGAATCGCCCACTTTCATGCAAGACCTCACCGCTGCGCTGTTGGCCACAGGCGCTACGCTGGCTTTTGATGCCACGGGCGGCGGCACATTGGCAGGGCAAATTTTGACCTGCATGGAAGCGGCCTTGAACCAAAACAGCAGCGGCTACAGCCGCTACGGCTCGGCCACCCACAAGCAGGTGTATTTGTATGGCGGGCTGGACACCAGCGCCACCACGTTTAACCGCAGCTTTGGCATGGCTTGGGGCATGGGCGGCTGGCTGGTGTTTTCTTATCTGCAAAAGTTTGGCCCAGAGAAAACCCAAGCCCTCAAAGCCCGCGTGGTGGCCCAGCTACACACCACGTTTAGCAGCCACTACTCCAAAGAAGTGTCCTTGCAAGAAGCGCTGACGCTCAGCGAGATTGCGGTGTATGGACAGCGGTCTACGGCGACCAAGTATTTGATCAATCCAAACAAGCATATTGCTTCGTAATTAGTATCGCTCTATGACCCAGCGCGTAAAATGCTAGCCATGCAAAGTCCTAACATCTCAGCCCTCAGTTCCCAAGTCCTTTGGGCTTCATTTTTCTTATCGGTGTGCTTTGGCGCTATTGCGCAGCGCAGCCATTTTTGTACCATGGGGGCCGTGAGCGACATGGTCAATATGGGGGATTCGACGCGGATGCGCCAGTGGATGCTGGCGGTGGGCGTGGCTATGCTGGGCTTTGCGGGCTTGGCTTATCTGGGCGTGGTTGATCCTGCCAAAACCTTGTATGCGTCTGGCCGCTTGATGTGGCTGTCGGCCTTGGTGGGTGGGGTGTTTTTTGGATTCGGTATGGTGTTGGCCTCGGGCTGCGGCAGCAAGACGCTGGTGCGTATTGGCGGGGGGAGTTTGAAGTCTTTGGTGGTGTTTGTGGTGATGGGCATTGCTGCATTTGCTACGCTCAAGGGTATTACTGCGGTGGCACGGGTGGCTACCGTAGACATGGTTACTATTAATTTAGCAGCAAACAATGACCTACCGACGCTGACATCTTCACTATTTTCTATAAATAAGAAGTTTTCAGTGCTTTTGTGCGGCTTGCTGCTGGGCGCTGGCTTGTCGGTTTGGGCTTTGCTGGGCAAGGGCTTTATTGGTTTTGACAATCTGCTGTGCGGCTTGGGCATTGGTGCTGTGGTGGTGGGCATGTGGTGGGTGAGCGGGTATTTGGGTCATTTGGCCGAACACCCCGACACTTTGCAAGAGGCGTTTTTAACCACTAATTCTGGTCGCGCAGAGGCTATGAGCTTTGTGGCACCGGTGGCCTACACTTTGGATTGGCTGATGTTTTTCAGCGACAAAAGTAAGGCTATCACACTGGGCATTGCCTCCGTATTCGGTGTGGTCACAGGGTCAGCGGCCTACGCGCTGCTAACCAAGAGCTTCCGCTGGGAAGGCTTTGGCGGCACCGAGGATGTGGCCAACCATTTGGTGGGTGCTTGCCTGATGGGCATTGGCGGTGTCACGGCTATGGGCTGTACGGTGGGGCAGGGCTTAAGCGGCCTGTCCACCCTGAGTTTGACCAGTTTTGTGGCATTTTTTGCCATTGTGGGCGGCGCTTGGGCGGGTTTAAAGTACCAAATCTGGCGCTTAGACCGCATGGCCTGAGCCATATTGCTTTGATGACCCCCGATTTTGAGCGCCGTTTTGGCGGTTTGCAGCGCCTGTATGGCTTGGCTGGCGCGCAGCGTATTTACAGTGCGCGGGTGCTGGTGGTGGGCATTGGCGGCGTGGGCTCTTGGGCCGCTGAGGCGCTGGCGCGCAGCGGGGTGGGCAGCATCGGACTGGTGGATATGGACCATGTTGCAGAGTCCAACATCAACCGCCAAGTGCATGCTACCAGCCCCAGCATAGGCCAAGCCAAGGTGCTGGCCATGCAAGAGCGCATTGCGCAAATCAACCCCAACTGCCAAGTGCACTGTATCGACGATTTTGTAAGTCCAGACAACTGGCCTGCCATTGCATTTAACGCGGCACTCCCAGCTTGGGATGCCATCATTGATTGCTGCGACCAAGCCCAAGCCAAACTTGCCATGGCTGCGTGGCTGCTGGCCTTGGGCAAACGCCAGCGCCCCCTGTATGCCTGCGTGGGCGCAGCGGGCGGCAAGCGCTTGGCACAGCGCACCAGTATTGCCGATTTGGCCGACACCACGCACGACCCCCTGCTGGCCAAGCTGCGCTACAACCTGCGCCGCAACCACGGCGCAGCGCGCTCTGGCGCTGTAGGTTTAAGCTGTGTATTCAGCCAAGAAGCAGTTGCACCGCCCGATGCATCTTGCGCAATGCCAGACGTTGACGGCAGTCTCAATTGCAGTGGCTATGGATCGAGCGTGGCAGTAACGGCCAGCTTTGGGCTGGCAGCGGCTGGCTGGGTGATGGACCAACTTGCTGCAAAAATTCATAGCGAAAGTGGACAAGCGCATCAAAACCGCGCTATAATCTGAGGCTGTGCAGCGATGCACACGGGACCTTAGCTCAGCTGGTAGAGCAGCGGACTTTTAATCCGTTTGTCGTGGGTTCGACCCCCGCAGGTCCCACCAGATTCCTCAAGGCCATTGTGTTTTGGGTACAAAAAACCCCGCAGCTTTCATGTTGCGGGGTTTTTTTTCATTTTTGCGATGGTTTGTGCATGGTCTGTGCATGGTTTGTGTGCAAGCTTGCATGCTTTGTACAAACTCCGGCTGCCAATTACCAAGCACATGTCCAAACTCAAAGTGTGAACCCTAGCTGCCATGCAACCTGAAGACCTCCAAAAACTCGTCAGCGTAGAAATGCCTTACGGCAAACACAAAGGCCGCCTGATCGCCGACCTGCCCGGCAACTACCTGCATTGGTTCGCCCGCGAAGGCTTCCCGCCCGGCGAAATCGGCCGCCTGCTAGCCCTCATGCGCGAGATAGACCACAACGGCTTGAGCGAGTTGCTCACACCGCTGCGTGGGCGGTAGCGGTTTCTTAGATTACAGCCCTATACTGTCTTGTGATTTACTGTTTTAAGAAATTTTGGGTAAATGTCACTGTGAAATGGTCATAGTTTGCTATCTTTTAGATAGTACTTGGACGCGCCAGTCATCTAAAAACTGCACGAGCGTCGCAAAAGAGCACCCTAAGCAAATCGAAGCGTCCGAGTCACCGCATCGTCAAACTTAGGCACCCCCGCACTGCGCTCTGCAAGCGGGATGGCAGCGCCTGAGGGCGCAAACAGCGGCAGGCGTGACAGGGGCGCAGCTACGGTGTGCCACTGGCCTGCAGCCAATGCTTCTTGGGTATAAAAGTCATACCACTTCGCTGGTCCAGCAGGCAAATACACCCGTCGGGAGGTGTCGCCTTGGGTGACTACGGGGGCTACCAGCAGGGCGCTGCCCAGCATGAAATCGTCGCTGTCGGCGTAGCAGGCGTCGTCTTGGGGGTAGTTGTAAAAAGTGGGGCGAATGATGGGCTCGTGGTGGCTACTGGCGCGCTCAAACAAGCTCCACAGGTAGGGCATGAGTGTGTAGCGCAGGGTGATGGCGGCAATCACCTCGGCTTTGACGCTGGCGTGCATCCAAGGCAGGTTTATGCTGCCGTCGGTTTTCCACGAATTCATGACCATGCGCGGGTTGAGGCTACAGGCCTGCACCCAGCGCACAAACAGCTCAGGATCTGGGCTGGGACCGGCAAAGCCGCCCACGTCGTGGCCCACGTTGAACATGCCCGACAGGCCCATTTGCAGGCCAGTGCTGATGTTCCATTTCAGGGTGTCCCAACTGGTGGTGTTGTCGCCGCTCCAAGTTTGGGCATAGCGCTGGATGCCGGGCGAGCCGCCTCGGGTGATGGTGTAAACCGATTCACCCATGGCGGCGCTGTGGGGGGCTTGCGCTTCAAAGGTGGCGCGCGTCATGAGCAGGGGGTGCAGGGGGCGGGCGCGGTGCATGGGCAAGGCCGAGCCAAATCCAGCGCAGGCCGCGCCGTCGTCCATGATGGCGTATTCGTTGTTGTCGTTCCAGCCCACGTCGATGCGGTAGTCCAGCACCTGCTTTTGCAGGCTTTGCTGCCACCACGCCACGGCCTGTGGGTTGGTAAAGTCTAGGTGCGCGCCCACACCGTCCCAAAATTGCTCGATGATGGGCTGGCCGGTTTTGGCGTTATGGATGAAGCCGCCCAGCGCTTTGACGTCGTTGTAGGCGGGGTGGTCATCGAGCAGGCAGGGCTTGATATTGGCCACCAAGCGCATGCCGCTGGACTGGAATTTGTCGTTGAGCAGCCCAGGCGTGGGGAATTTGCTGGCATTCCATGTGAACACGTAGCGGCGCTTGCCGCGCGACGAGTAGCCAGAGCCATAGTGAAAGGACGAAATCGGCACGCGCTCGGAGGCTATGGTGTCGATGAAGCGGTCTAAAAGCGCTTGTGCATCGGGCGCGTCGGCCAAGCCCATGGCGGTTTGGGCAAAGCCTGCCGACCAGCGCGGGGGCAGGTGTGTGCCACCAATGAGCCGGACGAATTGGGCAATCACATCCGCTGGGCTCTGGCCCGCCATGAAGTAATAGTCAAGATCGCCATCGTCGATCTCCACATAGCGAAACAGCTCGTGGTAGTTGTCGTGTTCGCAACCGAAATCAAAGGTGCAGGTGGCCAGCGTGTCGTAATACACGCCATACCACATGCCACTGGCAGCGCGGGTGAGCACAAAGGGCCAGTGTTTGTAGAGTGGGTCACCGCGCTTGGGGTCGTAGCCCAGCGCGTCCAGCGCAAGGGTGCGCAGGCGCCGGCCGTGCAGGTTGAGCGGGCCGGTTTTGTCGCCTAAGCCGTAGTAGCGCTCGGTGCGGTGGCGCTCCAGATAGTGGCGCACAGCGCCCGTGCGCGTGCTGGCAAAATAAGCCGAGGTGGCGCGGTCTTTGGCTAGGGGCTGGCCAGTGGCATCTTGCCATTCTAGGGCGAGGGTGTTGGGGGCTATGCTGACCCGCAGGGCGCTGGTGCGCAGGCTGGGCTTGGCAGCTTTGCTATCTATTTGCGTGCTAGGCAGGGCAAAACCAGATAGATCATCACGCTGTCGGCCATGCCATGGGGTGTCGTTGGTTTGGCCCCTGGAATCAGCTTTGGCCCAAGTGGGTGCAATGGCCCAAGTGCGCGGCTCTTTGTAACCGCTGGCGGGCTTGTGGCGCACACGAAACAGCGATTCGCCCAAGGCTTGCACCTGCAAGCTGCCCCCATTGTGCAGGCTGAATGTGAGGCTGTGGCTGTCTGCGGCGCACAGGCTGGCGCTTCCTAGAGTGTTCATAAGAATTTATAGGTCAATTTAGGTGGCCATGTCGGTGGTGACAATGGCTATGGGCTATGGGCTTAGTGCAGAGCGGCTTGGCTTAAAACCGCAACCCATCTTTGTCAAAGCTGTGCAAGTGCTCGGGCGATACGCCCACGCGCACCGTGTCGCCCGGTTTGGTGGTGGTTTGGCCGTTTAAAAACAGCTCAAAAGGCGTGTCTTTGGTAACACTGCCGTGCAGCAAGCTGCTAGATCCAAGCTGCTCGACTTGTGTCACTTTGATGGACAAAGGGCCATCGCTAGAAATATGGGCATGTTCGGGGCGAATGCCGAGAGTGAGTGCTTTTTTGGAGCTGCCGGGCAGCAAATCAGCAGGCAAAAAGTTCATGCGTGGGCTGCCAATAAAACCCGCTACAAAGGTGTTGCGCGGCTTGTTATACAGCTCCAGCGGCGAGCCCACTTGCTCAATCACGCCAGCGCGCAGCACCACAATTTTGTCGGCCATGGTCATGGCTTCGACTTGGTCGTGCGTGACATAGACCATGGTGGCTTTGAGGCGTGCGTGCAAATCGCGAATTTCAGCACGCATCGACACACGCAGCTCGGCATCCAAATTCGACAGCGGCTCGTCAAACAAAAACAGCTTAGGTTCGCGCACAATGGCCCGGCCAATGGCCACGCGCTGGCGCTGCCCGCCTGAGAGCTGGGTAGGCTTGCGCTGCAGCAGTGGGTCTAGGCGCAGCAGGGCGGCGGCGGCATTGACTTTGGAGGCGATTAAAGACTTTTCTAGCCCCATATTCTCTAGGCCAAAAGCCATGTTGTCGTACACACTCATGTGTGGGTAAAGCGCATACGACTGGAACACCATGGCGCAGCCGCGGTGGGCAGCCGATATGCCATTGACGTTTTGGCCGTCAATCAAAATGCTGCCGCTTGATGCCGCCTCTAAGCCCGAGATGATGCGCAGCAAAGTGGATTTGCCGCAGCCAGAGGGTCCAACGAAGACTACGAATTCGCCATCGGCAACCTTGAGGTCAACACCGTGGATGATGGTGGTTTTGTCAAAGCTTTTGACAATGCTGGATAGTTCTAATGTGGCCACGGTGTGGTCCTTTCACTTCACGCCAGCGCTGGCAATGCCGGTGGTGATGTATTTTTGTAAAAAAGCAAATACCAAACTGATGGGAATCAAGGTGATAACCGTCATGGCCAGCAAATAATGCCATTGCGTGTTGAGCTCGCCTTGGAACGAGTTCAAAGCCAATTGCAAGGTGAATTTTTCGGATTTGGACAGCACAATCAGCGGCCACAGAAAATCATTCCAGCGCCACATCACCGAGAAAATGGCCAGTACCGCCATGGCAGGTGCAGCCAGTGGCAAAATGATTTTCCAATAAATACGCCACTCACTGGCGTGGTCCATGCGCGCGGCTTCTAAGAGCTCATCGGGAATAGTCAGCATGTATTGGCGCAGCAAGAAAACGCCGGTGGGCGTAGCAATGGCAGGCAAAATCACCCCCCACAAACTGTTAAGCAAGCCCACGCTAGAAATCACCAAAAATGCAGGAACTAAGATGATGGTGGGTGGAATCATCAACGTGGCAATGATCAGCACAAATACCGTTTTTTGGCCTCGAAACTGGTATTTTGACAGGGCAAACGCCGCCATGGAGTTGATCAGCAGGGTCAAAATCGTGGCCACCACGGTGATGAAGACGCTGTTCCATAAATACACGCCGAAGCTGAATTTGCCGAAAATTTCGGTGTAATTGCTGAAAGCAAATTTCAACTCATTGACAGGGGTACGCTCGTCAATGTTGATGCGCATTTCTTTCTCGGGATTTGCAGGGTCAACCATGGTGGCCATGATGCCCATGCGCCTGATTTGCGCATATTCACTCACAACACCTTTGTCGTCTTTGGCAGTGTAGAGCGGCAATGGCGCATCATGTCCTTTGACCACCACAGTTTTTTGGGTGTAGGGCAAAAAAGTAGGCGGAAACTGGCCCAGTGCACTTTCGGTTTTGAAGGATGACATGACCAACCAAAGGATAGGTGCAAACATCATGAACAGACCGACAAACAAGTACGCGTAGCTGACCCAATCAGTCCAATCGAGCTTGTTGCGGCCATGGGTGCGGGTAAGAAAAGTGGCTACGCTCATGGTTTACTTCGCTTTCTTGCCAGCTTCACTGGCCTTAGACAGGCGCAGCTGCACCAAAGTCAAGGCCATCAAGCCCACAGCCAGCACGAGGGACGCAGCAGCGGCCAAGCCATATAAATGGATTTGCTCTGCAAAACCTGTTTGGTAAATGAACTGCACAATAAAGGTGGTGGCCGAGCCTGGCCCTCCACCTGTGAGTACAAATACTTCGTCAAAAATTTGCACTGCGCGGATCATGGCCAATACCAACACCACAATCAAATTAGGCATTAAAAGAGGCAGCGTGATGCGGCGCAATACCCGCCAAGCGGATGCTGCATCCATTTCGGCGGCTTCGTACATGTCTTTAGGAATGGCCTGTAAACCAGCCAACAAAATGAGCGTGTAAAAGCCCATATGCGCCCAAATAGAGACAAAAATAACCCAGAAAAATGCCCAGTTCTTATCGAGCAGCCAATCCACTGGGGTGCTCCCTACGGCCACTAAGCCAGCGTTGAAAACGCCTTGGTTTTGCAGCAGCCATTTCCAAATGAGCGCAACCACCACCGGCGAGAGCAAGACAGGGTAGAAAAACACCCCGCGCCAGAATCCACGCCCAATGATTTTGCGGTTAAGCACCAAGGCCGTGACCAGTGCAAAAAACACCATGAGCACCACTTGAACCACAGAAAACTGGATAGTGTTGAAAATAGCGCGCCAAAAGATGTCTTTGCGACAGGTTTGCAGGTCGGTGTAATCCGTGCACTCAAACAAAATGGCAAAATTTTCAGCGCCTGTGTAAGGCCGCTGAAAAGGCATGAGGTTTACGCCACCCGTGACGGCGTAAACAATGTTGATCAAAATCGGCAAAAAGGTGAATAAGCCAATGATGAATAAATTAGGCCCAACAAAAAGCCAACCCACCCGCGACAAACCTAGCCATTTTTGACCAAGTTTGAATACAGGCTCCATCACATTGAAGCAAAAACTCAAAAGCGTGGAGAAAAGTTGGGTAACAGCCTGCATGAGAATCCTCAATTTGAGAGAGCGGACTCTCTCAAATTTTTGTCGTTATGTTATTTGCGCAATGGCTGGTCATAGCCATCGCGCGCTAACGCATGGCGTGTTTACTTTTGCGCCTGCTTCACAGCGTCGTTCATGTCCACATAGATCTTGGCCAAAGCTTGATCGACGGTGGACTCGCCCACAATCGCCTGCGTCACGCGGGTAACGGTTGGCAACATGATGGCGCGGTTGTATTTGTAGCCTTGGAACTTGTAAGCTGTAGGTGACAGGCCTGCCACACCCCAACCGAATACGCCTAGAGCCACCTTGGCTGCGGGGGCCGCGCTGGCGTAGTTAGCGCCTTTTTTGGCCACGCCTGCGTGGGCAGGGATGTTGTTGGTTCTGCCTACCCATTCCGCATAATTGGCTTGCTGGGCCAAGAATTCCAACAAAGCGCCAACTTCCTTAGGCGATTTGCTGGTTTTAAGTGCTACCCAAGCCGCGCCACCGGGGATGCCGGTGCAAGCCACTGTGCCGCAGGGGTTAGACACAGCAGTCCAGTCAAAGGAATTGCCAACTTCTTTTTGCAGGCGGTTGATTTGCCACGAGCCAGAGAGCACCATAGCGACA
>JAYTMT010000005.1:0-26900 GCA_043728315.1 Polaromonas sp. | reverse complement strand
ATATAAAAACGGGCGAGTTTAAAGATTTTCCAGAGAATTCAGCGCTATGGCAGCCAAAAGTAGAGGGACTGAATTTGCAGTATTTGGCTAAAGTGATTGTGCGCCAGGATATAAGTATCTAAACCAATCATTTTACTAAACTTGCTGCATGGCTTGCTGCATCAAAATCTGTTGGTACGGCGTTTGTTTTGCTTTTAAGCATACCAAAGCCATGGCCAATCACTGTTGTAAAATCACCTGCTTTTACGGCGTTCATGTAGGCTAAAATCAATTCTTTGGTTAAATAACGCCCATGAGCGGCTTGGTTTTGGCGGGCAACAATGGGGAACTGATCTAGTATGTAAGCCGCATCGTCACGGTTAATGCCGTAGAGGTTAAAAAACAGTGCATCTAGCCTGCATTGCCTATGTAATCTATCTGTCGCGTTCCACACAATAGGCGGTTTGACATCGCCTTTGTTATCTACATAACCCATATCTCGCGCAAAAGGCGCTAAATCGTGAGCGGTGTAGGTTAGGTGTAAAACTTCAGCGCGAATAAAATTGGCAATGCTGTGGCCTGATACAAGGGACTCAAACTGCTCGGGTTTAATGAGCGGTAGTTGTTCTACGATATACCAATTCATGCTAGTACTTTGCGTTTTTTGCCTTGCTATAAAATCAAAAGCGAATGCGTTTAAATTAGCAAGTAAAAGTGGTGCAAATTTTATATATTCAGTATTCGTAGTGTTTGAGTCAGGCATGAATAGAGGCAATTTGTTACCCGCTGCCACTGTTGGCACAATCATAGCAATCATCGTTCTAGCGTCAGTTGCACGGGCAATATCTCTAAACCCAATTACCCAATCACGCTTATCTTTTTGTGGAATATTGCTAGTAGCGACCCAATATTGCGGTGTTGGGTAAAAGTCTGGTTTGGCTTTTTGTGCGACCGTTGTTAAGTCTGAATTAGTCGCTACTTTTAAGTTTTCATCATTGGTTGTCACGCTCGCTGCGCGATGATCGTAATGGTAAATCATGCGCCCCACATACAATGGCACCGCCTCAGCCTCAGCTTTTTTCCATCTATTCTCCCCTACTGGGTACCAACCTTGTGTTTGCAATTCGTCATGGCGCATAAATAAATGCGAGTCATTGGTCATATCAAACATGCGCAAATAACGTACAGGCCATACTTTTTTCTGTTCCGTTCGTGCTGAGCTTGTCGAAGCACGTTTGGCTTGCCCTTCGACAGGCTCAGGGCGAACGGTATTAAGTGAAAGCACAGGCTGGCGGCGATAAATAGCGGTGGTGATTTCGGCATCACGCGCGGTTCTAAAAATCGGAGCTGCGCCTGTGTTGGGGTTTACCGCCATAAAGTCTGCTGCGCTTAACTGTAATATGCGGTTAGCTGCTTCAAGCTCGTCTATATGGTGCAAGTAAAACGCACAACGGCTCATGGCAAAGCTGCGCGCTGCGCCGCCAAATACTAAGGCGCAAAATTTAAAGCTGGCGTGAACATCTGGGAAAAACACTTTTTTGTTTTCAAAATCAAACAATGCGGCCAAGCGTGCGCCGTTGCTTGCTGTATAGTTAGTATTTTCCCTCACCCCTTGCCCCTCTGCCAAAGGGCGAGGGGTTATTGCGGCGGTGACCGATTCACTTCCCTCTCGCGCTGGGAGAGGGATAAAGGGTGAAGGCGTAGTTAAAGTGCGAAAAAACGCCGCTGCGCCTAAATCGGCTGCAATGCCAGATGGCGTTATTAAGCCCACAATGCCCGTGGGTTTTACTAATTGCGAAGCCCGCTCTACAAACAGGCTGTATAAGTTAATATCACCGCCTGAGAGTAATGGGTAATCGCCATATTGCCGCGCCACTTTGCTGCCAATTTCTGCACTTTCAGCCGCTTGGCAATATTCTAGCCACAGCGGGTCGTTGGTTTTTTCTAAATTGGTAATCAGCTTTTTACGATCTGCGGCTTTAGTGGCCATGGCAATTTCTGGGCGGCGTTCTGCAAACCACTCTACTTCTTGCAGCTTCATTCTATCCCACGGTGGGTTACCAATAATGGCGTCAAAGCCACTATCTGCATCTGCTGTACATACATTGGGAAATGCTATCTCCCAATGTAAAAAGTGTTCAACGCCTGCCTTTTTGAGGGCATTTTGCATGGTTGTATGAGCCACTTGTTGACGTTCTTGCGAAGCTAGCGATAATTTAATATTTTTATAAGAAAGCGTGGTGACAGAATCCAGTAAATTATCACCATATTGATTATTCAGAGTGTCTGCCCAAGTATCATTATAATTGGCTAATTCTGCTTTGTTTGCCCAGCGTTTAGCTTGTAAAAAATCTAGTACGCGTTTAATGGGCTGAAGCATTGTATCTGCTTGTTCCATCATTACTTTTGAAAGATGCGCCTCTGTAATATCAATATCGGTTAAGTTACCTATTGATTCTATTAAGGTGCTTGCATTTGTAATGGCTTGTAAATCATTTTGGTACAACATGCCGCCTAGCTTTACCAACGCATCGTTAATATGGCTTACGCGACCGCCAAATAGCGAATCACCACAACGCAGATGATGATCTAAAAACGAGAGTGGTGCTCCTACTGTAAAGGTGTGTAACCACAGCGCCACTTTGGCGAGTTCTACCGCCATGGGGTTTTTATCTACGCCATAAATCACGCGCTTTAAAATCATGCGCCGCACAATGTGGCGGTCATCAAGTTGCTCGTCGGTGACGGCCCAGCCGCGCTCTTTGGCCGTGCTTTGGATGCTGCGGCGAATGTGGGCTATGCGCGCCAGCACGGGGCTTTGCCAAGGCCGCCCGCTTTCTACCAAGTGGGCGGCCCAAGGCTGGGCATTCACGTTGTGCACGGCGGTGTTGATGGCTTCTAGCACGCGGTCGGCCAAATCGTCCACGAGGCTCACCAAAAAGTGCCCGCTGCCCATGGCGGGGTCGCAAATTTTGAGCTCCAGCATTTGGCTGGCGGGGTCTTGCGCGTCCAGCGCGTCCCAGTCGCCGGGGTTGAGCGAGGGCTTTTTGGCGCATTTGAGCAGGTGCGCGTCTAGCCGCGCCAGCCGCTCGTTGGCCAGCAAGCCCACCGATTCGCGCAGCACCAAGCGCACCAAGTCGTCGTGGGTGTAGTAGCTGCCCGATATTTTGCGGGCAAAGCTAGACGGCAGTGCCACCAAGCGGCTCACCTCGGACTTGCCTTTGTAGTCGTCTTTGGCCTGCACCTCGTGCACCAAGCTGTATTCGAGCAGGCGCTCGTAAATGCCGCCAAGGTGGGACACCGACAAGTCACGGTAGTTGATCCAGCCGCGCAGCAGGTCTTCGGTGCGGCGCGACAGCGCGTCAATGATGGGGGCCATGACTTTGTCGGGCACTCGCGCACGCCAAAGCATAGGCGCGCGTTCGCGTGTGAACAAGCCGCCGTTGTAGGGCGGCATGCCAATTTCGTCCTCGCCGTTGTCGATGAGCTCAAAAACACCATTCAGCGCGAGCCATATGTTGGACATGGTGCTAGAAAAGGTGGCACGTGCTTCCACTTTGTCACGCACTTCCTCGCGGATGCGCCGCAGGCTGTAGGGCGCGTAGCGGGCATCGCGCACGGGCAACAGGTTGCGGTCTTCGGCATAAAACAAAAACAGCAGGCGGTACAGCAGCACCAACGTGGCCTCGCGCACCTCGTCTAAATACGCGGCGGTGTATTGCTGGCGGATGAACTGGCCGTAGCCTATGCTCTGCGTTTGCGTGGCCAAGTCGCCCCGGGCCAGCGCATCAGCCAGCTGGGGAAAGATGTCTTCAAATACCCGAGCGCCTAGGTCTTGTGATACTTTTTCTTCGTAAAGCCGCGCTTCGTTGAGCGCGTAGGCATGCAAGCTGCGCTGGGCGCTGTCCCAGTCTTGGGGTAAAAAGGCAGCAGCTTGAAAAAATACATACAAGAGCCGCAGCGCGTGCTCGGGCGCAGGGTCGTCTATTGCACGCGGTGTGCCGCCTATCGCTAAAGCACTGGCCACATCGACCTCAAAAAACTCTTCTGCCCGCGAGCGCGCGCCTTGCCAATACAAGCGCCAGACCGCGCCATTGGTCAAAATGCCCCACTGTATGGCGCGGTTAGACGCGCCCTCAACACGGCTTAAGTAGCGCAGCATTTGGGACGATGGCGCATCGGGGTCGTAGCGCTCGCTGGCATCGCCCCGGTCGAGCGGGCGCAGCCAGCGCTTGGCTTCTAAGATCGCGATGCCGTGGCGGTAGCGGCGCTCGTCCTTGGGCTCTGCAAGTGCCGCTGCTTTGTGCGCAGCGCTGGCAAACAGCAGCAAATCAGGCACAGCTTCGCGGCCTTTGGGGTCTGAATTGACTTGGGGCAGGGTGTTGTCTTGCCAGCCCAGCGCAATGAGCACTTTGTTGATCAACAGCGCCTCTATTTGAGCTTCGTTGATGGTGGAGGCTTCACCCGCGCTATTGGGCTTTACCGCGCTGTAAATGGCATGCAATTGCGCTGTAAACGCGTCAAAAGCATCGTCGGTGAGCGCTTTCCACGCGGGCGTGTCCAGAATGCCCCGGTGGAGAAAGTCTTGGGTGAATAACTGGCCTTGCATGGCACGCAGTTTATGCGGAAATTGGTGATTTTGTGGTGCGTGTGGCGCTTTAGTTGCGGCCCGTGGCGAGCTTTAAGTGGGCTTTACCTATTTCCCCAAAATCGGAAACAGCTTGATCAGCCCCTCGCTCATCACCTCGACTGCCAGCGCGGCCAAAATCAGGCCCATCAGGCGGGTCATGACGTTGATGCCGGTTTTGCCCAGCAGCTTGGCAATGGGCTGAGCCAGCGAAAAGCACAGGGCGGTGACCAGGGCAATGATGACGCCGTAACCCACCAGTGTGCCGAGTTGCCAAAAAGTTTTGGCTTTTTCGGCATAAATCACCACCGTAGACATAGTGGCCGGGCCCGTGAGCAGGGGGATGGTGAGTGGCACCACGGCAATGCTGGCGCGGGCGGCGGCATCTTGCATTTCGTCGGCATTGCTGCGGGCTTCGGCGGGCTGGGCGTTGAGCATGGACAGCGAGGCGGTGAGTAGCAGCAGCCCGCCGCCCACTTGGAAGCTGGCCAGTGATATGCCAAAAAACTCCAATATCTTCAAGCCCATCAAGGCGCTGGCGGCTATCACCACGAAGCTGCTGAAACTGGCAATCAACACCACCCGCTTGCGCTGCTCGCGCGAGAAGCCTTGGGTGTAATGGATGAAAAACGGAATACAAGCCAGTGGGTTAACAATGGCCAACAGGGTGACTAGGGCTTTGGTGTCCATGGCTTGGAATGGGTTGGTTTGTTAGGATGGATACGGGATAGTTTGGGTTCTAAATCGGGGGCAGGCCGCGAAGGGCGCGAAAATTACGCGAAGAACGCTAAAGGAATACAAAATTTATAAAATACTTAAATGTCACCATGGCATGGTCATCTTACGCTATTAAATTAATATTAAATATACCGCTTTGAAGAAAACACGCGCTTGAAATAAGTTTTTTTGGCTGTTCTTTCGCGTTCTTCGCGCAAGTTTCGCGCCCTTCGCGGCCGGAAACTTGGTATTGAGAAGCCCCATACAAAACCTCAGCGCCCCCCCGTCACATCCAGAATTGTCCCCGTGGTGTATGACGCAGCGTCCGACAGCAGCCAGCAAATGGCGCGGGCCACCTCATGCGCCGTGCCAGCGCGTTGCATGGGTACCATGGGCGCGGTTTGCGCCGCTCGGTCGGGCAGGCCGCCGCTGGCATGGATGTCGGTGTCGATGATGCCCGGGCGCACGGCATTCACGCGGATGCCCTCGGTGGCCACTTCTTTAGCCAGACCCATGGTGAAGGTGTCAATGGCCGCCTTGCTGGCTGCGTAATCCACGTATTGGCCCGGTGAGCCCAGGCGCGCTGCGGCGCTGGAGAGGTTGACTATAGAGCCGCCCTCGCCGTGGTGGCGTGTGCTCATGCGGCGCACGGCTTCGCGGGCGCAGATAAAGCTGCTGGTGATATTGGTGCGCCACATTCGCTCTAGGCGCTCCACCGTGATCTCATCTATGCGCACTGGCATGTCAACCACGCCCGCGTTGTTCACCAAGCCGTCGAGGCGGCCAAACTTGGCATCCACCGTTTCAAACAAGCGCACGGCCTGCGCCTCGATGCCCACATCGGCCTGCACCGCTATGGCCGTGCCGCCCAAGGCGCGGATGCTGCGCACCACTTCGTCTGCTGCCAGCGAGTTGGCCACGTAATTGACCGCCACGGCCCAGCCCTGTTTGGCTGCCAAGAGCGCGGTGGCCGCGCCAATGCCGCGCGAGGCGCCGGTGACGATTAGCACTTGGGACATGGGCTTCTCCTGCATGAAGGCTGGGTTTGTAATACAGTAGCTAGCTTAAACGACTGGTTTATACAGCTGGTTTGTATCGCTTACTTTGGGGAATTTAACGCTCAAAATGCTAAAAAAACCTGAAACCACAAAATTAAACTGCTTTACTTGTTGTACTTGCGTCTCACCCGCCCTAAACCGACTTAAACCACCCTAACCCATCCCAAGCACCCCATGAAAACTGTTGACTATTTCTTCGCCCCCCAATCCCCCTGGACCTACCTTGGCCACGCCCGCTTCACGGCTATGGCGGCCAGGGCGGTGAGCGCAGGCGCTGTGCTGCGCATCAAGCCGGCGGATTTGGGCAAAGTGTTTGCGGTATCGGGTGGGTTGCCTTTGGCGCAACGGGCAGCGCAGCGCCAAGCCTACCGTTTTTTGGAGTTGCAGCGCTTCTCCCAGCATTTGCAGATACCGCTGAACTTGCGTCCGGCGTTTTTCCCCGTGGCGGCGGACCCCGCTGCCAAGCTCATCATTGCGGTTGATTTACATGATGGCGTGGATGCCGCCATGGCTCTGTCTGGCGCGGTGTTTGCCGCCTGCTGGGCGCAGGAGCGCAACATAGCCAGCCCCGACACACTGGCCGCCTTGTTGGCCGACTGCGGACTGCCTGCCCAGCGCTTGGCCGACAGCGCAGATGCAGCCACGCTGGCACGCTACGAGGCCAACACGCAGGAGGCGATTGCCCTGCAATTATTTGGCGCGCCTACTTATGTGGTGAACGGCGTGCCCTTTTGGGGCCAAGACCGCTTGGATTTTGTGGAACGGGCTTTGGAGGGTTAATACACAGCTTGTGAACTTACGGCCGCGAAGGGCGCGAAAATTGCGCGAAAGACGCAAAAGGAACAGCCAAATGGTAGTCAAAATATAAGTTTTTAGAAAAATTGGCCAATGTCACCGTCGTATGGTCATAGCGTGCTCTTAAATTAAGAGTATTTACTAGCTAATAAAGGACATGGTATGCGCAGTATTCCTCGGATTTTGAAGTCGCTTGCAGGCGTTATCGCCCTGCTTGTATTGGCGTTATTAACCGCCTGCGGCACGCCCATGGCCACGGTTAAAAGCGCGGCGGGCCAGCCGGTGATGCTCTTGGGCTATGACCCTGTGGCTTACTTTACCGAAGGCAAACCGGTGCGTGGCCAGGCGGATTTGGCAGTCAGCCTGCCTGAGCGCACCTACTACTTTGCCAGCAGCGCACACCGCGAGGCATTCCAAGCCAATCCGCAAAAATTCGAGCCCCAATACGGCGGTTTTTGCGCCAGCGGCGCGGCCTTTGCCATCAAGCTGGGCAGTGATCCCACTTCTTGGCAGATCGAAGGCGGCAGGCTGTTCATATTTGGCGATGTATTGGGCAAAATAGCTTGGCAGCTAGACCCCGCATGGAATATTGGCCACGCCGATCGCCTGTGGCCAGACATGCAAGACGCAGGCTGGCGCGGCCAGTCGCTCAAAGCCTATGCCAACAAAGTGCCGCATTACCGCACAGGTTTAGAGATAAAAACCGAGTGGGAGCGCCGCAATCCGGGCAAAACATGGCCAAAGTACGATGTGGGTGGCATGGCAGCCAATTTGTTCACCAAGCAGCCTGGGTGGCGCGCGGCTGAAGGGCATAGCCAAGAGGCGCTGGGGTACCCTTGAGTTTTTGTCTTGTACGCCCCCAGTGCTTGGTTTGTACGGCTACGCGGCTGTCCCCCGCCCTTTGGGCTCCTCCTTTATGCCGCTTCGCCGTACAAACCAAGCACTGGGGCAGCGGACGGGGTGGGCAAACAGCGTTAGATGCCCGCGCACCGAGGAAATAGTGTCTACGCCAGCAATGAATCGTCCACAAACCTAGCGGCTCATGCCGGTGGTGCCGCCTTAGCGCAGCGGCATAAAGGGGGAGGCCAAAGGCCGGAGGACAGCCGCGGAGCTAAGGCTGCGCCGCCGGCATGAGCCTGTACAAAACCAAATCCTATGCCTAACCAAAGCAGCAAATCACCCAGTGCCGCAAAAAAGCACAAAATCGCTTAGGATGACGCAAAACTACCCAGCTACCCAGCCACTAATCCACCCACCTCGAAAGACAAACCATGCACTCCACCATCGACCTGACCAGCCAAGACGGCAGCAAAATCCCTGCCTACGTGGCGCGCCCGCAGGGCATTCCTCGGGCTGCGGTGGTGGTCTTGCAAGAGATTTTTGGGGTGAATAGCCATATCAAATCCGTGGCGAATAGCTATGCCGCTGCGGGCTACTACGCGGTGGCGCCGCATATGTACCAGCGCGTGCAGCCCGGCGTGGATTTGGGCTACACCGAGGCTGACATGCAGGCCGCGTTTGCGCACAAAGCGGCGGCCGAGTTGCTGCGTGACAAGCTCATGCAAGACATCCAAGCGGCGGTGAACCACGCCAGCGGCTTGGTAGCTGGCAGCGAGACGGGCGGCAAAGTGGCGGTCACGGGCTTTTGCTGGGGCGGCCTGCTCACGTGGCGCGCAGCCTCGCAGCTCACAGGTGTGGCCGCGGCCGTGCCCTACTACGGCGGCGGCATGCACAAGGAGCTGGGCGCGCCCCTGCGCTGCCCAGTGATGGCGCATTTGAGCGACAACGATGCCTACCTGCCCATGGATGGCGTGGCCGCATTGCAGGCAGCCCACCCCGAGGCGCAAATGCACCTGTACAGCGCCCACCACGGCTTTAACTGTGACCAACGCGGCTCTTACCAAGCCGAGGCTGCTGCATTGGCCAAGCAGCGCACGCTGGCATTTCTGGCAGAGCATTTGAAGTGATTTTATGAAAAATTTGCCCAATGTCAGCGTGGCATGGTCATATGTTGCTATTATTTTAGGACTATGCGCAGCGCCAGCTTGGGCCGCAGGCTACACCGGCCCGCTGTTTGACGCGCACCTGCATTACAACGACGAGGCGCAGGCCGCGCATCCGCTGGCCGACGTGCTCGGGCGCATGAAAAGCAGCGGCGTGAAAGCCATTGTGGCCAACTCCCGCCCTAACGACGGCACCAAATCCTTAGCAGCCGCCAAGCAGCAAACGGCGGCTGCAGGCGTATCAGTAGTGCCCTTTATTCGCCTGTACCGCAACAGAGCCGACTACAGCGGCTGGTTCAATGACGAAAGCATTTACGACATGGTATTGGCCGAGCTGGCCAAGGGCACCGAGGCAGGCGCCTACAAAGGCATAGGCGAATTTCATCTGTATGACAGCGCCAACGCCAACGGCACAGTGGCCAAAAAGCTCATGGCCTTGGCCGACGACAAAAATCTGGCCGTGCTCGCCCACGTGGACGACGTGGCCATAGACCTGCTGATGGCCAACACGCCCAGCAAAGGCGCAAAAACCAAGCTGATTTGGGCCCACACAGACATTGGCGGGGCCAGTGTGGCGCGGGTGCGCGAGCTCATGCGCAAATACCCGCTGCTCACTGGCGAATTGTCATACCGCCCCGGCCTCACCTGTGACGGCGACAAACTGTGCCCCGAGTGGCGCGCCCTGCTCACGGAGATGCCCACGCGCTTTGTCATAGGCTCAGACACATGGGTCAACCAGCGCTGGCAATACTACGAAGAGCTCATGAAAGGCTACCGCGCTTGGCTGGGTACTTTGCCCCCAGCAGCGGCCCAGCAAATCGCTTGGGGCAATGCAGCTGCGCTCTTTGGCTTGAAATAAATACTATATTTTTAATAGCGCACTATCACCATATGACGCTGACATTAACCTGAAAAATTAAAAAATGATCACCCTGCACTACTACCCCAGCAACGCCAGCATGGCTCCGCATATTGTGCTAGAAGAGATCGGCTGCACCTACCTGCGCGTGTTGGTTGACCGCACGCAGGGCGCGCACCAAACGCCAGAGTATCTGCGTCTGAACCCCAACGGCCTGATACCCGTGCTAACCGACAGCCGCTTTGGCGCAGACTTTGTGCTGTATGAAACAGCAGCCATCATGCTGCATTTGGCCGACACCCACCCAGCTGCCAATCTTGCACCCGCTTTAGGCACGCCAGAGCGCGCGCATTTTTACAAATGGCTGATGTGGTTCACCAACACCTTGCAAGCCGCGCTGATTGTGTATTTTTACCCCGAGCGCTGGGTGACGGCTGGCAACGCCAGCGGTGCGCAAGATGTCAAAACCCATGCGCAAATCAAAATTGGCAGCATGCTGGGCCAAATCGACACCCAGCTAGCCAGCCACGGCCAAGACTGGTTTCTAGGCCCACAATACAGCGCGCTCGATGCTTACGCCCTCATGCTCTGCCGCTGGACGCGCGGCTTTGACCCAGCAGCAGGCAGCGCCCCCGCCCGCAGCCACAGCCACCTCGCCCAGTATCTGCAGCGCATGCTGGCGCGCCCAGCCGTGCAACGGGTGATGGCGGCTGAAGAGTTAGTGCCGCCTTGGGTGTAGCCAACGCACAATACTGAGCATGCCAGACGCTACGCAAGCTTTATTCAAGCGTTTTAACCAAGCAGCCAAGCTGCAGGGAAAGCTGCGGGCCGAGAGCCAATGCCAAAGCTTGGTTTCCAACAGCTTGATTGCTGATCGGCGCGCCGACTTTAACAAATCACAGGCGCAGATATTGGCGCATAACAAGCTTGTCAAGGCATCAGAGCCGATCCCCTCAACGCGGCGCTAGCCCATGCTGGACCAGCCACTTGATCATCTGCGGCCACAGCACAGCGCCAGCTTCTTTGCGGTAATAACCCATGTGCCCCACCTGTTGAACACCTAATTGCGCTGGCAAAAAGTCGATATGTTGCACATGGGTGCCACTGAAAGCCTCAAAGAAGGCATCGCGCGAGGCGGGGGGTGCCCACAGGTCATCGGTGCTAACCGCCGCAGCGATGGGGATTTTGACTTGGGCGAAAGCGCTGATGTAGCGCTCGCGGTCAGAACCGTCAAAAAAGTAACGCGGAAACTGGCAGTCGCGCTTCCAATCGCGGTAAGCGCCCATAGGCAAATCCTCGCCCATGCCGAACTTGCTCATGGGGTGGTAGCCAAAAATACGTGTGGTGATGGGGCCAAGTACATGCCACATCGCCCATGCGCGGTAGCGCTCAGGCCGCGGCATCCAGCCGTGCCAGCCAGCGCCTGTGCCGCACACATAAGCCGCCTCTAATAGGCTATGGTTAGGCAGCTGGCCAATGGCATGACCTGCCAAGCTGTGCCCCACCATCCACACCTTGCCGCGCGCTGCGGCGTAGTCCACGGCCGCTGCCAAATCGTAGCGGCTCCAGTCGCTGTAGTCCATGACAAAGCCTTTGAGCGGGCCGCGCTTAGAGCCGCCAATACCGCGGTAGTCGGTGGTAATCACATGCAGGCCACGCGAAGCAGCGTATTGCGCAAAGCGCGTATAAAAGCCACGCGGCACAGCTGTGGCGCAGCCCACCACAATCCACTGCTGCTTGCCGTCGCCAGCCAAAGCGGGCATGCTTGGCGTGAAAAGCGTGGCGGCAAGCTGCGTGCCATCGGCCGTGGTAAGGGTGATGTCGGTGCCGGAACCTGGCTGTGCTACCAAGCCATGGCCAGCGCTGGCGGGGGTTTGTGTGGATGCGGTTGAATAGGTCATGATGCGAAGTGTAGCACTAACTAGACCAGTCGGTTTAGTGGCGGTTGTGCCAACTGTCACCTTTGTTATGATGCAGGCTATGAAGCAAGCCCCTGCCACCTCTGTAGCCTCCAGCCCAGCCGCACCCAAAGAGGCGCTTGATACGCGCAGCCGCATTTTGCTGGCAGCGCAGCGCTTGTTTCGCAAACGCGGCTACCACGCCACGGGCTTGAACGATATTTTGGATGTAGCCCAAGCCCCCAAAGGCTCTATGTACCACCACTTTCCCGGTGGCAAAGAGGCCATTGGCGTGTGCGTGATCGAGGAAATCTGCCGCGCCCTGCTGGCCACATTTGGTGCCAGCCGCGCCCGCAGCACGCAGGCCGTGGTGGCGCAGGCGGGCGAGCAGTTGGCTTTGGTGATGGTCAAAACCAATTACGAAATCTGCGCCCTATTCTCAGCTTTTGCCGCCGAGCGCGTGGGCTCTCCGCTCTTGGGCGCAGCAGTTACCAGCGCCTATGCGCAAATGGTGGACACCCTGCAAACCCGCTTAGTGGCCGACGGCTGCCCCACCCGCACAGCGCAAGAGCGCGCCACCGTCATTTTGGCTTTGCTAGAAGGCGGCGCACTGCTGTCGCAAGCGCAGCAAAGCCCGGTGGCGTTTCGCCTCTCGCTCAAGCAGGCCGCTTTGATGGCGAAAGTGGTTTGAGTTTTTGCCATTTACGCCAAGTTGATGCGAAAGTAATAGCAATATATGACCATATGACGCAGACATTGGCATATTTTGTCATAAAAATACCATTCTAAGGCAAACCATGGCGGCGCGCTGTTGGCCAGCCAGCTAGCGCATCCAATTGCCAATACGCGGGAAGCAGTTTTACTGCCCAGTTCTAGCCAAGTAACGTTTGCGCCAAAAAATCAGCACCAAAGACACCGCAATGAAAACCATAGCCGCCACTGCCACTGCAAAGCCGTGTGTGGCGTGAATCAGCGGCATGAATTCAAAGTTCATGCCAAAAAACCCAGTGATTAAATTGAGTGGCAAAAACACCGCCGTGATGGTGGTGAGGGTGCGCATGGTGTCGTTGGCGCGGTTGCTTTGCGCGCTGAAGTGGATTTGCACCACGGTTTCGGCCGATTGCTCTAAGCGCCGGGCGTGGTGCACCACGCGGTCAATGTGCTCAATCACGTCGCGGGCGCGTGCCATGAGCTGGTCTTTTTGCGCCAGCGCCAAAGCAAGGCCATCGCTAGATAGTGCGCTGCTTACCACTGGCTGCTCGCGCAGGCTGTCTAGCCACTCCTGCATGGCATCGTGTTGTTCGTCGCACAGGTCTTCCAGCACCTGCAGCTGGCTGCGCGCGCCCATGAGCGCGCCCCAGTTGTTAAAGCGCGAATGGGGGCGCAAAAGCTCGGCCTGCCAATGTTCGAGCTGGCTGGCCAGCTCTTTGCGCAAATCCAAATAGCTGTCGACCATGACGTTGAGCATGCGCAGCACCAAATCTGCGGGGCTGGTGGGTGTGCGGCTGCGCACGGCCAGCGCGTCCACGCTGAACTTGGCATCGGCCAAAAAGCGCTCCACAAAGCCCTTGGCCGCATAGCAGCCGCTGGGGTGCACGCTGACCAGCAGGCGGTCAAACACCGCAAACCCCACCGCTTTGGAGCTGATGCGGTTAAAAGAGGGGATGCTGTGCTTGGGCTTGATGCGCGCCTTACCGCCCTGCCCGTGGTAGGCGTGAACGGCCGCCTGGGCACTGGCCTCGGCCTGCGTTTCAGCCTGCGTGGCCAAGCGCCTGAAAATCACCAAATCATAGACCGAGGTGTAGTCGTAATGCGAGGGATGCACGGGGCTGGCCAAGTCTTGGCAATGCAAATCCAACAGCGCCGAGCCACCCAAACGCTGCGCCGCCTCCTGAATGTTTGCGCGGTGGCGCTCAAAATCATTTTGGTCCAAATAAATCCACACAAAACCGTTCGCAGGCAGCGCGGCGGGCACGGCCTCCAAAAAGCGCAGGCTGTCTGTAGTGAATTCAAGTATTTGCACGGGGATGTATAAAAAATAAGGGCAATGTCAGCGTCATATGGTCAAAGCATGCTATGTATTATGCAGCAAATTAATTAGGTTCTGACCCTAATTCTTTTGCAGCAAGCGCGCTGCGTCAATTGCAAAATACGTCAGCACCCCGTCTGCGCCTGCGCGCTTGAAAGCCAAAAGGCTCTCCATCATCACCGCGTCGTGGTCTAGCCAGCCGTTGATGGCGGCGGCTTTGAGCATGGCGTATTCGCCGCTGACTTGGTAGGCAAAGGTGGGCACTTTGAATTCGTCTTTGACGCGCCGCACAATGTCTAGGTAGGGCATGCCGGGTTTCACCATCACCATGTCGGCACCCTCGGCAATGTCTAGCGCCACCTCGCGCAGGGCTTCGTCAGAGTTGCCCGGATCCATTTGGTAGACTTTTTTGTTGGCCTTGCCAAGGTTGGCACTGCTTCCCACCGCGTCGCGAAAAGGCCCATAAAACGCGCTGGCGTATTTGGCGCTGTAGGCCATGATGCGGGTGTGAATATGGCCATGCGCCTCCAGCGCGCTGCGAATCGCGCCAATGCGTCCGTCCATCATATCGCTGGGGGCTACGATGTCTACGCCCGCAGCGGCTTGCACCAGCGCTTGCTTGACCAGGCACTCCACCGTCACGTCGTTCATGATGTAGTTGGCATCGTCTAAGAGCCCGTCTTGCCCATGCGAGGTGTAGGGGTCCAGCGCTACATCGGTCATGATGCCCAGCTGGGGGAACTGCTTTTTAAGCGCCGCCACCACGGTAGGAATCAAGCCCGTGGGATTCCAAGCCTCGCATCCATCAGGCGTTTTGAGCGACTGATTCACCACAGGAAAAAGCGCCATCACCGGAATCCCCAAATCCACGCACTGCTGCGCTACTGGGAGCAACAAATCCAAGCTTAGCCTGGCCACACCGGGCATAGAGGTCACCTCTTCGCGCCTGCCACTGCCCTCCAGCACGAACACGGGGTAGATCAAGTCATCCACCGTGAGCGTGTGTTCGCGCACAAGGCGGCGGCTGAAATCGTCGCGGCGCAGGCGACGCGGGCGGGCGGCTGGGAAGCTGGGCAAGGTTTGTGCAGTCATAGCCCTGTATTGTGCCTTTGTCTGGCGCGCTTGGCTCGGGCCCCCAGTAGGTCATATGTTGGCTATGCATTGGCCAGGCATTGGTCATGTGCGCGACAGCAAATGGGGCGTAGTTCTAAACTGGAAAAAAAGAATTGGCTGAAATTTGATAATTTCTTGAAAATGCGTATTTTTACTATTGCAAAGCCACAAAGTCTTTGCTATATTTCATTTGCGCAGTTCGCTGCGTCCCGCTTTTCCTCCCTGAGCGGGTGCCTTAATGTGTGACAGCAAAAAGGCTTCCAGCCCCGGCTAGTCCGGGGTTTTTTTTGCCTGTTGTATTTTTCGCCTGCTGCATTCTTCAGTTAGCGATTGCAGCCAGTGCACCAGCACTTTGGTGGGCTCTGGCCATAAAAAGTCACTACACTGCCCCCATGCTTTGGGTTAAATCTTTCCACATCATTTTTGTAGCCAGCTGGTTTGCGGGGCTGTTTTATTTGCCGCGTATTTTCGTGAACCTGGCCATGGTCACGCCTGGCTCTGAGGCTGAGCGTGCGCGGCTTTTGTTGATGGCGGCCAAGCTGCTGCGTTTCACCACGATTTTGGCCATACCCGCCTTGGCGCTGGGTCTGTGGCTTTGGCTGGGCTACGGCATTGGCCAAAGCAGTGGCTGGATGCATGCCAAACTGGCCGTGGTGGTGCTGGCCATTGGCTACCACCATGCCTGCGCCGTGCTGCTGCGCAAGGCGCAGGCGGGCTTGCCCATGCGCTCGCACGTGTGGTTTCGCTGGTTCAACGAGCTGCCGGTGCTGCTGCTGGCCGTGGCCGTGGTGCTGGTGGTGGTCAAGCCCTTTTAAGCGCGCCAGCGGCTACTAGGCGCAGCCACAGCAGAGCACCAGCATGGCCACCCAGCGCAGCTCTGCCCCCGTATTGGCCAGTATTTTTGCCCTGCTGGTGGCCTATGCCAGCCTTTACCCTTTCAATGATTGGCGTAACCAAGGCCTGTTTCCTTGGGCTTTTGTAGCTGCGCCTTGGCCGCGTTATTTAAGTGGCTTTGACATTTGGATGAATTTGGCAGGCTATGTACCGCTGGGCTTTTTGCTGGCCTTGGCGGCCATGCGCGCCGACAGCCACGCCAGTCGCTTGCAGGGCAACAAACGTCGGGCGCTGTTGCTGGCCTTTGTGCTGTGCTGCGCGCTGTCATTTGCCATGGAAGCGGCGCAAACCTATTTACCCGCCCGTTATTCGGCCCTGTCTGACTGGCTGCTCAACAGCGCAGGTGGCCTGTGCGGGGCGGCGCTGGCGGTGGCGCTGGAGGCTTTGGGGGCTATTGACCACTGGAGCCGCTTCAGGGCGCGCTGGTTTGCGGCCGATGCACGTGGCGCTTTGGTGCTGCTGGCGCTGTGGCCCTTTGCCCTGCTTTTTCCTGCGGCGGTGCCACTGGGTTTGGGGCAGGTGTTTGAGCGCTTGGAGGCGGCGCTGGCCAACGCATTGAGCCGCACGCCGTTTTTAGAATGGCTGCCTGTGCGCGACGTAGAGTTGCAGCCACTGGTGCCCTTGGCCGAGCTGGTGTGCGTGGGCCTGGGTTTGCTGGTGCCCTGTTTGATGGGCTACGCAGTGATTCGCTCGCTGGGGCGGCGCGCGGCGTTTTTTCTGCTGCTGGTGGGCGTAGCGTTTGCAGTCTCGGGCCTGTCCGCTTTGCTCAGCTGGGGCCCGGCGCACGCCTGGGATTGGCTCACGCTGGCGGTGCAGGTGGGGCTGGGCTTGGGGCTGGTCATGTGCATGCTGGCCTTGGTTTTTCCGCCGCGCCTGTGTCTGGGCTTGCTCTTGGTGGCCGTGGTGCTACAGCTGGGCCTGCTCAACCAAGCGCCAGCCAGTGCGTATTTTGCGCAAACCTTGCAAGCGTGGGAGCAGGGGCGCTTTGTCCACTTTTACGGGCTGGCGCAGTGGCTGGGCTGGGTCTGGCCGTATTGCGCAGGCCTGTACGCGCTGGCAAGTTTGGCCAAGTCTAAAACCACTGGCTAGCCCATGATTGCGCCATTGGCCGACAGCACTGACAGCTCCACGTATTTAGAGGCCACATAGGGTGTGCTGGCGTAATTGACGTTGAAGCCGCCCACGTCAAAATTACGCAGCCCTGCCAAGCTGCTACGAAGCCAGAAAAACAGCACTTGGCTTGGCCGCAATGGTGCTGGCCACCGCCTCGGCCATGTTTTTGCCGTCGGCAGCCACAGGCGCTTCAATCACCGCTTTGATTCCCGCTGCAGCCATGGCTTTTTGTGCATCTGCCAGCACCTCTTTGCCAAAGGGGCCGTCTAGGTAGGCAACAGCGATGCCTTTAAGGCCCATGTTGACCATGTTTTGAATCAAACTTCAAAATGCCAGCATCCAAGCCATGCGCCACCGCGAGCAGAACGCCTAAAATTGCGCCATGCAAGTTTTACCCACTCCAAACCCGCAGCAGCCTTCGTATTACGAACGCCATATTTTCTTTTGCACCAATACCCGCGAAGCTGGCAAAGACTCGTGCACCAACCACCACGCCAGCGACGGTTTGGCCCACTGCAAGCAAGCCGTGAAAGCGGCCAAGCTCAACGGGCCGGGCAAGGTGCGGGTGAACAACGCCGGCTGCCTAGACCGCTGCGCCGCAGGCCCCGTGTGCGTGGTCTACCCCGAAGCGGTGTGGTACACCTATGTGGATACCGATGACATTGACGAGATTGTGGAGTCGCACCTGAAAAACGGGGTGGTGGTGCCGCGGCTTTTGACACCTGCTTCGGCGGGGAAATGAGCACGGTGTGTCGTGCTTTGATGGTTTCCTTGCGGCTAAGCCTGTGCGTGGCTTGTGCGCACCCGGTCGGCGGCCCCCTGCGGGGGTGAAGTGAAAACTGCGTGGCACTGGGGGGAATGTCCATAACTCGGGCTTCGCCCTCAACCAGATGGACATTCTGATCCCCCATTGCCCCGCAGTTTTCACCCGCCGCCCTGATCGGGTGCGCACAAGCCACGCACAGGCGTAGCAGCGAGTTTCAGGTGGCACTGGGTGCTGCTTGCATGCTAATTATTGTAATTTTTAGAGAAAATTGCCCAATGTCAGCGTCATATGGTCATTGTTTGCTCTTAACTGTGTAGCGTATTTATGAATCCTCTCACCTCCCGCTTCACGGTATCTGGCCCTGCTGGCGCACTGGAGTGCTTGCGCGACGGGCCTGACCTTGCGGCGTGGGCCGTGCCGCGCGGCACCGCGCTGATCGCCCACCCGCACCCGCTGTTTGGCGGCACTATGGACAACAAAGTGGTGCAAACCATGGCGCGCGCCGCTGTGGCCTGCGGCTGGGAGGCGATTCGCTTTAATTTTCGCGGCGTGGGCGCTAGCGAGGGGGTGTACGACGAAGGGCGCGGCGAGGTGGACGATGCGCTGGCGGTGCTGCGTTTTTGCACAGCTGCGAAGCTAAGCGCAGCGGTGCAAAGCAGCTTTGCGTCAAACTCGCAAGCCGCGTTGCCATCCAGCCAAGCGCCCGCCGCCCTGCCAAGCCAGCAGCCCATCGCGCTGGCGGGCTTCTCCTTTGGTTCCCACGTCATCTCCCACCTAATTTCTAGGATTTTTACCCCAAATGTCAGCGCCATACCGTCAAACTACGCTATAGAAAAAATAGTATTTATAGGTACAGCCAGCTCCCGCTTTGCAGTAGCCCCGCTGCCGCCCCAGCTGCACACCCGCAGCCTCATCCTCCACGGCGAAGCCGACGACACCGTGCCACTGGCCGACGTGATGGACTGGGCCCGCCCCCAGCTGCTGCCAGTGACGGTAATCCCCGCTGCAGGGCACTTTTTTCACGGCCAACTGCCCCTGCTCAAATCCCTAGTAGCCCGCCATTTGTTATAAATTCAGTAGCACAATACGACCATACGACGCTGACATTGCCACTATTTTTCATATAATCAGGCACCAAGCCGTTTTCAAGCCAAGTTTCAAAGTTTTTTAAAACGCATTCCCACAATCTTCCAACCAAGCGTGTTTTTGGTCGTTTTATCCTGCTTTTTTGTATTTTTTCGGTATTCCTTTTGCGTCTTTTGCGTAACCTTCGCGTCCTCTGCGTTCAAAAAATCCCCGCTTTCGCCCCAAGCACCCCAACCAAATCAAAACAAGCCATGCAAACCCCCGCGAGTCCCAAAAATCCAGCCCCAAGCCAGCGCCTAGCCAAGCTAACCCTGTGCGTCACATTCAGCGCCGCCGCCCTGCTTGGCTCCGCCGCCCAAGCCCAAACCACGCCAGCCGTGCAAGCCGCACAAGCCGTTCAAACCACAAAAACCACAGAAAAACCCCCCAATGTCAGCGCCCAGCAGTTATTAGCCGCTCCTGAAATCGCAGCGCGCGGCTACCTGCTCATGGATGTCACCACGGGCCAAATTTTGGCCTCTAAGGAAATCGACACCCCGCTCGAACCCGCATCCCTTACCAAGCTGATGACCGCCTACCTCGTGTTTGATGCCCTGCGCGCCAAAAAAATTGACCTCAAACAAACCTTCAGCGTCAGCGAGCGCGCTTGGAAAATGCCCGGTTCGCGCATGTTCATCGACCCCAAAATGAAAGTGCCCGTGGAAGACCTCATCAAAGGCATGATCGTGCAGTCGGGCAACGATGCCACCATGGCGTTGGCTGAGGGCGTGGGCGGGAATTTGGAGCGCTTTGTACAGCTCATGAACGAGCAGGCAGGCGCCTTGGGCATGAAGTCCACCTCTTACAAAAACCCCGAAGGCCTCACTGAGCCCGGCCACACCACCACCGCGCGTGATTTGGCCACGCTGTCAACCCGCCTGATGCGCGAATTCCCTGAATACACGCCTTTCTACGCGATAAAAAAATACCGCTACGAGGGCACGCCCGCAGCCAACGACACCAACCGCAATTTGCTGCTTTTTCGAGACCCCACTGTGGATGGCCTCAAAACCGGCCACACCGAAGCCGCTGGCTACTGCCTGATTGCCACCGCCAAGCGCGACGTGCCCAGCGTGGGCGCCAGGCGCTTACTGAGCGTGGTGCTGGGCACAGCCAGTGAGAATGCCCGCGCAGCTGAGAGCCAAAAGCTGCTCAACTGGGGCTATACCGCGTTTGAGGCCGTCAAGCTGTTTGACGCGGCGCAGGTGGTGGCTTCGCCCAAAGTGTTCAAAGGCGTGGCCAACGAGGTGAAACTGGGCAGCTTTGCGCCACTGGTGATCGCCGTGCCCGCAGGCGGCGCCAGCAAAATTACCACCCAAGTGGCCCGCGCCGAGCCCATGCTCGCCCCTTTCACCAAAGGCCAAGGCATAGCCACGCTCAAGGTGAGCTATGCAGGCCAGCCCTATGCGGATTTACCCTTGGTGGCGCTAGAGCCGGTAGCGCAGGCCAACTGGTTTGGCCGCAGCTGGGATGCGCTGCGCTTGTGGATTAAATAAAGCGCAGGGTACAGTTTCTGGGTTTTGCACGCCCACGCGCTGGGTGTGTTCACGTGTGCTTCGTGTGTACGCCCTCGTGCTTGGTTTGGACAGCTACGCGGCTGTCCCCCGGCCTGCGGCCTCCTCCTTGATGCCGCTGCGCTGTCCAAACCAAGCACGAGGGCGGCGAATGTGGTTGGTAACCTTGCGTGCATACCAAATTCAGTGAAAATAGTATTTGCACTGGCGGTTGTATGCCTACCAACTGTCGGGCTCAGGTCGGTGGCGCTGTCTCTGCGCAGCGGCATAAAGGAGGAGCCCGAAGGGCGGGGGACAGCCGCGTAGCGGAGACAGCGCCGCCGGCCTGAGCCAAGTACAAAAGCAAGCGCCGCATACTGCATCAGCGTAAAACCAGCGAGTCAATCAAATACAGCACCAGCCCTAAGCATCTTCAACCCCCCAGCCAATAATCCAAACGCGCAACCTGCCCTCTACTTTTTAGCCTTTTGGTACAGCGGCATCACTTTGGGCAGGTTGGCCTCAATGTCGGCAATGCGGGTAGTGCCTGCGGGGTGGGTGCTCAGCCACTGGGGGGGGGCGCCTGCGCTGGCAGCGCCCATTTTTTGCCACAAGGTGACGCCAGCTCGGGGGTCGTAGCCAGCGCGGGCGGCTAGCTCCATGCCTACTAAGTCGGCCTCGGACTCGTCTTCACGGCCAAAGCGCAGGCTCAGCAGCTGCGCGCCTGCGCCCAGGGCCTGCTGGCCCAACTGGCCAGCGCCCAAGAGCTGGGAGAGCAGGCCAGCACCAATATTGGTGGCCGCCGACTTGCCCATGCGCTCTCTGGCGTGCTCGCGCAGGGCGTGCGCCACCTCGTGGCCCATGATCATGGCCACTTCGTCGTCGGTGAGCTTGAGTTTGTCCAAAATGCCGGTGTAGAAAGCGATTTTGCCGCCGGGCATGCAAAAAGCGTTGATCTGCTGGCTGCCAATCAGGTTGATCTCCCATTTCCAGCCCTTGGCGCGGTCATTCCACTCGTAGCTAAAGGGGATGATTTTTTGCGAAATTGCGCGCAAACGCAGCAGCTGGGGGTGGTTGTCGGGGGCTAGTGCGCGCTTAGAGGCGGCCTCTTGCAAGAGCTGCTGGTATTGCTGCACCGCCTGCTGCTCCACTTGGTCGGCCGACACCAAACGCGAAAAGCTGGAGTTGCCGCCCACCTCCACGCCCTCGCGCGCATGGGCAAACTGCAGAGACAGCGCAGCGGCGCACAAAGTAAGGGCGGCTAAGCGGGAGGAACGCAAAAATTGCATAGTGGGCTTTCAGTAAAACACGCGAACAGCTGTGTAACGTGAAATCTTATACGATGGAGGACAGCATGGACAGAGTTACGTAGAACTATTGCATATTTGGGGCAAGCGCGCTTGCAACATGCCAAGCATTGAAAATCATCTGCCCAAAAAAAAGGCCACCGTTTCCAGTGGCCTTATAAAGTCAGCTCTCAAAAAGAGCATCGTTGGGAGACTCTCAAATTCTGCGTATCAACTTTTTCCCTTGCCTAGCGTTGTGACAGCTAACAGGATTTAAATGTAAACACAAATATGCAGCTTGACCATCCCTCAAATGGGGGATGAAACCACAGTTTTCCTGCATTTTTGGCGGTTTTATTGTGACCTTGGTCACATTTGCGCCCAATACAGTTTCGTTGCTGCACTTCAAGCGCGCAATTTAGCTGCGCGGCAGATCCAGCACAAAGCATGCGCCGCGCCCAGGGCCCGCTTCGCAGCGCACGCTGGCGCAGTGCTTGAGCGCAATGCTTTTAACCAAGGCCAAGCCTAAGCCCACACCACCGGAATCTTCCGATGCATGGGGCAGGCGGTAAAAGGGCTCAAAAATTCGCTCACGGGCGTCTTGTGGCACGCCCGGACCGCTGTCGCAGACGTGAATGGCTATGCGCTTGCCATGTAGGCGGATGTCTACGGTGATGGGGGCGGACTTGGGTTGAGGATTGTCAGCCGCAACCGTAACCGCGCCAGTGCTAGTGCTAGTGCCATTGCCCGCGCCCGCATCAGCGTCAGCATCAGCATGCCCCGAGCCCGAACCATAGCGCTGGGCATTCTCTAGCAAATTGCGCAGTGCGCGGCGCAGCAGCTTGGGCACGCCTTGCACGCCCAGCGCTTGGCCATTGGCCTGCTGGGGCGCTTGCAGCGGCACGCCTGCGCGGGCGCATTCCTGTGCCACCAAGGCCACGATGTCTATGGTTTCAAACACGCCCATGTCGGCGGTGTTGGCATCGAGCCGGCTAGATAGCAAAATTTCATCTACCAGCTGGTCTAGCTCGGCGATGCTACGTGTGATTTCAAGCTTGTTTTTTTCGCTAGGGTTGGCCTCTTGCAGTTCCAGCCCCATGCGGATGCGCGCCAGCGGCGAGCGCAGCTCGTGCGAGGCATTGGCCAGCAGGCTTTTGTGCGAGCCCACCAAGCGCTCTATGCGGTCGGCCGATTGGTTGAATTGGCCCGCTAAAAAAGCCACCTCGTCCTTGCCTTTGGCGTCCACGCGGGCGCTCAAATCGCCCTCACCAAAGCGCTGCACGCCTGCGCGCAGCGCCTGCAAGCGCTTGGTTAAGTGCCGCATGACGGGGTAGGTGCCCAGTGCCACGGCCAAGCCGACCAAGCCCAATATCCAAAACAAGCCTGAGGGCCCGCGTGGCAGCCAGCGGCGCATCGGCGCATCGGTTTGTGCACGGCCGCCAGATGTGCCTCCCGATGTGCCGTCGGCACGCGGCGGGCGCGGCGGCATTTGCACTGACAGCGTGCTGCCGTCGGTCATTTTCACCTGAAACTCCACGCCGTGGCCGGGCACGCGCACGGGCCGCGCCACGGCTTGGCCCACCACCACGCCCGCTTCGTTGCGTATCAGCACTTCGCGCGCAGGAATGTTCTCTACGGTGGTGCGCAGCAGCCAGCCAAATGCCAGCGTGAGCACCGCCATAGCCAGCACCACGGCCAGCCAAATGCGCACATACAGCTGTGAGAAAAATCGCGCAAACATGGACTTTCGGCCCCAAGTCCTTAGTCTTGCTGCTTGGCAAACACATAGCCCACACCGCGCACCGTCACGATGCGCTTAGGGTCTTTGGCATCGTGCTCAATGGCCGCGCGTATGCGCCCCATGTGCACGTCAATCGAGCGGTCAAAGGCTTCGAGCTCGCGCCCGCGCACGGCCTCCATGATTTGGTCACGCGAGAGCACGCGGCCAGCGCGCTCGGCCAGCGCCACCAGCATGTCAAATTGGTAAGACGTGAGCTCACACGCCTTGCCCGCCACCCGCACGCTGCGCGCGTCGCGATCAATCTCTAGGCTGCCAAAGCGCATGGCTTGTTCGTTGGCCTCGGGCGCGCCCTGCCTGCGCAGCACAGCGCGTATGCGGGCGAGCAGCTCGCGCGGCTCAAAGGGCTTGGGCATGTAGTCGTCAGCGCCCAGCTCTAGGCCAATCACGCGGTCCAGTGGGTCGCCCTTGGCTGTGAGCATGAGCACGGGGGTGCGCGCTTGCGCGCCGGGCAGGGCGCGCAGGCGGCGGCACACCTCTAGGCCGTCGATGCCGGGCATCATCAGGTCTAAGATGACTAAATCGGGCTTGAGTGATTGCACGCGCATGAGGCCGCGCTCGCCGTCAGGTGCGTGCTCTACCGCAAAACCAAAACTGCCCAAATACTCGGCCACCATGCTGGCCAAGCGGGAGTCGTCTTCAATGATCAGGAGTTGTTGCATAGGCCGATGGTAACGCTTAGCAAAGCGTTGCGGGAGCAGGGTTTAGAAAATGGGCGAGCGGTGGCAAGCGCCCAAGCTGTCCGTGTCAACCGCGGCCAAACCAGCCGCCGCCCATGCCGGCGCCGTGCGCACCGCCATGTCTGTCACCCCAGCGGCCGCCCTTTTCTGTGTGCTCTTTGGCCATGGCAGACAGCTTGCTGCGCTGCTCGGGGCTGAACACCTCGGCCGCGTCCGCCATGTGCGCTACCATGCGTTTGCTGATCGCATCCATTGCGCCTATTTGCTCAGCGCGCAGGCGCTCTATGCCCGCGCGGTCTATGCTGGCAGCGCTGAGCAGTGCCATACCCGCTTGGCGCGCTTTGTGCAGCTGCTCGCGCAGGGGCTTCATGTCGGCCATGGCGTTTTTGGCCAGTGCCATGAGCTTGTCTTTTTGCTCAGGCGAGCCGCCTGCGGCTTTGACCATGCGGTCGATGCGGCGCTCGGCGTGCTTGCGCATGTTTTCGGGGCTCGGGCCGCGGTGGCCATCGGGTGCGGGCGCGGCAGTTTGGGCGCTGGCGCGGCTTGCAAACAAGCCCAGTGCACCCAGCGCAGCTAAGCGGCCAAATACGCGGCGGCCAGTGGAGAGTTTGGTACCAGCAGTAGTCATAAAAATGTCCTTTGAAAGTAAAGTGGCTGTGGATGTAATGTGCGCCACGGCTGTGTGTGGGGCACAAAGACAGGGTAAAGTTAGGTAAATGCAAACCCCTGCCAATAGCCTTGCTGATGTGCTCAGTGCCCGCGCGCATGTGCAGGCGCACACGTGCGCTGGTGCAAGTGCAAGTGCAAGCGTTGGCATGGGCATGGGCATGGGTGCCGGCGTGCACGCTGGCATACAAGCTGGCGCAGGCCATGGCACGCTGGGCCAAGCGTCTGCACTTGCCTGCGCATTGCGCTTTGAGGGCCAGCAGTGGAGCTACCAGCAGCTCCACAGCGCCAGTTGCCAGCTGGCCGCCCGCCTGCAAGCGCTTGGGCTGCAAAGCGGCCAGCGCGTGGCCTATTTGGGCTATGCCCAGCCCTTGCAAATCGCCTTGCTGTTTGCCTGCGCCCAGCTCGGTGCGGTGCTGGTGCCGCTGAACTTTCGGCTAAGCTCTGCGGAGTGGGCGGGTGTGCTGGCCGACTGCACGCCAAAGCTGCTGCTGCATGATGCGCATTGGGCCGATGCGGCGCAGCAATTGGCGCAAACTTGTGGTCTACAACACTATGAAATAAATAGCATACTACGACCATATGACGCTGACATTGGGCTGAAAAACCTTGAAAAAACTGCTGCACAGCCGCTGGAGCTGCCAGTCTTGCTGGTCTACACCTCAGGCACCACCGGCAAACCCAAGGGCGCTGTCCACACACAGGCCAATCTGCTGGCCAATATGCGCATAGCCAGCGCCGTGCAGGGCATCACGGCGCAAGACGTGGTGCTTACCGTGCTGCCGCTGTTCCATGTGGGCGGGCTGTGCATCCAAACCTTGCCTGCCTTGTATGCGGGCGCTTGCGTGCTGCTGCACAGCCGCTTTGATGCAGCCGCCACTTTGCGCGCCATCGCACACGACCGTCCCACCCTCACATTGCAAGTGCCCGCCACGCTCAAAGCGCTCACCGAGCATGCAGCTTGGCAGACCACCGACATCAGCAGCCTGCGCACCCTGTGGGTGGGCTCGTCGGTAGTGCCGCGCGCCTTGATCGAGGCCTTTAGCCAGCGCGGTGTGGCGGTGTGCAATGTGTACGGCAGCACCGAAACCGGCCCGTTTTCTATCGCCATACCGCCCGGTAGTGCGCATTTGCCGCAAATGGCGCTGCTAGGCGCGTGCGGCTGGCCAGCGCCGCAGGTGGAGCTGGAGTTGGCCGACGTGCGCGTGGAAGCTGGCGACACGGCGGCATATGCCCAAAATGCAGCAGAGCTAGGAAACCCTGATGTGGCGCAATTGCTAGGCGTGCAAAGAGAGGTGAGCGAGGTGAGCAAGGCAAGCGAAGCAAGCAAGGCCAGTATGGTGGGTGAAGTGTGCCTGCGCGGGCCCAATGTGGCGCAGCGCTATTGGCCCAACATAGCCGCCGTGGACGCGCGCGGCTTTTTTCACACAGGTGATTTGGCGCGCTTGGCCCCCGACGGCAGCATTTGCATCATTGGTCGCGCCAAAGACATGGTGATCTCGGGCGGCGAAAACATCTACCCCGCCGAACTAGAGCAGCTACTGGCCACCCACCCCATGGTGGCCGACTGCGCGGTGCTCGGCTTGCCCGATGCGCAGTGGGGCGAAGCGCTGGTAGCGGTTGTGGTGGCAGACGCAGGCGCTACAGATATAGCAGCGCTAGAGGCGCAACTGCAAGCCCTGCTGGCGGGACAACTGGCACGTTACAAGTTGCCAAAGCGCTGGGTATGGCTGTCAGCCTTGCCCAAAACGGCACTGGGGAAGGTGCAAAAATCTGTGTTGGCGGCTTCTTTGGCGTAGCTTGCTTTTTTGTCGCGTTCGATCAGTGTTTTTGCCGTACTACTGCTGGTTCGTGTCTGGGTATGCTTTCTTGTTTGGACGCGCCCGAGCAGCGTTTTGGCACTCCCGACGCGCCCTCATGCGGGCATAAGCGCTAACTTAACATTGCCAAAAATAGTGTAATAAGCGACACTAGAGTCTTCTAAACAAGGAGCTCAGCGAT
>JAYTMT010000004.1:0-5048 GCA_043728315.1 Polaromonas sp. | reverse complement strand
AGGTCGCTCAGCGCCAGCCGCCGCCGGCCTGATAGCCGATGACCCGGGGGCAATGCCACCACGACAGGGTCATGCCAAAGCAATTTGGCGCTGATGCGTGCGTCGTTCGCCATCGGGTTACGCGACACGCACAAATCAAGCCGTGCATCTTGAAGAGCACCCAATTGGTGTTTGGGCGTCATTTCATGCAAAGCCACCTCCATGGCCGGTCTCAGAGACCGAAACTGGGCAATGAACTTCGGGAAAGGGCCAAAAAAATGAGACCCTGCCAGCCCAACTTGTACTCGCCCGTCCAGCCCGGCTGCCACGCGTTGTACATGGCGAGCCGCCTCATCCAGTCGAGCCAACACGGCTTGGGCATGCGGTAAAAATGCCTTTCCAGCCTCACTGAGCTGAACACTACGGCTGGTACGGTCAAACAGGCGCGCACCCAGCTCGGACTCCAGACTGGCAATCTGAAAACTCAAGGGCGGCTGCGACACATGCAGTTTTTTTGCTGCGCGGGTAAAACTCAGCTCGTCGCTTAAAGCCACAAAGTATTTGATTTGACGCAGTTCCATATGGGGTCAATTTATCTGATTTGAGTATGAATCTATCTTAAATATGTATTTGCTAGTATCAATCAAAACGCCAAAAATAAAGCATTACCTTCAGCAAGCCATGGTCACTGCACAAATACCCAAATCACACTACCGCATCGGTCTGATCGTGCCCAGCTCCAACACCACGATGGAGACGGAAATTCCGGCCATGCTACGCGCGCGAGAAGCAGTGTTGCCTGAGCGTTTCACATTTCATTCCAGCCGCATGCGGATGAAATCAGTGACCAAAGAAGAACTGGCAGCCATGGATCGTGACTCTGACCGCTGCGCGCTGGAGCTGTCTGATGCGCGCATGGACGCGATGGGCTATGCTTGCTTGGTGGCCATAATGAGCATGGGCAAGGGCTACCACCGCGAATCCCAGCGCCGCCTGCATGCAGTGACTGTGGCCAACGGCGCGCCCGCCCCAGTGGTCACCAGTGCAGGCGCGTTGGTGGAGGGCTTGCAGGCCATGGGCGCTAAGCGCATATCGATCATCGCCCCCTACATGAAGCCGCTCACCCAGCTGGTGATTGACTACATACAGGCCGAGGGCATTGAAGTGATCGACAGCGTGTCGCTAGAAATTGCGGACAACTTGGCCGTGGGCGCGCGCGACCCCCAAGCGCCCGCCCAGCTGTGGAAACAGCTCAACACCCAAGGCGCAGACGCCATCGTGGCATCGGCCTGCGTGCAAATGCCTTCGCTCGCTTCCATTGACATGATCGAGCAAGCCAGCGGCCTGCCCGTGGTGTCGGGGGCGGTGTGCACCACCTATGCGCTGCTTAAAAGCTTGGGGCTAGAGCGGCGCGCGCCGCATGCAGGGGCGCTGCTGTCTGGGCGCTATTGAGCCATAGTTACCGAGCCCTGCTGAGCCATCCTTATTCTAAAATACGCCCACAAGCCTGACACAAAGCCAGCCCCCTTCATACCCCAACCCACGCAATGAACCGCACCATGAACCACACCGCCAGACTCCAAAAAACTGCCCTGCTCGCTGCCACCGCCTTAGCAGGCGCATTGGTCAGCGGCATGGCCTGGGCGCAAGCCTACCCGAGCAAGCCCATCACCTTGGTCGTGCCCAATCCACCGGGCGGCTTGGTAGATGGCTCAGCCCGCATTTTGTCTGACGCTCTGGCGAAAATCAGCAAACAAACCGTGGTGGTGGACAACAAAGGCGGTGCCAGCGGCAACATTGCCTACCAATTTGTGGCACGCGCCCCCGCCGACGGCTACACCCTGCTCAACTCGTATTCGGCCTACCACGTGGGCAACCCCAATTTAAACCCCAAGCTGCCGTGGGCGCAAAAAGACTTCGTGCCCGTAGCGCTGATCACCGTTGCTACTAATGTGATAGCTGTACACCCCAGCGTGCCAGCCAACAATTTGGGCGAATTCATCAGCTACCTCAAAGCCAACCCCGGCAAGCTAAGCTATGCCAGCCAAGGCAGCGGCTCACTCTCCCACATCGGCACGGAGATGTTTAAAATGCAAACCAAAACCAGCATGGTGCACATCCCCTACCGAGGCTCAGGCTCTGCCATTGCCGATGTGCTCTCAGGCCAAGTGCAGGTGTTTGTCACCACCCCGCCCTCGGTCATGGGCCACATTCAAGCGGGCAAGCTCAAAGGCTTGGCAGTCACAGCCAAAGCCCGCCACCCCAGCATGCCCAACGTGCCCACCGCCAACGAATCAGGCCTCAAAGGCTTTGAGCTAGAAGCATGGGTAGGCATATTTGCCCCCGCAGGCACACCAGCCGCCACTGTGGCCACTCTCAGCGCGCAAATCAAAGACGCATTGGCCCTGCCCGAGACCAAAACCCGCGCCGATGCCGCAGGCATTGAGCTGCGCTACCTAGCGCCCGAGGCGCTGGGCGCACTGGTGGCACAAGAGACAGAATTTTGGGCTAAGACTATTAAGACGGCTGGGATTACGGCGGAGTAAGCGCTATTTTCTTGTCTGGCTTGGTCACGCTGCGGCTAAACGAGCAATGGTTCAGGTCTGTGTTTCTTGTACTGCTTGGTCACGCTACGGCTAAGAGAGTGCTGTGCCAACGCGCAAACGGTCGCTGGCCCGCTTCGCGGGGAGCTGGCTTTTTAGGGGCAAATGGGGGGAACGGGCAAACTCGGGCTTCGCCCTCAGACAGCGCCCGTTCCTGATCCCCATTTACCCCTAAAAAACCAGCCCAGCGCCCCGATTGTTTGCGTATTGGCACAGCACTCGCTTAGCCGCAGGGCGAGTGGTTGGTTCATAACGGGTGAAAACTGCTTAGCCTGATTGTCAACAACTTAGCTCGCGCTGTATCGCGCTCATATTTTTTTATTTTCAAGAAAAGTAGTAATAATGTCAGCGTCAAATGGTTATAGTTCGCTACATTTTATGTAGTATATAGCACACGAAGAGTCGCGCGCATCTGGTATTAAAACCTCAGAGCGAGCATAGCCCGAGCGTGCAGTGGGTGACCTGATTTTTCGCAGCGGTTTTCGCGATGTACAAGAGCTAGCCTCGCGGCTAAGCGACTTTCCTGCGCAGTCCACAGACAGAACACATCGCAGCCCAGAGCGAGATAGAGCGGAGCAAAAATCAGGTTACCCACTGCACGCGCCACCAAAAGCCTTGGCGTTTAAAAAAAGCGCCAACTGCACAGGGGCATTTCATCAACGCACTGGCGCTTGGCCAGTGGCCGCTCCCGCTTGAAACCAAGCACCCACCACGGCCCGCTCAGTTTCTGTGATGCCCGTAGAGTTGCCCATTGGCATTTGCTTGGTCACCACCACTTGTTGGTAAACCATTTGCGCGTTTTGCGTGACCAAAGCAGAGGTATCCAAGCGCACGTTTTTCATTTGCACCTGCGCGCCGTGGCAGCTGATGCAGTGTGTGGCAATGATGGCTGTAACGGCTTGGAACTGGGTGTTTTCTGTGGTTTTTAAGGTTTTTGAGGGCAATGTCAGCGTCGCTGGGTCATTGTTTGCTACTGATTGTGTAGTATTCGCATTACCCGCTGTCACGGCTGGTGCGGCGGGCTTGAGCGCCACAATCACCCCTGCAATGGCAATGATTCCGGCCACTGCCCAAGGCAGCGGATTGGCCGCGCGGCCGTGGTGAAAGCCGTGGCGCTGCACAAAATACTGGCGAATCAGCGCACCGCCCAGCATCATCACAAATAGCACCAGCCAGTTGTGCGGATGCGTATACAAAAAGCTGTAGTGGTTAGACAGCATGGCAAACAGCACAGGCAGGGTGAAATAGGTGTTGTGCACGCTGCGCTGCTTGCCGCGCTTGCCGTGCAGAGCCAGCTCTTTGGCAGGCAGCTTGGTGCCGCTCATCATCGCGCCCACCACTTTTTTCTGCCCCGGTATGATCCAAAAAAACACATTGGCGCTCATGGCTGTGGCAATGGCAGCGCCCACGATGAGAAATGCCGCGCGCCCCGCAAAGAGTTGGCAGGCTACATAGCTCATCAGCGCCACCGTGCACAGCATGAGCGCGCCCACAATGGCTTCGCCGTTTTTGCGAAAACCAAACAGGCGGCACACCACGTCATAGACCACCCAAAACGCCACCAAAAACCCCAGCGCCGCGCTCACAGCCGCTGTGGCCGACCAATCAAACAGCGATTTATCGATGAGGTAGGTGGTGGCGTTGTAGAGGTAAAGCACGGTAAATAGCGCAAAACCAGTGAGCCAAGTGGAGTAGCTTTCCCAATAAAACCAATGCAGTTTGGTGTGGATTTTTTTAGGTGCCACCATGTATTTTTGTGGGTTATAAAACCCGCCGCCATGCACCGCCCACATGGCGCCGTCGACACCTTTTTCTCGCAAATCGGGCGACTCGGGTTTGACCAAGTTGTTGTCTAAAAAGACGAAATAAAACGAAGAACCAATCCAAGCAATCGCCGTGATGACATGCACCCAGCGCAGCAATAAATTGACCCAATCTAGCAAATAAGCGTCCATGCGAAGCTCCTTGGCTGTCCACCACTGCGGGCGCTCTGAACAGGTGTGGCCGCGAACAAATCGCTTTGGCTGCGATAGCTCCGCTGCGGCATGGCTCAAGTGTATACAATTTTTCTTGCCCAAGGTTTCGATTCCTGCTTGGTCACTGCTGCGGCTAAGCTATTGCTGTTCGTGTGTCAAAGTTTCGCTCCGCGCTTGGTCGCTGCTTCGGCCAAGCGAGCGCTGTGCCTGAATACGTTTCGCTTCTAGTTGGTCACTGCTACGGCTAAGCGAGCGCTGTGCCCACGCGCAAACGGTCGCTGGCCCCCTGCGGGGGGAGCTTGTTTTTTCAAGCAAATGGGAGGAATGTTCATAACTCGGGCTGAAGCCCTCAAACAGATGAACATTCTGATCTCCCATTTGCTCGAAAAAACGTAACTACTCAGCCCCCACCCAAACTAATCACGTAAAGCTATCAAATAATGAGCGACAATCGCATCCATGCAAGATCTGCCAAACCTCAATGAACTCA
>JAYTMT010000003.1:0-17393 GCA_043728315.1 Polaromonas sp. | reverse complement strand
CCGAAGGAAAAAAATTGAAGCACAGCAATGACTGCGACCAACTCTACATATTGCATTTTCATCTCCTGACGATTAGTGTTAAGAACCTAGGCCTAACGTCGAAGGCAACCGGATTGCGACACTTGCGGCGAAGCCGCCGCCTGCAGTTGCAGTTCCGCGTTGGCCGACCAGTTAAGTTTGCGCTGCCCACTGCTCCGAAGCGCAAATTTCTTAGGCATCACCCGCAACCCTCCCACTCGAAAATATCCGCAAAGTCTTCGTAGCAGTTTGGGCAGACCCACCAATACCCATCCGGTGTGGAGTAGCCCTCCTGAATAGTTTCAGGCAACACACCGATCATGAATTTCACGCAACAAAAGTCACAGTGATCGTGATCATTCTCCTCCGACGCTGGCTCATAAGATCGCTTTAGGAGAGTTACCCCTTTGAGGTAGCGCTCTTGATTGGTCAGTCGCCAGTCATTGGGCTCACGCATGTTGCAACTTAACGTTGGCCGTGAATGGGCCGCAACGGCGCACTCAGCATTGAAGAGTGGCGACCACGCTGGCCGCCGTTGTGGGTCCATTCGACGCACCGGTTAAACGGCACACCTACGACATTCATTCCAACTTCTCCGCATAGGTCTTGAGCGCTTCCATCACAGCCACTTCTTTGGCGTAGCGGCGGCGCAAGGCTGCCAGCTTCTTATCAGTTCCCGCACAGTAAATGTCTATGCTGTCGCTAACGAATGTTCGTCTCTCTTTTTGTTCAGAAGTGTTGCCCTCAACTGGTTCGCCGAGAAAGTGCTCACACGTTTTGCGTTCGCGGATGAACGCGCGAACCTCATCGGGTAGTCGGCTGCTTTCGGCAAGCAGGGGCATGGTAGCAAGAGCAAGAGTAGCTGCGAGTAGGACTTTCATGCCATTTAACGCCCAGGTTAACCGGCGGCAATGCGAAGCATTGACGTCCGCGTTGAACCGACAGTTAGGTTACGGCCTACGCAAAGCACGGAATGAGCCCTCAGTTATTGGATTAAAAATTCCCCGGGAAACTCGATCCACGACCTCTGCCAGTCGCTCAATGTTGCCGAAATTCTTTGCTTTCGGGACAAAGTACTCAAGCTCTTTGCACCTGTAGTACTTATTAATTCTTGCTATCTGAATTAGCTCCCGCCACGAGAACTGGACATGTGATGCCAAATCGTTCTGGAAGCACGCTCGTAGGCCTTTTGTGAGGTCATGCCCGATAGCTCGAAGTTGCTTGTCTGTGTGTCCCCGTGCAATGAGATATGACTTTAGATGAAGCTCCAGTGCATGCAATAGCAAAAACATAGATGGCATGAAAGTCTGAGCGCTGTTTTCGGCGGCTTGGAGGCGCAGCGATGATTCGCTGTAGCTATTTGCAAGAGCCCAGCAAGATTGCGCCTGTTGCTCTGGTGTGAGTTGCTCTGGCTTCATGTGTTTTTGCTGTGCCATTCTTTTAGCGCAGTAGCATGTGCCTCAGCTTCTGGTACTCCCTGCTTCACAAGCTCTGATGCTCTTTGAAGAATTGGTGCCATTTCCTGCTGTATTGCATTTGAACCCTGGGCCATTTGACGTTTCGTCAGTTCGGCTTTGAGGCTTTGAATGTATGCAGTCTTTTCATCGTACATGCGCTTGAGCGATTCGCTTTGTTGCGTCGAGAACGGCTGGCTAAGGTATTTTGAGATCCAAGCACCTTCGGTTTGCAAGCGCTGAAATATTGCGCTTTCTGTCATGCTCTCGGGTGCAGGCGCACCCTTGAGTTTGCCGATGAAGATCAGCAAGAAGAACACAACTACGACTCCGATAACGATTTCCATGATGAACTCCTTGAGTAACCTAACGTTTGACATGAGGGGTGACCGAAAGGCGCAGCCTTTTGGGCATCCCCTCGATGGAAGGGTTAGGCGTCTGTTTGCACATGCTTCTGCAGAACCTTCCAAGTAGTTGGATCTTTCCAGCCGCTATTGAGCCAGAAGCGGTTGCCTTCCTCATTCTCGGTGTACACGAAGATGTTGCAGCGAGGAATGTTTGCTGTGGCGAGCTTCGAAAGGGCGAAGTTGACCAGGGCGCTTCCAATTCCACGGCCGCGACAAGATGGGGCAACCGCCAAGTGATGGAGCGAGCCGGCCCGGCCATTGTGGCCGCATAGCACAGTGCCGACCATAGTTCCTTCGATCAACGCGACAGCGCTGAAGCCAAGATTTCTTTCCAAGAAGGCTTCGATTGCCTCCGGCGTGTCGGATTCATTGAGCCCAAGGCCTTCGATAGTTGACCAGAACGCCAATGCACGAGCGTAGTCTTCGACTACGAAGGGATGTATTTCAGCGGCGCTTGGGTTTTGCATGTTCTCGAGTGACTTGAGACGCCTAACGTCGGCGCTGTCCGGCGTGCAGCAAGCGCCGCGAAGCGGCAACCTGCTGCTGCGCGTCCGCGACGAGCAACCTGTTAGCCCCCTGGTTCATAGACCGATGTCCTTGACAGCAAAGTGCTTGGTCTTTTCGACTTCCGCGTTGATTCCGCCTGGGAGCAATGAGAGGACTACACGTTGCAGAGCTGCCCCGCCTGCCGCAACGCCCTGCCGATCACTAAACCCCCAGGTGGGATCGCGATCCGAAGTTTCTTCGGCAAAGCGAAAGACTGATTCGAAGTACTGCTCAACACTCGGAAATGCTTTAGCCTCTTTCATCGCGTCCAATTGACAGACGATGGCTCCAGAAAAATCTATGTCTGGCGCCTCGAGGTCTTCGCGGTAACGGGCGTTGACCAAAATCAGATCGCTACCGCCGCTGTACCTCCAGCGTGTCTTCGCCTCGACCTGCTTGCGAAACGTGTCGAAGACTTCGGGGCTGTAGTACCAGGTTCCGCGACCCGGCATTGAGACTTGAAGTGCTCCCTCTTCACGCTGAAAGTCTGTGAACCCAGCAAAGTAGAAGTCGATGTGCGAGCCTGATCGATAGTGCCAGTCCGGAACCTGCGGGAAGATATCGTTCTTTCCAAGTGCTGACGTTGGACGCGCAAAGCAGAGGCCGAGCATTCTCACCCGCCGGCGATCATTGGCGTAGTCGTACTGAAACCGCATCTTCAGCCGGAACATAAGCGATTCGTAGTCGTAAACCGGGTCCATAGATCCTCCTGTAGGGGGCTAACGTCAAAGCTGCCCGGCGCGCAGCATGCACCGCGAAGCGGCATTATGCTGCTGCGTGTCCGTGCCGAGCAACCAGTTAAATTTATGCGCCTTTTTAATTGGCATTCGACTAGTGCTCCGTTGGAAGCGAACCTTCGAGACTCGGCTTCGGTGCGACAACCCGTCGTTGAAATTCTTCGAGAATTCCTTGACGGCACTCATCCAGAGGTCGCGAGTCTTTTTGCGCAAACATGCGTGAGGCATGTTCGAAAAGATCGGCAAGCAGTTCGCCAAAGTCTTCGGCCTCTCCACCGAGATCCCCGCTAATACTCACATGTAATTGCTCATGTGCCGCCCACAGTCGTAAAAGCTCAAAACCGTCTGGATCGGTTAGTGCCTCTGGCGGAATATCTAGTTCTTTTTCATTCATATGCTTTCCAATTTAACGTAATGTATACCGCAAAACCTGCAAAATAATCTGGCGACTGCGGTATACATTCATTTCTAAAAACCTTTGAAAATGGCTTGAGTATTGGTTTTTAGGCAATTAACTGTTTAAATATACAGTTATAATCATTCCCATGAAACCCCGCAAGCCTGTTTTGCTGTCTGTCCGCTTAATTGACCAAGTCAAAGAGCGAATCCGTTACTTGCACTATAGCCTAAGCACTGAAAAAGTCTACATCTACTGGGTGAAATTTTTCATCCGTTGGCATGGTGTACGCCATCCACGGGAGATGGGTGCGCGGGAAGTAGAGGCTTTTTTGACGATGCTGGCTACTGAGCGCAAGGTTTCTGCCTCAACGCACAACCAAGCGCTGAGTGCTTTGCTTTTCTTATACCGTGAGGTGCTCGATATTGACTTGCCGTGGCTGGACAATGTCAACCGCCCGACAAGCCCTAAGCGGATTCCATCCGTGTTGACCAAAGACGAGGTGGCGGGCTTGTTGGCGCAGATGGAAGGCGTGACTGCACTCTTGGCGCGGCTGCTGTATGGCACTGGCATGCGCCTGATGGAGGGGATGCGGCTGCGGGTAAAAGATGTGGATTTTGACCGACACGTCATCATTGTGCGGGAGGCCAAGGGCAATAAAGACCGCGTAGTGATGCTGCCGCGCTCGCTGGTGCCAGCCATGCGGGCGCAGATGCTGGCTTCGCGGGCACTGTGGGAGGCAGACAGGCAAGCACAGCGCGAGGGGGTGGAAGTGCCCCATGCGCTGGCTGTTAAATACCCAAAGGTGGGGCAAACATGGGGCTGGCATTGGGTATTTCCGTCGCCCACGCTCTCGCGCGACCCGCGCAGCGGCATTGAGCGGCGACACCATTTGTTTGAAGAGCGCTTGCAGCGGGCGCTTAAAAAGGCAGTGCCACTGGCGGCAATTGTGAAACCTGTGAGCGTGCATACCCTGCGACACAGCTTTGCCACGCATTTGCTGCAAGGGGGCACCGATATTCGCACGGTGCAGGAGCTTTTGGGGCATTCGGATGTGTCAACCACCATGATTTACACCCACGTGCTCAAAGTGGCCGCTGGCGGTACGGCTAGCCCGCTGGATGCTTTGGTGGTGATTTAAGGTCTTAAGATCGTGCATTTATATGAAAATTGACCGATGTCAGCGCCATATGGTCATAGTTTGCTATCAGTTTTGAATTTTCTGTAAAATTGCGTACATGGATATTACACGCGTTGCCCCACAAGCTGACTTTCAGCTTGTATTGACTTTTGCTAGCGGCGAGGAGCGCAGTTTTGACATGCGCCCGCTGCTGGCCATGAAGCCTTGGTGCCGGATTGCTGCGCCCGCGCTGTTTATGAAGGCGCATGTGGATTACGGCACGGTGGTGTGGCCGGGTGAGATTGACATGGCACCCGAGACTTTGCTGCTGGATTCTGTGCCGATGCTTGGGTCAGTTGCTGTTTGAGCGGTATTTACAGAAAATTTGGCCAATGTCACCGTCATATGGTCATAGTTCGCTCTGTATTTAATAGTAAATACGCTGCGCGAAGTTTTGTATGAAGCCTTCGACAAGCTCAGGCCGAACGGGCTGAGGCTCGGAACGGACGGACTCATGCTTAGGCCGAAAGGGCGTCTGACTGGCATCGAACGGACTTATTGACGCATCAGCACTTGCCATTAATGGTCGCAAACATTAAAAACGCTGTCAAACCTCTTCAACGCGGCGCTCAGCAGCTTGGTGTGTCCAGTGCCCCAAGCGTGCGGTCTGGCGTTGCGTAGCTTCCAGTCAAAAGACTTGGGTTGATGGGTTAAAACGTAGCCCACTTCGCCGTTTTGGCCTTTGGCGGTAATGGCAAATGGGTTGTCTGCGTTGAAATCGGCATGCGTCATGGGGAAGCCCACAACCACGCCGGTGCGCTGGGCAAATGCTTGGGTGGACATGACCAACATGGGGTGGTCGTTGGGCATTTCGACACCGATGTGGGGGCTGTATTGGATAAAAATGATTTCGGCCCTGTCGGGAATCCACAAAGCAGACTTGCGCGCAGTCATTTGGCAAAGGCTTCCACGCCAACAGGCGCATCCGCCATTGCTTCACCGCCGTGGCGCTTGGGGTCAAACATGGCCAGCATGTGGTCTAGCGTGGGCTCGGTTTCTGTCTCAATCACAATGCGCCCAGGCGTCACCATCACCCGCACGGGCGATCCATCGGCCACGCCCGCTTTGCTGGCCATGGGCTTGGTAATGCGCAATGCCAAGCCATTGCCCCAAGCGCTGATTTGACTGACTGTGCTGCTCATGGGTATTCTCCGTTTGTTTACACCATTGTATCAACATTATGCGCTTTGCACACGCTTTGCACGTGCAGCGCTTCACGCTTCGTATTACCTACTGCCAAGTAGTATGATATTTGACATGGCTACCTTAAGCATCAAGATCAACGCTCCGCTGGAAGCAACACTTACGCAGCTGAGCCTGCGAGAGCGGGTGACAAAATCCGAGGTGGTGCGCCGTGCTTTGCTGGCCTATGCCAGCCCGCGCGCCAGCGCTGTAGCAGCGCCCTCGGCACTGGACATGGCCGGGGATTTGGTGGGTTGCTTGTCGGGTGGGCCGGTGGATTTGGCATCAAACCCTGCCTACATGGCCGATTTTGGCCGTGTTTAGTTACCAGCCCCCGTAAATTGCTAGTCCCGCAGATTACCTACCCCTAATGCCATGCAAATTCTGCTGGACACAGACCCATGGGTGGCGTTGCTGCACAAAGACGACAAACACCACGCTTGGGCTAAAGCACAGTTTGCCAACCACGCAGGCCCGTTTCACACCTGTGAGGCCGTGGTGTCAGAAACCTGCTTTTTACTGGCACGATCCGGCCTAGACGCTGGCAAGGCTTTGGCCCTGATCGAGCGCGGTGTCGTGCAAATGGGCATGGCGCTTGGGGAGCAAATTACTGCGGTGTCGGCGCTTTACCAGCGCTACGACAATATGCCCGCCTCGCTGGCCGATGCCTGCTTGGTGCGCATGTCGGAATTGTTTGAGCCCTGCGCTGTGCTCACATTGGACAGTGATTTTCATGTCTACAGAAGGCATGGGCGCAAGGTGGTGCCTACGATTTACCCAAATTAGCCGTGCGCTGGGTATTGGCAGCTTTAGATCGTCTTATTTACAGATAATTTGGTCAATGTCAGCGTCATATGGTCATAGTTTGCTCTGTATTTAATAGTGAATATGCTGTACGAAGTTTTGTATGAAGCCTTCGACGGGCTCAGGCCGAACGGTGTGGGGCTTCGCCCTGCGCACGCTACAAGTCCAAGCACACAATTACGACAAAGATTTTGACACAGTTACACTAAAATGCAGCCATAATGTAGCTACGTTTTTACCTCAAACCAGCAAAATCATGACCAGTATTGCCCTTAAATCCATGGATGTGCGCTCCCGCGTGGAGCCCGAGCTTAAGCAAAACGCGGCTGACGTGCTGGCGCAGTGCGGCTTGACACTGAGCGACGGCATTCGTTTGTTTTTGCGGCAAGTGGTGGCGCAGCGTGGCCTGCCATTTGATGTGAAAGTGCCCAGCCCAGAAACGCAGGCCGCCATGAACGAGCTGCGCACAGCCGACCGAGCACGCTTCAAAACCGCACAGGAACTCTTTGATGACCTCGACAAAGTCAGCAAAGGCTAAACGCACCAATCTGCCACGCACCAGTAACCGATCAAAAGCTTTTGCCAAGGACTGGGAGCGCCTGTCGCACTCTGGTCGCTACGATATGCACCGACTCAAAACGGTTATGTTGCTGCTGATTGGCAATGAAACGCCCTTGCCCGCCGAGTATTTGGATCATGCGTTGGCAGGTGACTGGGATGACTACCGAGAATGCCATGTTGGAGGTGATTTTTTGCTGATTTACCAGCTGCCTGATAGCCAATCGGTACTGTTTGCACGGGCTGGTACGCATTCGGAACTGTTTGGGCGCTAGGAATTCAATTGAAGGCTATTTTTACAGATAAATTGACTAATGTCACGGTCATATGGTCATAGTTTGCTCTGTATTTTGTAGTGAATACGTTGTGCAAGTCCTTGTATGAAGCCTTCGACAGGCTCAGGCAGAACGGAGTGGGGTTTAGATCGAATGGGTTGAGGTTCAGCCTTAGCGGGTTTTGGTATTCAGTATCCGGGCTTCGCCCTGCGCACGCTAAAAGTCTAAGCGCCGGATAGGCTGCTGCGTCGGGACGATTTGGTCGTACTCGGCCCATGAGGAGCGGCGCAGTAGCCTATCCGGCGCTTGGACGCGCTGAATAAAGAGCCCAAGCAAGGCAGCTACCCATCCCGCGATGGGACGCACCGATGAAGGAACAAGCAGCGGCATATCGGGCATTTGAGCGTGCCAGAAAACAAAACCAACTTCATGCTCTAATTCCCCCCATGCCAAGACAAACCACCCTGCTCCACCCCCAACGCCCCCCCGCCCGCCTGCGCGAAGCCGCCACTGTGCTGCTGCTGCGCGATGGCGCTGATGGCCTAGAAGTGCTGATGACGCGCCGCTCTATGACGGCTAGCTTTGCGGCGGGGGCTTATGTGTTTCCGGGTGGTGGAATTGATGCATTGGATAAAAAACAGGCCAATGTCAGCGACACAGCATCATATCGTGCTACGCAAAGTATAGTAGCAAGAGCGCAGGCGCTGGCAGCGATTCGGGAGAGTTTTGAGGAGCTGGGGATTTTGCTGGCGCGTGACGCGCAGGGGGCCTGGGCCAGCCAAGCCACCATTGACGCGATGGATCGCAACGCAGCTTTTTACCCGCAGCTGGCCCAGCACGGGCTCACGGCGGCGGCGGCGCAGGTGTATTTGCTGGCGCATTGGGTAACGGACCGGGATTTGCCGCGCCGCTTTGACGTGCCGTTTTTGGTGGCGCGCATGCCCAGCGGCCAGCAGCCCGTGGCCGATGACAAGGAGCAGTTTGAGCCACTGTGGATTCGCCCAGCGGATGCGCTGGCACGGCATGCGGCGGATGATTTTTTCATCATTTTTCCCACCATTCGCACGCTAGAGCGGCTGCAAAAATACGCTACCGTGGATGCCGTGTTGAATGCATGCATGCCCCAGCAGCTAAGTGAGCGCCCGCTATTTACCAGCTGCCCACGGGCTGGCCTTTTAAACGGCCAAGAGGCCAGATACATGGAGCACGAGCCGCCCTACGGCGAGCTGGCCATGGTCACGCCTGACGGGCAGCTGCTGCATCCGCTTGATTGGCAACACGCCAAGGCCGTGCCGCTGCTAAAAAATGTGATGCGACTGACCGCGCCCAACCCCAGCTTTATGACTGGGCCGGGCACCAACACCTACATCATTGGCACTGCGGACTCGGGCTACACCGTGGTAGACCCAGGGCCTGCCGATGCGGCGCATATTCAGCGGATATTGGAGGCCACGGGCGGTGATATTTGCCAAATCATCTGCACCCATTCGCATGCCGATCACTCGCCTGCGGCAAAGCCGCTGCAAGCACTGGTGCGGGCAAAATGGGGGGAGCTTGCTGGTGAGCAGGCGGGGCTGTATAGCGGTACGCAAGCAAACCTGCGGGTGGGCGTGCAAACCGACGATTGCCCAATTTTAGGCATAGCCAGCGCTCCCACATCCCGTGCCAATGCGCAGTTCACGCCCGACCGCATACTACAAAATAATGAGCAGCTTAAGACCATTTCACGCCGACATCTGGCTGGAAAACCTCAAAACACTGGCTTAGAGACCACGTTAAGAGTGATCCACACCCCCGGCCACGCGGCCAACCACCTGTGCTTGGTTTTGGAAGAAGACGGCCTGTTGATCTCGGGCGACCATATTTTGAACGGCAGCACCACCGTGGTAGACCCGCCAGACGGCGACATGACGGATTACCTCAATTCGCTGGATACATTGACAGCAGCTTGCGCGCAATACAAGATCAATTTCATCTTGCCCGCCCACGGCTACGTGCTCTCAGCCTGCGACGCGGCGCAGGGCCCAACTAGCCAAGCCCCAGCTTTGCTCGGCAACCAGCCTGAACAGGAATCCAAGCACAAGCCAGACAACCAAATCGACCAAAAAATCGGCCAACACAGCGACAGCCAAAGCGACTCCCAAGGCGGCGCAGCCCGCGCCATAGCCGCGCTCAAAACCCACCGCTTAAAGCGCGAAGCCAAGGTGATCGCCGCCATGCGCCAAATGCTAGGTGCTAGCGTTGAGCAGCTTGTGCCCCTGGCCTATGACGATGTGGATGCCCGCCTGTGGCCCGTGGCCGCGCGCTCGCTCACCGCGCATGTGCAGCGCATAGAGGCCTTGGGCTTGGCCAGCACCTTAGGCAGGCACCAGAGCAGATATCTGGGTTAACACCATCAACTAAGGTTAACCCCTGAAAATAAAGGCGAGGCAGCTGAATCCACCAAGCTGCGGCATGCGTAACAAGTTTGAGTGGTGTATTCGCACCATTTTTAGGAAACACCATGAATAAACACCCCCGCACTTGCATGCCCATGGCTGCAGCAAAATTTGGCACATCGCCTAGCAACGCAGGAGCACTGGCATGACACGTTTTAGCCACCGCATGCAAGCGCTGCTGCTAGGCCTTGCTATGGCAAGCGCCGCAGCGCAGGCAGGCAGCTTGCAAGTGACTGTGACCGACAAAGACGGCAAAATAGTGCCCGATGCAGTGGTGCTGCTCATGCCAGCCAGCGCGGGCGCGCCCAAAGCCGCCCTGCCCACACAGGTCACCATCACCCAAGAAAAAATGCGCTTCACTCCCGCCGTGTCAATCGTGGCTCCCGGCACCAAGGCGCGCTTTGTCAACAACGACTCGTGGGAGCACAATGTGCGCGCATCGGCAGCCGGTGCGGCGCAGTTCAATGCCGATAACAAAGACGGTTTTGTGCTGCGCCTAGACGGCAAAGAAGAAGGCAAGCCAGCCAAATTTGCAGATGCCAGCTTTGACAAAGCCGGCCCCGTGCTGCTGGGCTGCCACCTGCACGCCTCCATGCGCGGCCACGTGTACGTGAGCGACTCGCCATGGGCGGTGCTCACCGATGCCCAAGGCATAGCCAGCTTTGAAGGCGTGCCCGATGGCGCTATACAGGTGCGCGTGTGGCAGGCCGACCAGCTGCTAGACCTAGCCCCCCAGCGCGTCACCGTGGGCGCTGCGCCCACTAAGCTGGCAATGCAGCTGAGCGTGGTGCAGCGGCGCAGGCGCTAGGCGCATGCAGCTGCTCGGCCCAGTGCAAAATCTCTAGCCTGCCATCGGCATGCTCGGCCAAGGCTGTCAGGCTCTCTACCCAGTCACCGTCGTTGGCATACAGCATGCCGCCTATGTCGCACAGCTGGGCATGGTGGATATGGCCGCACACAACGCCTTGCACACCGCGCTTGCGCGCCTCGCGCACAACCGCTTGCTCAAAATCGCCCACATAGCTCACTGCCCTTTTAACCTTGCGCTTGAGGTATTGCGACAGTGACCAATAGGGCAGCCCCATGCGGGCACGTAAGCTATTGAGGTGGGAATTGAGGCGCAGCGTAAACTCGTAGAGGTTATCGCCCACATAGGCCAACCACTTGGCGCATTGCACCACTGCGTCAAACAAATCCCCGTGCATGACCCACAGCTTGCGGCCATCGGCTGTTTCGTGGATCCAGTCGTGCGCCACCTCAATGCCGCCAAAGCTATGGCCCACGTATTTGCGCGCAAACTCGTCGTGGTTGCCCGGAATAAACACCACGCGCGTGCCTTTGCGTGCTTTGCGCAGCAGCTTTTGCACGACATCGTTGTGCGATTGCGGCCAATACCAGTTGCGACGCAGTTGCCAGCCGTCAATGATGTCGCCCACCAAAAACAGGGTCTCGCATTCGGTGCGTTTTAAAAAATCAAGCAACGCCAGCGCTTGGCAGCCAGGCGTGCCCAAGTGCAGGTCAGAAATCCAAAGGGTGCGAAAGCGTTGCTTAGGCGGCTCTGCCTCGCAGCTGTCTGGCAAGGCCGACGGCTGGAATTTGGGCTGGAACGGGCTCTTGGGCTGCGCCTGCCACGCGCGTAAAAAGAAGTCTTTTCCTTGCATGGAATCACAGCTTAAGCGCGCGGCATGACAGGCGCGTGACGCTTAAAGAAGGGGCATTTAGGCCGTGCTGTGCCAGCCCAAGAATAAAAGTGTGAAGCCCGCCGATAGGCCGGATTTTGTGCATTGGCTTGTGCCTTGCGGCAAAACCAACGTGACCGCCATTCCTCTGGGCCAGGGCTCGCGCCACTGGCTCGGTGCTACCTACCCGCCAACCATTCTTGCGAGTCACAAGATGCCTAGCTTGCATTGCGCCTTGCGGCGCATCACAGGCTCTGCGGGCTGGCCTACTTGGTATTGCTGCGCGTAGAGATTGCCCGTTTCACTCGAATTGAATCGACTCGTCTCTGTTGCTCTGATCCTCAGCTTATGCCTTGCGGTTTTCACTGGAGAGTTGTTAACTCCTACGCCACTCTGTGCAGTCCGGACCTTCCTCCAGTGCTGTGTTTCCACAATTGCACCAGCGGCGGTCTGGCAGGCTTCACAGCTTGATTATCGCGCATGCGCGCCCCACGCTTGTTTTTTAGGGCACACGCACTAGACCAATAGTTTGCACGCCAAGAAAACCTTTCGCACAAATGGCAAGTTTATTGCCTAGTGCAATTGCTGCAATGCAGCATATGGCAGGTTTTGCCCAGAAAATACGTTTTTCAAATCCGATTTGCGCCATGTCCCACCCTGCTTTTTGCCTAGTGATAGATGCCTCCTGCGACATCCCGCCCGCCATGCTTGACCACGCGCAGCTGCGCGTTTTGCCTGTGCATGTGCACGTGGGCGGTAAGCAGCTCATCGACCGCCGCAAAGCCAGCGACACCCAGCGCTTTTACCGCGAAGCGCTGAGCTTGCCCACCGCCATAAAGGGCTATTCCGAGCCTTTGAAAACCGAGGAAATGGTGGCCGCTTTTAGCTCTGAGCTGGCACTTAAATTTGACGACATGCTGGGCGTGTTTGTGGCCTCCACGCGCAGCGCTATTTTCAAGCGCGCGCAATCGGCCGTGGCGCGCGCGCGGGTGGATTCCTATCCGCTGCGCGTCAAGGCGGGCAAGCTCAAACCGCTACAGGTAGACTGCGTGGACAGCCAAGCTTTATTTTCGGGTTATGGCGTGCAGGTTATGGATTTGCTGGACTTGGTGAACCAAGGCGCAGGCATCAATGCCATTATTGAGCGCCAACGCGTCACGGTGACGCAAACCTATGCCTATATGGTGCCGGGCAACGTGTCGTATATTTTGGAGCGCGCCAGCCTCAAGGGTGAAAAATCAGTGAGCGCTTTGGCCGGATTTGCCGCCAAGGCTTTGTCTATCACCCCGATCATACGGGCGCATTTGGGTGAGACCGAGCCCGTGGGCCGCAAGCTGGGGAAAACCAAGGCACGGCTGGCCTTGGTGGAAATGGCACAACGCATGCTCGACCAAGACCTTTTGCTATCGCGCCATGTGTGCTTTGCCTACAGCGGGGATTTGCAAGAAATCTCCAGTTTGCCCAGCTTTGTGGCGCTGTGCGCCAGTGCAGCCAAGCGCCAAGTGCAGGTGCATCTGACCGATATGTCGATGACTGGCTCGGTCAATGTGGGGCCGGGCTCGTTGGTGCTGGGCGTGCTGGCCACGCAGCACCGGCCAGATGCGCTTTTGTAAGATTTCTAGCTGAATTTATAAAAAATACTGCTAATGTCAGCGTTATATGGTCATATAGCGCTATACAAATAGTAGTATTTCAAATTCCCTGCTTACCCACGCTCTCTGTTTACCCACGTGATTGCAGCGCCGCAATGCGCTCTTCAATGGGCGGGTGGGTGCTGAACATTTTGCCCAAACCGCCCATGATGCCCATGGCTGCCAAGCCTTTGGGCAGCTCGCCAGGGGTGAGGCCGCCCAAACGCGCCAGCGCCGCTTGCATGCTGCGGCCTTGGCCCATGTAATTGGCAGCGCCCGCATCGGCCGAGAATTCGCGTTTGCGGCTAAACCACGCCACAATGATGGCGGCCACAAAGCCTAGCAAAATATCCATGGCAATGGTGGTCACCATGTAGCCAATACCGGGGCTGTCGCTGTTGTTTTTCAAGATGACTTTGTCCACAAAGTAACCGATGATGCGCGAGAGGAAAACCACAAAGGTATTCATCACGCCTTGAATAAGCGCCATAGTCACCATGTCACCATTGGCAATATGGGCCACCTCATGGGCAATCACGGCCTCCACCTCTTCTTTGGTCATGCCTTGCAGCAGGCCGGTAGACACCGCCACCAAGGCAGAATTTTTAAACGCGCCTGTGGCAAAAGCATTGGGCTCGCCTTCGTACACGGCCACTTCGGGCATGCCAATGCCGGCTTTGTCGGCAAATTTGCGCACGGTGTCCACAATCCACGCTTCGTCTTGGTTTTGCGGGGTTTCAATCACCTTGGCACCTGTGCTCCACTTGGCCATGGGTTTGCTGATCAAAAGGGAAATGAACGAACCCGTAAAACCCACCACCAAGGCGTAGCCCATCAACGTGGGAATACTCAAACCACCCGGACCTATGAAGCGATTTAGCCCCAACACACTGGTGACAATGCCCAGCACCACCATGATGGCGATGTTGGTAGCGAGGAAGAGGAATACGCGTTTCATATGTGCAAACTTTCTAATGCAGACTGTCTAAAAAGTGGCCCATGCCACCCATCAAAGCAGGAGGAATCTGACCCCCATGCGCCGGATATTAGGGGGCTTGGGCGGAAAATCAAGGCTTTGGCTGCTATTTTTTAGGGGTATTCAGGGCAACGCGCCAGCCGCAGGCCGAAAAACCCGCGCATCGGCATAAAACGCCGGATCTGCATTGGCCGCCCACCAGCCGGGCACCCCCAAGAGCGGCAGCGGCGCAAAGGGCTTGGGCACCAGCTGCTCGCGGCTTAGCCACTGCGCCATGTGGGCATCTAGAAATACTACATTATCAATAGCAACAAATGACCGCACGACGCTGACAATGACTGATTTATACGGGGAAACCAGCTTTTCAAGCACGGCGTGGCCAAATACCAGTAGCTGCGCCTCTTGCCACAGTGGGCGCAGGTCAATGAATAGCCTTTGCCAGTCTTTGGCCAGCAGCGCCTGCCACAGCGCGTCGGGGCAATGCAGCAGGGCGGCGCTTTCGTCAAACAGGGTTAGGGCATCGCGCAGCGGCCCGCGGGTGCTGCGCACGCCGTTGGCCATAATTTCACCCGCTTGCAACAGGTTGATGCGGGTTTTGGTCTGCGGGAATTGCAGCCACACCAATCCATTGAAAAAATCATGGTTATCAGCACGAATGGGGCATTGTTTGCTACTGAATATGTAGTCTTCATAGTGCGCGCCTGCGGGCATGGCCGATTGCGGGACGAAAAGCGGGCGATTGGCAGTGCTGGTTTGCAAGGCCACCATGGCATTGAGCGCCTCGTGGGTAGGCATGCCAGCAGCCACCCTATGGGCCAAGCTGCTGGCATTGGCTTGCCAAGGCTGCCACCACGGAGCGTTCCAGTTATGGGTGGACAACTGGGCGGGTGACTGGGCGGGTGACTGGGGAGCGCCCGCTACAGAGCAGGCGCCCACACTAGCCCGTATATTCACCAAAATTTACCAGCCATTCGCTTGGAATTTGGCTCACACCAAACGCCAAGGCAGCGCCTCACCCGAGCGCAGGGGTTTGAGCTCGGTGTCGCCAAATGGGTAGCTCTCAGGTGGTGTCCAGTTTTCGCGCTTTAAAGTAATTGTGCCTGTATTGCGCGGCAGGCTGTAAAAGTTTGCTCCAAAGAATGAAGCAAAACCTTCTAGTTTGTCAAGCGCGCCTGCCATGTCAAAGGCCTCGGCATACATCTCGATGGCCGCATGCGCGGTGTAGCAGCCTGCGCAGCCGCTGGCATGCTCTTTGAGGTGGGTGGGGTGGGGGGCGCTGTCTGTTCCTAAAAAGAACTGCGGGCTGCCGCTGGTGGCGGCTTGCACCAAGGCCAGGCGGTGTTTTTCGCGCTTGAGCACAGGCAGGCAGTAGTAGTGCGGGCGCACGCCGCCCACAAAGATGGCGTTGCGGTTGTAAAGCAAATGGTGCGCCGTAACCGTTGCGGCGGTGTGCGCACCCGCCTGCGCCACATACTGCGCCGCGTCTTGCGTGGTGATGTGCTCAAACACGATTTTCAGCTCAGGAAAATCGCGGCGCAAGGGAATGAGCTTGGTGTCAATGAACACGGCTTCGCGGTCAAACAGGTCAATGCTGCTGTCGGTCACTTCGCCGTGAATCAGTAGCAGCATGCCCGCTTTTTGCATGGCCTCCAGCGTTTTATACGTTTTGGTGATGTCACTCACGCCCGCGTCGCTGTTGGTAGTGGCACCTGCGGGGTAGAGCTTGGCGGCCACAATCCCCGCATCTTTGGCACGGTAAATTTCCTCGGGCGGGGTGTTGTCGGTCAAATACAAGGTCATCAGCGGCTCAAAAGACATTCCGCTGGGCACAGCGGCCAGTATGCGTGCTTTGTAGGCCAGCGCCAGCGCGGTGGTGGTCACAGGCGGTTTTAAATTGGGCATGATGACCGCGCGGCCAAATTGCGCAGCGGTATGCGGCACCACAGCCTGCATGGCAGCGCCATCGCGCACATGCAGATGCCAGTCGTCGGGGCGGGTGATGGTGAGGTTTTGAATGGGTGTTTGGGTCATAGCGCTATTGTCCCAAATTTATGCTGCTAAAGACTGGGGCTTTTTTATTGCCAAGGTGTTTGATGGCGCGTGCAGTGGGTGGCCTGATTTTTGCTCCGCTCTATTTCGCTGTGACTGCGATTTGAACTTTCTATGGACTGCGCGAGAAAGTCGCTTGGTTTGTTGGCTGCCATTTGTACATCGCGAAAACCGCTGCGAAAAATCAGGCCACCCACTGCACGCTTGGGATGCTTGGTTTGGGGATACTTGCCAAGACAGCACTTGTATTTGCCACTCACAACAATGCTGCTTGAAATAGACACGTTTTTCTATGATTATAGATTTTCAACCCAATGTCAGCGTCATATGGTCACAATGCGCTACGTTTTATATAGTAAATGGCACTCCACAAGTAGCGTGTCTGCGGTATTAAAACCTCAATGCGAGCATAGCCCGAGCAGCGTTTTGGCTATCCCGACCGACCGATTTCGGGTACTCCCCAATACTGTTCGCTTAAGCACCGATGCAGCTGCTTATTTTGCACGCTCTACGAGTTTTAGCGCGCCCGAGTAGCGTTTTGGCTATCTCGTCGATTAGCGCGCCCGATCAGCATTTTGGCTTTCACACGCTCCCTCATGCTGGAGTACCAGAAATCGGTCGCATGCGAAAGCCAAAACGCTGATCGGGCTATGCTCGCATTGAGGTTTTAATACCGCAGGCACGCTACACTTAGATAATCATTTACTATATAAAATGTAGCGCACTATGACCATATGACGCTGACATTTCAGCTATTTTTCATGGAAAGTGTGAATCTTAGCGTGAAATAGTGCGCCAGCATGCTGTTGACCTTGATGCTGAGCAGTTTGCAAACCGTGCCAAGCCAGCACCCATCCCTGCGGCTAAGCGAGTGCTGTGCCAATGCGCAAACAATAAGGGCGCTGGGCTGGTTTTTTTGAACAAATGGGGGATCAGAGTGTTCATCTGTTTGAGCCCGCAGGGCGAGTTATGAACACTCCCCCCATTTGCTCAAAAAAACTTGTCTTCCCCGAAGGGGCCAGCGATCCGTTTGCGCGTTGGCACAGCGCTCGCTTGGCCGCA
>JAYTMT010000002.1:0-82488 GCA_043728315.1 Polaromonas sp. | reverse complement strand
GGGCGCGTCGGGATAGCCAAAACTCTGCTCGGGCTATGCCCGCTTTGAGGTCTTAATACCGCAGGCACGTTACTCCTTGCTCGCTGCATACTATATAAAATGTAGCGTTTTATGACCATATGACGCTGACATTGCCACTATTTTTCGTAAAAAGTGCAAATCTGAGCATGAAGCAGCGCTCCAGCAAGCTGTTGACCCGCAAGCTGAGCAGTAAGCACCAAAGAGCGGAACACGCATTGGTGCAGCGCTTTCACTCAAAGGAATTTGGCTCAGATGTACGTGCAATGCCTGCACGCCGGGTATGCCCCAAACCATCTGAAAACCTGTATTTCAAAGAAATTTAGACCAACGTCAGCGCCATATGGTCATATGGTCATATGCCGCTATTTATTTATGAGTAATTTTGTCCCATAATGCCTGCGCCACCCGCTCGTTGCGCTCTTTCACATGGCCAAATCCTTTGATAGATTCTGGGATTCTGGCCAGCTCTAGCGCTGCGCCGTGGTTGGCAGCATCCAGCTTGGCTACGGCCGCTTGCATGCCTGTGCGGTATTGGCCAATCCAGCGGCGCTCCATTTGGCGCTCTGCGGTTTTGCCAAAAATGTCAAATGCCGTGCCGCGCAGGCCTTTGAGCTTGGCCAGCAGCTTGAATCCCGTGAGCATCGAAGGCCCAAATTTGCGTTTAATCAGGTGGCCTTTGTCGTCTTTTTTGGACAATAGCGGCGGCGCAAGGTGGTAGTTCAGGGTGTAATCGCCCTCAAACTGCGCCTTGATTGTGTCTAAAAATGCCGTGTCGGTGTGCAGGCGCGCCACCTCGTATTCGTCTTTGTAGGCCATCAGCTTGAACAGGCTTTTGGCCACGGCTTCCGTAAGCGTGGCTTTGCCCAGCGGCGCTTCCGCGCTGCGCACGGTTGCCACAAAGTCTTGGTATTGCTGTGCATAGGCCGCATTTTGGTAACCCACCAAATACTCTGCGCGCTTGGCTATCAGTGCATCCAGTGGCTCGCGCTTGGCAGGCATGGCAATGGTTTGCACGGGAGTGAGCAGTTGCTCCATGCTGGTGTAATCGTGTGCGGCGCGGCGGCCCCACATGAAGGCGGCTTTGTTTTGCGCAATGGCCACGTTGTTGAGCTCCATGGCGCGCATGAGTGATTCGAGGCCCAGCGGCACCCAGCCTTTTTGCCATGCGTAGCCCAGCACCATGGGGTTAATAAAGATCGTGTCCCCCATCAGTGTGCTGGCCATGGCGTCGGCGTTGAAAGCGGCCACGCCGTCCACGCCCACTGCGCCTGCGATTTGCGCCACGCAAGCCTGCGCTGGGTTTTGCCAATTGGCATTTTTCACAAAAGCCGCCGTGGGCGTGCTGTGGGCGTTGAGCGCCACATGGGTTTTACCCGGCTGCATGCGCAGCAGGGTTTCTTTGCCCGCTGCCACAATCGGGTCGCAACCCACAATTAAATCGGCCTGCGCCATGCTCACCCGCGTGGTGCGGATGGCGTCTTGGCTCTCCCCAATCAGCACATGGCTCCACGTGGCCCCGCCTTTTTGCGCCAAGCCTGCCGCGTCTTGCGTGACGATGCCCTTGCCCTCCATGTGGGCGGCCATGCCCAAAAGCTGGCCAATGGTGATGATGCCCGTGCCGCCCACACCGGCTACGATGATGCCCCAAGGGTGGGCGATACTGGGCAACTCTGGCTCTGGCAGGGTCACGTCAAAAGGTGCAGTCAACGCGCTCTGCGCTGCGCTCGATGTTGGGTTCAAGGTTGGGCTTGAAATTGGACTTGAGGGCGCAGCAGATTTGCTTTTCTTTTTGAAACTGCCGCCTTCCACCGTGACAAAGCTAGGGCAAAAGCCTTTCACACAGCTGATGTCTTTGTTACAAGTGCTTTGGTTGATTTGGCGTTTGCGGCCAAACTCGGTCTCTAGCGGCTCAACGCTCATGCAGTTAGACTGCACGCCGCAGTCGCCGCAGCCCTCGCAGACCAGCTCATTGATCACCACGCGGATGGCTGGGTCAAGCATTTTGCCGCGCTTTCTGCGCCGGCGTTTCTCGGTGGCGCAGGTTTGGTCATAAATGATGACGGTTGTGCCCTTGATCTCACGCATCTCGCGTTGGATGCGGTCGAGCTCGTCGCGGTGGAACACTTGCACGCCCGTGGGCAGCGCCAGCGCCTCGCCCACGGCACTGCTAAATCCGTCGTATTTCTCGGGTTCATCGGTCACCACCACGATGCGCTGTGCGCCCTCGGCGCGCATGCTGTTGGCAATTTGTAGCACGCTGTGGCCTTCGGCGCGCTCGCCAATTTGCTGGCCACCAGTCATGGCCACAGCATCGTTGTAAAGTATTTTGTAGGTAATGTTCACCCCTGCTACCACACTTTGGCGTACCGCCAGCAGGCCGCTGTGAAAATAGGTGCCGTCACCCAGATTGGCAAACATGTGCTGGTCGTGGCTAAAGGGCTGCTGGCCCACCCAAGGTACGCCTTCGCCGCCCATTTGGGTGAATCCCACGGTGCTGCGGTCCATCCAAATGCTCATGAAATGGCAGCCAATGCCCGCCATAGCGCGCGAGCCCTCGGGCACTTTGGTGCTGGTGTTGTGCGGGCAGCCCGAGCAAAACCAAGGCTGGCGCTCGGCATCTACGCCCGTGCCGTTTTTGCTGGCCACCTCAATCACTTGCATGGCGCGCTCTTTGGCTTCAATCACATCAAGCCTGTGCTTCATGCGTGCGGCTGTGTCCGCATCCACACCCAGCTTCATCAGGCGCTTGGCAATCGCTTGGGCAATCAGGGCGGGCGACAAATCTGCGTTCGCCCGCAGCAGGGTGCTGGCGCTCGGGTTGGGCATGCTCCACTCGCCACCTAAATAGCCCTCGGTGGTCGAGTCGTCAAACTTGCCCACTATCGTTGGCCGCACATCGCTGCGCCAGTTGTACAGCTCTTCTTTGAGCTGGTATTCAATCACTTGGCGCTTTTCTTCCACCACCAAAATTTCCTGTAACCCAGTGGCGAACTCGCGCGTGAGCTGGGCTTCTAGCGGCCACACCACACCCACTTTGTGCAACCGGATGCCCACGCGGTGGCAAGTGTCGTCGTCTAGCCCCAAATCCAGTAGGGCTTGGCGGGTGTCGTTGTAGGCTTTGCCGCTGGCTATCAGGCCGAAGCGGTCGTTTTTACCTTCGATGGCGTTGTAATTCAAGCGATTAGCGCGGATATAGGCCAGCGCGGCATACCATTTGGTGTCAAACAAGCGCTTTTCTTGGTCCAGCGCGGCATCAGGCCAGCGGATGTGTACACCGCTTGGGGGCATGGCAAAGTCTGTGGGCATCACAATCTGCACGCGGTCGGGGTCAATCATGGCCGTGGCGCTGCTCTCGACAATCTCTTGAATCGTCTTCATACCTGCCCACACACCTGCATAGCGGCTCATGGCAAAGGCGTGGATGCCCAAATCCAAAATCTCTTGCACGCTGGCCGGAAAAAATACCGGCAGGCCGCAGGCTTTGAAAATATGGTCGCTTTGGTGGGCTGCGGTGGAGCTTTTGGCAACGTGGTCGTCCCCCGCCACGGCGATCACGCCGCCCCATGCGGTGGTGCCCGCCATGTTGGCGTGTTTGAAGACATCGCTGGTGCGGTCCACGCCCGGGCCTTTGCCATACCAAATACCAAACACACCGTCGTATTTATTGCTGCCCGCAGGCGCAAAGCCCAGCTGTTGCGTGCCCCAAATAGCCGTTGCTGCCAGCTCTTCATTCACCCCGGGCTGAAACACCACATGGCGCGCTTCGAGGTGCTTTTTGGCCGCCCACAGGGCTTGGTCATAGCCGCCCAGCGGCGAGCCGCGGTAGCCGCTGATAAAGCCCGCCGTGTTTTTGCCCAGCTGCTGGTCGCGCAGGCGCTGCAGCATGGGCAGCTTGACCAAGGCCTGCACGCCGCTCATGAAGGCGCGCCCGTAGTCTAGAGAGTATTTGTCATCCAGCGTGACGGTTTCTAGGGCTTTGCGGATGTGCTCGGGCAGTGGGGCGTTCATAGACTGTGCTCTCTAAAAAGATGCATCAGTGTATGCGGGTTCTGGCAAAAGGTGTTTTCTTTTATGGGTTTGAAATCACAGCTTTTAGAAACGATATTGCTGCAATTCGGATTTTTCCTGCCTTTATTACCTATCGGCTTTGAAAATACGCAGTTTTTCTAATTATCCCGCACGCAACGCGCAATCAATGGCAATAAGGGGTAGCGCAACTGCGCCTCGCGCCCGCTGCTGCCTAGGCCAAAGCTGGCGCTCATGCGCGGATTGCTGTATTCCTGTTTGTCTTGTTCGGCCTTGCTGCGGGCAAACAATAGGTCGTAGCCACGGCTTGAATCCAGAGTTACCGCATCGCCATCAAATTTGGCAGTGAAGGCGATGCCGTGTTCGCAGCGGTAAAAGGGCAAACTGGCCTTGGCTAGGCCGCTAGGCTCTGGTGCAGCGCAAGCTACAAGCCCTGTCAATACTATAATTAATATAGCGGTATATGGCCATATGACGCTGACATTGCCTTGTTTTTTCATAAATTCTCCTTTTCAAAACTTATTTAGGCCACAGCACCCACAGCTTGAGCGCTTGCTTTAATCGACCCGCCACGTCCCCCGCTTCAGACCCCCATCCGACAAAATAATCGGCCCGCACCGCGCCCAAAATAGCGCTGCCCGTGTCTTGCGCCATCACCAGTTTTTGCACGTCCACGGCCTCGCCTTTGGACTGCATCCACACCGGTGTGCCATACGGAATGCTCTGGCGGTCTACCGCTATAGAGCGCCCGGGCGTGAGCGGCACGCCCTGCGCGCCCTTGGGGCCCAGGCTCGAATCCATGTCTGGCAGCGGCTCTTCCTTAAAAAACGTCACGCGCGGGTTGCTCCACAGCATTTCTTGCACGCGCTGCGGGTTGCGCTGTACCCATGCTTTGATACCCGGCCAGCTGGCATCTTTGATCTCTCCTGCATCCAAGAGCCAACGTCCCACCGATTTGTAAGGCTGCTCATTCGTGCCCGCAAAGGCCACCCGCACCGTGCGCTGGCTGCCGTCGGCCTCGGTCACGCGCAAGCGGCCCGAGCCTTGGATGTGCAGTACCAGTGCGTCCACGGGGTCAGCTAAGTAGGCAATGGCCTTGCCTTGCAAGGCGGCAAGCGCCTGCGGAGCGGTGTCCATCTCTTGGCGGGTATACCACGGGCGCTTGGCCATGGCAGGCAGGCTATACAGGGGCACGGCGTAGCCATTGCCTGCTTGGCGGGCGGCGGGCAGCATGGGCTCGTAGTAACCCGTGAGCATGCCCTCGGTTTTGCCATCGAGCGCTTCCACGCGGTAGGGCTGCAGGCGTTGGCCCATCCAAGCGCGCTGCTCGTCGCCCGCTGCAATGCTCAAGCGGCGAATTTCGGGGCACAGTGGCGCAAACTTGGGGTGTGGGCGCTCGCAGCTCTTGATCCACGCATTCCACGCCTCATGCAGCGCGTCGTCGTTAAAACCGGGCAGCTCAGACCACTGCACCGCCACCCAGCGGCTTTTGGGCTGCGTGAGTGTGCCCGCTTCAGTGCTGGGCATTGGGCTGCCAGCTGGCAAGGCTACCGCTGGCGGCGCTGGCGCTGCTACAGCGGGGGATGAGCCAGCTGCGGGCGTTGTAGATGCTGCCGGTGAAGCAGGCGCAGACTGAGGCGCTGTGTCGGCCATGCGGGGTGGTGCAGTGCCACAAGCAGCAAGCAGGCCTACAATCGCCGCAAGTAGCCAGCGCTTGGCTGGTCGTTTAAATTTTGTCGAATGCACGGTGATGACCCTTCTTTTGCTTGAGGCGCTTGGCGCGATGCTGCTCTTGGTGTTGATCGTTTGGTGGACCATGTTTTCTGGCCGAAATGGCGGTGAGCCTGTGGCAGATGAGGCAGAGGAAGCCACTGCGCCCACATCCGCTACCACGGCACACACCGCCACGGCATCCACTACAGCAAGCGCCAGCAATTCCAGCGTTGGGTTGCCCGCCACTAGCGTACCCACCAAGTCCGACCAAGCCCAAGTATAGGCGCTGCGGTACTATATTTTTCGCAGCAAATTGGCCAGTTCCACGGCCGATTTCACATCCATTTTGTCAAACACGCGGGCGCGGTGCACTTCCACTGTGCGCACGCTGATACTCAACTGGTCGGCAATCAGCTTGTTGGGCAGACCCTCGGTCACCAAGCGCATGACATCGCGCTCGCGCTCGGTCAGCTCGGCCAGCAATTGGCGCAATTTGTCCACCCCCACATCGTCGGCCATGAGCTTGGCCGAGGCGGCCAACGCCAGCTCCACGCGGTCTACCAAGGCGTTGTCAGAAAAAGGTTTTTCACAAAAATCAAAAGCACCCCGCTTGAGCATGTCAACTGCGGTGGGCACATCGGCATGCCCGGTGAGAAAAATCACCGGCATGCGCAGGTGCTGGCCACTGCTAGCCAGCTCGTCAAATAACGCCAAACCGCTCATACCGGGCATGCGCACATCTAGCAGCAGACAGCAGGGTTCGCCAACAGTCGGGCGATTGCTGCTCAGATGCTGCAAAAAAGCCTCGGCACTGTCAAAGGCTTGGCTGGGCAAGCGCCGCGAGCGCAGCAGCCAGGCCAGTGCATCGCGCACGCTGGCATCGTCATCAACTATATAAATAGTAGCGTTATGTGACGGCTGCATGGTGACACTGGGTATTTTAATCAATCATCACTGGTTATTTTACCCGCACACCAAGCGTATTTGGCATCCTGCTGTCCATTAGCACGTTGAGCTCTTGCTGCAATGCCCTGTTAACTTGGCTGAACCTTTTGAGTTTGCGCGTGGTCTCGCGCAAACGATCGGCCATGCGCGTCGACATCGCCATCAAAAATCGCGCCGCTACTTTCGGTTGTTGCTCCATCAGCCGCCTCAAATCATCGCGCGCCAGCACTGCCACAGTCACCTCGCTAGCGGCAGTGCAGGTGGCCGAGCGAGGCGCACCATCCAAAATACCCATTTCTCCAATCAAACTGCCAGGCCCCATCACGCTCACAATCAAGTTATCCTGTGAGGCATTGGTCTCGCTCTCCACCGTCACATCGCCTTTGAGCACCAAAAGCATGTAATCGGTATGCGCTGATTCGCCTTCTTTGATAAACACCGTGCCCTCAGGGATGCGCTTGGGTCGCATGAAGGCAATCACTTGTTTGGCATCGTCTGCGCTCAGTTCGCCGAAGGCAGTGGGTGTCACTAGCAGCTCGGCCGCCTCGCTTTGCGACATGGCAATTGTTTTACTGGCAGTAGTCTTGACCATGGGCGCTTTTTGTAACAAATAATCTTAAAACTGACTCTACCAAATTTGCCTGTGATTTGTAACCATTTGAGCGTAATCTCTGTGGTCAAATACGGATAAAGCATGAAAAATGCCACCTTTCGGTGGCATTTTTCAAACACTTACCTTCAATTACTTCTTCTGGCGAAACTTGCGTAAAGCCGCAATTTGCGCGGCCATCACAAAAAGCTCTGACTGCGCCTTGGCCAAATCAAGCTCGTTTTTGGCGTTTTTCACAGCTTCTTCTGCAGCGGCTTTGGCTGAAGCGGCTTTTTCATCGTCCAAATCTTTGCCGCGCACTGCCGTGTCAGACAGCACCGTCACGCAGTTAGGCTGCACCTCCAAGATGCCTCCCGCCACAAAGATGAACTCTTCTTTGCCATCAGCCATTTCAATGCGCACCGAGCCCGGGCGAATGCGGGTAATCAAAGGCGTGTGGCGAGGATAAATCCCTAGCTCGCCCGCCTCCCCCGGCAAAACCACAAACTTGGCCTCGCCAGAGAAGATCGACTCTTCAGCGCTCACAACATCAACACGGATAGTGTTCATAGTATTTCCTTTTAAAAAAGTGGAAAGAAAGTGCGTAGTCGGGATGGCCTGCTAGGCGCTGCGCGGAAATGTGCAACAAGCACATTGAGCACAGCAACAACGCAGGACGCCCGAATACGCGCTTTATTACACTTTTTTAGCTTTCTCGATGGCTTCGTCGATTGTCCCTACCATGTAGAACGACTGCTCTGGCATGTGGTCGCACTCGCCGTTCACGATCATTTTGAAGCCACGAATAGTCTCGGCCAAGCTGACGTATTTGCCCGGTGAACCGGTGAACACTTCAGCCACGTGGAAGGGCTGGCTCAAGAAGCGCTGGATTTTGCGGGCGCGTGCCACACTCAATTTGTCTTCTGGTGCTAATTCGTCCATGCCCAAAATCGCAATGATGTCGCGCAGCTCTTTGTAGCGCTGCAACGTGCCTTGCACTGCACGGGCAGTTTGGTAATGGTCGTCGCCAACCACGTTCGGGTCGAGCTGGCGGCTGGTGGAGTCCAGCGGGTCAACCGCTGGGTAAATACCAAGCGAGGCGATATCACGCGAGAGCACCACAGTGGAATCTAAGTGGGCAAAGGTGGTCGCTGGGCTGGGGTCGGTCAAGTCATCGGCTGGCACGTACACGGCCTGAATGGAAGTGATAGAACCCACTTTAGTGGAGGTAATGCGCTCTTGCAAGCGGCCCATTTCTTCAGCCAACGTAGGCTGGTAGCCCACAGCAGATGGCATACGGCCCAAGAGCGCAGACACTTCGGTGCCGGCCAGTGTGTAGCGGTAAATGTTGTCCACAAAGAACAGCACGTCTTTGCCTTCGTCGCGGAACGACTCGGCAATGGTCAAACCAGTGAGTGCCACGCGCAAACGGTTGCCCGGTGGCTCGTTCATTTGGCCGTAGACCATGGCCACTTTGGATTCTTCGAGTTTTTCGAGGTTCACCACGCCAGAGTCTGCCATCTCGTGGTAGAAATCGTTGCCCTCACGGGTACGCTCGCCCACGCCAGCAAACACCGACAAGCCGCTGTGCGCCTTGGCAATGTTGTTGATGAGTTCCATCATGTTCACGGTCTTGCCCACGCCAGCACCACCGAACAAACCTACTTTGCCGCCTTTGGCAAACGGGCAAATCAGGTCAATCACCTTGATGCCGGTCTCGAGCAGTTCTTGCGAAGGACTCAGTTCGTCATAGGTGGGAGCTTTGCGGTGGATGGAGGCTGATTTCTCTGCGCTCACAGGGCCGCGCTCGTCGATGGGCGCGCCCAGCACGTCCATGATGCGGCCTAAAGTGGCTTTACCAACCGGCACTTGGATCGAGTCACCCGTGTTGGTCACCACCATGCCGCGGCGCAGGCCGTCAGACGAACCCAGCGCGATGGTACGGACAATGCCGTCACCGAGCTGCTGCTGCACTTCGAGGGTCAGCGACGAGCCGTCCATTTTGAGTGCGTCATAAATTTTGGGCATGTCGGTGCGTGGAAATTCCACGTCAACCACCGCGCCGATACATTGAACTATAGTGCCTTGAGCCATTTGGTTGCTCCAATTTTAAAAATCAATAAACCTAAAAATCAATCAATCTAAAATCAATAGACTTTAGACCGCAGCCGCGCCAGCGACAATTTCGGACAACTCTTTGGTGATCGCTGCTTGGCGGGTTTTGTTGTAAATCAACTTCAACTCGGCAATCACGCTGCCCGCGTTATCAGTGGCCGACTTCATGGCCACCATGCGTGCAGACTGCTCAGATGCCATGTTTTCTGCCACCGCTTGGTACACCAGCGATTCCACATAGCGCACCAGCAAATCGTCAATCACCGCCTGCGCATCGGGTTCGTAAATGTAGTCCCAGCCGTGCGCGCCTTTGTCAGCCTTGAGCGTCTCGCTGGTCAGGGGCAATAATTGCTCCATCACCGGTTCCTGCTTCATGGTGTTGATAAAACGCGTGTAGCACAGGTGCACTGATTTGACTTCGCCCTTGGCATACGCATCAAGCAGCACCTTCACCGGGCCAATCAATTTGTCCAAGTGCGGTGTGTCACCCAATTGGGTGACATGCGCCACCACTTTTGCGCCCACGCGGTTCAAAAAGCCCAAGCCCTTGTTACCAATGGCGACCGCTTGCGAACTGATGCCCGCAGATTGGTTTGCACGCAACTGGTTGGTGAGTGCACGCAACACATTGGTATTCATGCCGCCGCACAAGCCTTTGTCGGTTGACACCACGATAAAGCCCGCAGATTTGGCATCGTTCGTTTGCATGAACGGATGCGTGTATTCTGGATTGGCCTTGCCGAGGTTGGCTGCGATATTGCGGATGCGGTCGCTGTAAGGGCGGGCAGCGCGCATGCGCTCCTGCGCCTTGCGCATTTTGGACGCGGCCACCATTTCCATGGCCTTGGTGATCTTCTTGGTGTTTTCCACCGATTTGATCTTGCCGCGTATTTCCTTGCCTGCTGCCATAGTGGATTTCCTCAGTCAGTTGGGGAAATTAAGCGAAGGTCTTTTTGAACGCAACCACTGCAGCAGTCAGCTCGGCTTCCGAGTCTTTGCTCATGGCTTTTTCAGACTCTAGCGTTGCCATCAATGCAGCGTGTTTGTCTTTGAGGTAGGCGTGCAGGCCGTGCTCAAAAGGCAGCACTTTCTTGACTTCCAAGTCGTCCATGAAGCCTTTGTTCACGGCAAATAAAGTCGCGCCCATGTTGCTGATCGACAGCGGGCTGTACTGGGCTTGTTTGAGCAATTCAGTCACACGCGCGCCGCGGTCTAGCTGCTTGCGGGTGGCTTCGTCAAGGTCAGAAGCGAACTGTGCAAAAGCAGCCAATTCGCGGTACTGCGCCAAGTCGGTACGGATACCGCCAGAGAGGTTTTTCACCAGCTTGGTTTGCGCTGCGCTACCGACGCGGGACACCGAGATGCCAGCGTTAATTGCGGGGCGAATGCCAGCGTTGAAAAGGCTGGTTTCCAAGAAGATCTGGCCGTCAGTGATCGAGATCACGTTGGTGGGCACGAAGGCAGACACGTCACCCGCTTGGGTTTCGATGATAGGCAACGCGGTGAGCGAGCCCGTTTTGCCTTTGACTGCACCTTTGGTGAAATCTTCGACGTATTTTTCGTTGACGCGGGCGGCACGCTCTAGCAAGCGGCTGTGGAGGTAAAACACGTCGCCAGGGTAGGCTTCGCGGCCCGGTGGGCGGCGAAGCAACAAAGACACTTGGCGATACGCCACGGCTTGCTTGGACAGGTCGTCGTACACAATCAGTGCGTCTTCGCCACGGTCACGGAAATACTCGCCCATGGTGCAGCCAGAGTAGGCCGATACGAACTGCATAGCCGCCGACTCAGAGGCAGTAGCCGCCACCACGATGGTGTATTCCATTGCGCCAGCTTGCTCAAGCGCACGCACGACGTTTTTCACGCTCGATGCTTTTTGGCCAATGGCCACATAGACGCAAGTAACGTCTTGGCCTTTTTGGTTGATGATGGCATCAATCGCCACGGCTGTTTTACCGGTTTGGCGGTCACCAATGATCAGCTCGCGCTGGCCACGGCCAACTGGCACCATCGAGTCAATCGACTTGAGGCCGGTTTGCAAAGGCTGGCTCACCGACTGGCGGGCAATCACGCCGGGCGCAACTTTTTCAATCACGTCGGTCATTTTGGCGTTAATTGGGCCTTTGCCATCGATAGGCTGACCCAACGCATTGACCACACGGCCTTTGAGCTCAGGGCCCACTGGCACTTCGAGAATACGGCCTGTGCACTTGACCACTTGGCCTTCGGAGATGTGCTCATAAGCGCCCAAGATCACCGAACCCACTGAGTCACGCTCAAGATTAAGCGCCAGACCGAATGTAGCGGTGCCGTCTGGTGCGGGAGCAAATTCGAGCATCTCGCCCTGCATCACATTGGACAGGCCATGTATGCGGCAAATACCGTCAGTCACAGAGACCACGGTGCCTTGGTTGCGGATGTCGGCGGAACCTGACAAGCCTTCGATACGGCTTTTCAGCAATTCAGAGATTTCTGCGGGATTGAGTTGCATGGCTCGTTCCTTCTTTCATTAATGGGCGCACGCGGCATCAAGCCGTGAGCGCAACCTTCATTTGTTCTAAACGGGCTTTGACAGAGGTGTCAAGCACCTCGTCACCGACCACCACACGGATGCCACCGATCAGCTCAGGCTCGATTTGCACCGATACATTGAGCTTGCGGGCAAACCGCTTTTCCAGCAAAGTGGACACCTCGGCCAGTGCTGCGCCATCGATGGCGAATGCACTGAAAACCGTGGCATCTGACGTGCCGCTTTGCGCGTTTTTCAGGGCGCGAAACTGGGCTGCGATTTCGGGCAGCGCGTTGACGCGGCCGTTGTCGATCACCGTGTGGCAGAAGTTCTTGCCTTGTTCAGACAAGTTGGCTTTGGACACTTGGGCGAGCACGTCAAAGACCTGTTCGGCCTTGGTTTGTGGGTTATTGGCAAACTGCTGCAGCTGCGGGTTCGCAGCGACTTGGGCAATCGCGTCTAACCACTGCTGTGCGCCTGCAAGATCACTCTTGCTGGCTTTGAACAGCGCTTCGGCGTAGGGGCGGGCGATGGTGGCGAGTTCGGCCATGGTGCGTGCTTTCTCTGCTTTGTGGTTCAGAGTTCGGCCTTGAGGCGACCGAGCAAATCAGCATGCACGCCAGCGTTGACTTCCTTGCGGAGAATCTGCTCTGCGCCCTTCACCGCCAATGCGGCCACTTGCTCGCGCAAGACCTCACGGGCTTTGATGGTTTGTTGGTCAGCCTCAGCCTTGGCAGCGGTGATGATCTTGTTGCCTTCTTCCGTAGCACGGCCTTTGGCTTCTTCGATAATCGACTGCGCGCGGCGGTCAGCATCAGCCAAGCGTGCAGCAGTCTCGGTGCGCGACTTGGCCAACTCGGCCTCTACGCGGTTGTTAGCCGCAGAGAGTTCGGTTTTGGCTTTGTCGGCAGCGGCCAAGCCGTCAGCGATTTTGGCAGCGCGTTCGTCCAGCGCCTTGGCAATGGGAGGCCAAACAAATGACATGGTGAACCAGACCAAGATCAGGAACACGACCAATTGAATGATCAGAGTGGCGTTAATGTTCACGTCAACATCCTTTTATATGTGGACTTAGGCGGGTGCTTTTGCAAGTACCTGACGGGCAATCCAAGGAGAAAACGAAATTACTTAGCCAAACGGGCGATCTGGCCCAAGAATGGGTTAGCCGTGGCAAACCACAGAGCAATACCGGTACCGATAATGAAAGCGGCGTCGATCAGACCAGCGAGCAAAAACATTTTGGTTTGCAATTCGCCCATGAGTTCGGGCTGGCGTGCAGCTGACTCAAGGTATTTTGCACCCATGATACCGATACCGATACAAGCGCCGATAGCGCCCAGACCAATGATCAAACCAGATGCTAATGCAACAAAGCTAATGACTTCCATGATGACTCCTAAAGATAAAGAGGAAGGTTACGAAAAAAACGAGAGACTAGAAAACAAGGGTTAGTGTGCGTCGTGCGCTTGGCCGATGTAGACCAGAGTCAACATCATGAACACAAAGGCTTGCAACACAATAATCAGAATGTGGAAAATCGACCAAGCTGTGCCCGCAATGATGTGTAGAGCCGCCAAGCCTAGGCCTGTGGCCGACAATGTCCAGCCGCCGCCCAGCAGGGCAATCAGCATAAAGATCAATTCGCCAGCGTACATGTTGCCGAATAATCGCATGCCGTGGGAGACAGTTTTAGCCACGAATTCGATGATTTGCATGGCAAAGTTGGGCAACCATAGTAATGGGTGCGAGCCAAACGGGGCGCTGAACAGCTCGTGGATCCAGCCGCCCAAGCCCTTCATTTTCACGTTGTAGACCAAGCAAACAATCAATACACCTAAAGAAAGCGCCATGGTGATGGACAGGTCAGCGGTGGGCACCACTCGCATATAGGCGTGGTGTGGGTCGCCGCCAGTTGCGCCAACAATGCGCTCCCAGATCCATGGAAGCAGGTCTACGGGCAACATGTCCATAGCGTTCATCAAGAAGATCCAAACAAACACGGTGAGCGCCAGCGGCGCTACTAGCTTGCGGCTGCTGGCGCTATGCACAATGCCTTTGGCTTGCGCGTCAACCATTTCAACCAGCATTTCCACAGCGGCTTGGAAGCGGCCGGGCACACCTGCGGTGGCTTTGCTTGCGGCTTTCCAGAGCAAGAAGCAGCCGATCACGCCCAGTGTGATACTGAAAATCAGCGAATCGATGTTGAACACGCTGAAATCAACGACTTCAGTTTGCGCTTTGTTTTGCCAGTGCGTCAGGTGGTGAACAATGTATTCACCAGACGTTGGTCCATTCTCAGCTGCCATCTTGTTATTTCCAAAAATTCACAAAACCAAAACAATCTTCGCCCACACGGACAAAGCGCTAAACCTGCGTGGGCTTGGGCTTATAAATAGCCGCCACCCAATACACCTTCATCGTCAGAATCACGCCGACTAGCAGCGCAACCCAACTTAAATTCTCAATGAGCTGGTGCGCGGCAAAAAACATCGCCACGCTCAGCCCTATTTTCACCATTTCCCAGACCATGAAACCCAAGGCGGCACTCACCGCATTCAGGCTCGACATGGGTGACATGATGCCTCTGGCCAATACAGCCGCTGGAATCATTACCACCAAAGCACCGTAACCCGCCGACAGTGCCACCGTTTTGTCAAACAGCAGCCAAGCCAGCAGCGTGATTACCACAGCCGCCACACCCTGCCACGCCACCACCCGCCAAGGCGAGATACTGGGGGACTTGGCGCGCAAAGCCTTAGCTTCCTCGGCCGTCCAGCGCTTGAACACTGGCTCACTTGCCACCTCACTGCCCAATCCACTGGGCGCATTGTCCAAGCTTGGGTAAGGATCAGGTGATGGCATCGTCTTCATCAGTATAAAACCCCGAGATTACACAAGCGTTACAAAGCGCCGCATGCAGCAAAGCCTCTGATTATACGTAGAAACCCGTGCGACTTGGCCATAACCCAATAATCGCTCGGCAAATCAGGGTTTTAGGAGGCTGCACATGTTGCGCGGCACAAACAGGTCTGTATTCGAGCCTGCAAACACACCCATACGCAGGCCAATCCAAGCCCCAGCGGCGAACATGGGCTTTGCGCGCTAATATCTGCCTTGTTTTGCTCCCCGTTCTCAAGCGAGCGCTGCCAAGCCTGATTGGCTGTGTCGGCGGGCAGCTTGTGTGCCCATCCACCTTTTAGCCTACCCATAGCACTATGTACTCCCTTATAAAACTCCTGCATTTAGTAGCCGCCATCGTCTGGATGGGCGGCATGACGTTCATGATTTTTGCGCTCAAATCTAGTGTAGCTAGCCTTGAGCCCAGCGTGCGCGCCCCGCTCATGGCGCAAGTTTGGCAACGCTTTTTTGCTGTTGTTTTAGGGGCTATTGTGGTGCTTTTTGCCACGGGTAGCCATTTGTACACCGCAGGTTTTCGCGCTACTAGGCTGGCCACTGGCACGGCTGGCGTGCCCATTGGCTGGAATGTGATGCTGGTACTGGGCATTGCGATGATTTTGATTTTTGGGCATATTTATTTCGCCAGCTTTAAAAGATTCAAACGCGCCGTGGCACAGGCGCAGTGGCCTGCGGCCGGGGCTGCTGCGGCATTGATCCAAAAAATGGTGCTGCTTAACTTTGTATTGGGCTGGCTCGCCATTGCGGCTGTGCGTTTGGCTGTGTGATGCTGTTTGGCTGTTAATTTATAGATTTTCAGCACAATGTCAGCGTCATATGGTCATAGTGTGCTATTAATTTTATAACGACTTTATTTTTAACATGCGCCGCATCTCCGCCCTCATTTGCCTTAGCTTCCTCACAGGACTTACCGGATGCACCGCTGTGAACCCCTATTACGACCGCTTAAAATCCCACCATACTCCTGTAGGCTTCAAAAACAACGACCCTGCCGCACAGGAAAAGGGCTTTGGCGCGTTTGCGCGTTGGCAATGGGAGCGTTTGCTCAAGGGCATGCCGCCAGCGAAGCCTGAAACTGCCACACCCGTGACCGCCCCCGATCTCGCTTTTGTGAGCGCTAATGCCAAGGCTGGTGCTGCCATGCAGCCCGCCATCACCTGGGTGGGGCATGCCACCATGCTGGTGCAATCGAATGGCCTGAATGTGCTGACCGACCCCGTGTTTTCAGAGCGCGCTTCGCCAGTGCAGTTTGCCGGCCCCAAGCGAGCCCAGCCGCCCGGGCTGCGCATAGACCAGCTGCCAGCCATTGACGTGGTGCTGATCTCGCACAACCACTATGACCATTTGGACAAAGACTCGGTGTTGGCGCTGAACGCAGCATCTAAAGGCAAAACCCTGTTTTTAGTGCCACTGGGCATCAAGCCTTGGATGGAAAACCTTGGGGTCACCAATGTCAAAGAACTTGACTAGTGGGATACCGCCAAGCTAGGCGAGACCGAATTTACCTTCACCCCCGTGCAGCACTGGTCCGCGCGCGGCGTGGGCGACCGCAGCCAAACCCTGTGGGGCGGCTGGGCCGCTATTGGCCCGCAGTTTCATTGGTATTTCAGCGGCGACACGGGGTATTCGCAGGATTTTGCAGACACCAAAAAGCGCTTTGCCGAGCGCCAAAGCGCAGCCCTAGGCGGCGGCTTTGATATTGCTTTGATAGCAGTGGGGGCTTACGAGCCGCGCTGGTTCATGAAATCGCAACATGTGAACCCCGACGAAGCCGTGCAAATCCACAAAGACCTAGGCGCTAAACGCAGCGTGGGCGTGCATTGTGGCACATTCAACCTCACCGACGAGCCACTGGACCAGCCCCCGCGCGACTTGGCGGCGGCGCGGCTGGCACACAAGATTTCTGAGGATGATTTCTTTTTGATGGCTGTTGGGGAGACTCGGCGGCTTGCTGTGCGTCGCTAGTTGCTTGGGGGGTTATTCGGACTTCCGGCCGCGAAGGGCGCGAAAGTTGCGCGAAAAACGCTAAAAAACAGCCAAAGTAATATCTGCGAAAGCATATAAAGTTTAGCATTTTTTTCTATATACTATATTTTTAATAGCATAAAATAACCATATCACGCTGACATTGCTAGTATTTTTATTTTTTCTTATTTTTTGGTTTTCCTTTCGCGTTTTTAGCGCAACTTTCGCGCCCTTCGCGGCCGGAAACCCGAATATGACCCAAGCCAACCCGCCAACTACGCCAAACCATGCAAACCACCCAAGACATCCCCGCCACCCCCTGTTACCTCAACGGTGCCTACACCCCGCTTAACGAAGCCAAGGTCAGCGTGATGGACCGAGGGTTTATCTTTGGCGATGGGGTGTATGAGGTGTTGGCCAGCTACGGCGGGCGGGTGTTTCGCTTTGAGCAGCACATGGCGCGGCTGGAGCGCAGCTTGGCTGAGATGCGCATTGCCAACCCCCATACGCGGGGTGAATGGAAAGCTATTGCTATGCAACTCATAGCGCACTATGACCATTTTACGCTGACATTAGCCAAAAATTCTGTAAATTCAGCGCTTGACAGCGCTGCGGGCACTTTGGCGCCAGCGGATAGCGCGCCAGCGCCCCAAAGCAGCGCTAAAGACAGCCCTGAAAGCCCCACCGACCACCTGATCTACATCCAGCTCACGCGCGGCGTGGCCCTGCGCGACCACGCCATGCCCGCAGGCATCACGCCCACCGTGTTTGCCATGTGCAACCGCCTGCCCCGCCCCAGCCCCGCGCAGCGCGAGCGCGGCGTGGCCTGCGTAAGCGCCGATGATTTCCGCTGGCAAAAGGCCCACATCAAGTCCACCAGCCTGCTCGGCTCGGTGTTTGCCCGCCAAATCAGCGTAGATGCAGACGCAGTGGAAACCGTGATGTTTCGCGGTGATTACCTCTCAGAAGCCGCTTCCAGCAATGTGTGGGTGGTGAAAAACGGTGTGGTCTACGGCCCGCCCAAAGACAACTTGGTGCTCGAAGGCATCCGCTACGGCCTGATTGCCGACATGTGCGCCGCCAGTGGAATTCCCTTTGAACTGCGCCGCTTAAGCCGTGAGGAAGTGCTGAACTGCGACGAACTCATTTTGTCATCCGCCACCAAAGAAGTGCTGGCTGTGACAACGCTAGACGGCAAAAAAGTCGGCCAAAATCAAAGCCACGCAGGCCAACCCGGCCCCGTTTACCAAAAACTCTACGCCGCCTACCAAGCGGCCAAGGCCGCCACTGTCACAGCCTAAACCAAGGCAGCTGCCAACATACCGCGCCGATTTAGCGCGCACAATCGCGTGACAGCGCATCAATTGCCAAGCATTCGTAACCTCAAACTCCAAAAACCCGAGCCATGGACATCCCTCCCGAACAATCCCTGATCGAATACCCCTGCCAGTTCCCCATCAAAGTCATGGGGCTCAAGGTAGAGGGCATGGTGGCAGCAGTCACCCATATTGCCCAGCAGTTTGACCCCCATTTTGATGCCAGCAGCATCGAGCTGCGCGAATCCAGCGGCGGCAAATACCTAGGTGTTACCGTCACCATCACCGCCACCAGCCGAGAGCAGCTCGACGAGGTGTACCGCACCATGAGCACGCACCCGATGGTGAAAGTGGTGTTGTGAAACCACCCGCTGCACAGCCATGCACACCCGTTTTCTAGGCCGCGTGAACTACGCCGACACGTATGCGGCGATGCAGGCCTATACAGATGACCGTTTGAACGGTAATTTGAATAAAATTAGCCCAATGTCAGCGTCATATGGTCATAATACGCTATGGATATGCGAGCATGATGCGGTGTTTACCCAAGGGTTGGCGGGCAAGGCAGAACATATTTTTAACGCTGCTGGCATCCCCGTGGTGCAAACCAACCGGGGCGGGCAGGTGACCTACCATGGACCTGGGCAGGTGGTGGCGTATCCGCTGATAGATCTCAAGCGCGCTGGTTATTTTGTCAAAGAATACGTTTATAAAATCGAAGAATCGGTGCTTAAAACCCTGCTGCATTTTGGCATCACTGGCCACCGCTTGGCAGGCGCGCCGGGCATCTACGTGCGGTTGGATGACCCCTTTGGCCACAGCCCCTTTGCGCAGCGGCCTCAGAAAAAAGAATTAGGGTCAGAACCTAATTATTTGCCAGACTCCAACGCGCCAAGCGCCAAACAATTAGGTTCTGACCCTAATTCTTTGGATTTCACGGGCCTTGGCAAAATCGCGGCGCTGGGCATCAAGGTGAGCCGCCACTGCACTTACCACGGGGTGGCGCTGAATGTGGCGATGGATTTAGAGCCGTTTTCGCGCATCAACCCCTGCGGCTATGCGGGGCTGCAAACCATTGACATGGCTACGCTGGGGGTGCAAGCCAGTTGGAACGAAGTGGCGCAGGTGTTGGCAGACAAACTCACGCGCTATTTGGCGGCCTGAGCGAAGAAAAGCCCTGCGGTAAAGCGTCGCCAAAGGCTTTCTTCACGCGCCAATTCCATGCAGGCTTGGCCCACACTAAGCGCTACCCCGTCAGCCCCATTTCAGCAGCCCCTTGCCCAGTCGGCGACAATAGCCCCATGAGTACCCTAGAAGTCGTGCGCGACGCCCAATCCCAAGAAGCCTACAACCCGCTGGCCAAGCAAAAAGCGGCTGCCAAGCTCAGCCGCATCCCCATCAAGGTGGAGCGCGGCGAAGTGCTGAAAAAACCCGACTGGATCCGCGTGAAAGCGGGCTCGCCCAGCACGCGCTTTTACGAAATCAAGCAAATCCTGCGCGAGAGCAATTTGCACACAGTGTGCGAAGAGGCCAGTTGCCCCAACATCGGCGAATGTTTTGGCAAAGGCACGGCCACTTTCATGATCATGGGCGACAAATGCACCCGCCGCTGCCCGTTTTGCGATGTGGGCCATGGCCGCCCAGACCCGCTGGACGCGCTTGAGCCAGAGAACATGGCTAAAACAATCGCCAAGCTCAAGCTCAAATACGTGGTGATCACCAGCGTGGACCGCGACGACCTGCGCGACGGCGGCGCGGCGCATTTTGTCGAATGCATCCGCAAAACCCGCGAGCTCTCGCCGGGCACCACCATTGAAGTGCTGGTGCCCGATTTCAGAGGCCGCGACGACCGCGCGCTAGAGATCCTCAAACTCGCGCCCCCCGACGTGATGAACCACAACCTAGAGACCATCCCAAGGCTTTACAAAGAAGCCCGCCCCGGCTCTGACTACGCTTTTAGCCTCAACTTACTCAAAAAATTCAAAGCGCTGTTCCCCAATGTACCCACCAAAAGCGGCATCATGGTCGGCTTGGGCGAGACTGACGAAGAAATTTTGCAAACCATGCGCGACATGCGCGAGCACCACATCGACATGCTCACCATTGGCCAATACCTCGCGCCAAGCCTGTCGCATTTGCCAGTCAAACGCTACGTGCACCCCGATGTCTTCAAAATGTTTGAAGCCGAGGCTTACAAGATGGGTTTTAGCCACGCCGCCGTGGGAGCTATGGTGCGTTCGAGCTACCACGCAGACGAGCAGGCGCATGGGGTATTGGGCGGCAACCAAGCCACCTGAACCCAAAGCTTCAATTAGCACCACTCTCAGTCGCCATGGACAACAGCGCATTTTTAATCAACCCCCACTCGCTCACCGACCATTTTTCTGATGCCACCTACCAACGCGGTTTAGCGGTCTACCATAGTCAGCATGTGTTGGAGTGCAGCATAGCCTCTGGCGCGCAAAATGAATGGTTCATTGATGGTTTGGTGCTGGGCAGCAAATACGACAACTACAACGTAGAGGTAGCGCTAGAAACCAATGCGCAAGGCAGCGTTACCTATTACGAAGGAACCTGCAGTTGCCCGGTAGGCATAGATTGCAACCACTGCTTGGCTGTCACGCTCAAAGCAGCTTACAAAGCGGGCATATCGGGCTTAGCCAGAGCAAATGCGCCTGCATTGCCCACCCACGCTGAGCAGCAGCGCCTCAAAGATCTGCAAGCCCGCCAAGCCCTAGAACAAGAGCAACGCGTTGCACAGCACAAAGTCACGCAGTGGCTTGATTTATTTGGCGATGCGCAGGCCATGCCCGATACCAGCGATGCGCCAGACAGCTTTGCTGCCAAAGGCAGCGAAAACACGGTGGTGTATGCACTCAGCGCCAAGCATGTGGACCACTACGAGGTGCTAAACCTCACCATGGGCATCGCCAAACGCTTGCGCAACGGCAACTGGTCTAAACTCAAAACCATCCCCTATTACGACCGAGAAAAAACCAGCCCATTGGCTGCAGATATCCAGCGCTTGGTGAAAAGCATGTCCGGCGCGCAATACTATTACAGCAACCTTTCGGAGCACCAATGCGTGCTGGCTGGCTCAACTGGGGTGCTGGCCATGCAGTTGGCCGCCAGCAGCGGGCATTTGTTTTTTTGCGAGCAAGAGCGCAGCCTAGGCGCAGCCATGCAAACAGGTGCGCCACGCCCCATGGCCTGGAAGTGGAACGAGGTGACCAACTTAAAATCCACCGAGCCTTCGTGGGCTTTGAGCCCAGACCGCAGCAAAGCGCAAGTGCACGAGCGCTGGTATTTCAACACGCCGCCCATGTACATAGATATCGACAGCGGTGAGTATGGCTTGCTAGAGATGCCCGGCGTATCCAGTGCGCATTTGGCCTTGCTGGTCAAAGCACCACCGATTCCGCAGTCGGCTTTTGCCAAGCATGAAACCAGCTTTTTGCGCCGCTTGGCTGGCCTGCCCCTGCCGCCCGTGATGCACCCGCCGCAGGTGTTGCAAGGCATCACGCCCACGGCGCGCTTGCACATTGCCGCAGTAGCCGCCCATGATGTGGCGCGCTTTGGCCCCCTGATGGCCACCCTGCGCTTTGACTACGGGGCCGTGGCGCATTTCACCCAAAGCTTGGCCAACCCCATCGTCATTGAAAAAGATGCGGCGCTCAGCGGCGCTGCAGCAGCGCCCAGCGAGCGCTGGCTGCTGCACCGCGACATGGCCTTTGAGCAAAGCAGCATCAGCCGCCTGATTGCCCTGGGGCTAGCGGGCGATGCCCGAGGCCACTTCAGCTTGGCCTTCACGCCCAGTGCGCAATTGCCGCAGTGGCTAGCGTGGGCCGACAGCGACTACGCCCAGCTTCGGGCGCTGGGCTTTGAGATCACATTAGAGCCCAACTTGCAAGACTGGATCAAACGCGCAGACGACCTGCATGTGCAGCTTGCGGGCCAAGGCAGTGCAGATTTGGCCGGCACGGACGACAGCCAGTCGCCATGGTTTGACCTGTCGCTGGGCATCAGCATCAACGGCCAGCGCCACAACATTTTGCCCATGCTCCCCAGCTTGCTGGCGCAGCTGCAAACCGTGGTGCACCGCAGTGCGTCTGGGCCAGACGGCATTGCGCAAGCCACTAGCGATGAAAGCACCAGCCTACAGCTGCCAACCTATGTGTATTTGCCAACGCCAGAGGGCCAATACCTGCGCCTGCCCACCGAGCCACTGCGGCCTTGGCTGCAAGCCTTGATCGAGCTGGTGGGTGACCGGCCCATTGCAGCGGGCGCTGATACGCTGCGGCTGTCGCGCTTTGAGGCATTGCAAATGGGCGCATCGCTGGGCGCTGGTGCGGTATGGGCGGGGGCGGATAGTTTGCGCCTCATGGTGCAGCAGCTCCATGGCGTGGACACAATGCCCGAGGTGGCGTTGCCCGATGGTGTCAATGCCCAGCTGCGCCCCTACCAGCAGCAGGGCCTCAATTGGCTGCAATTTTTGCGCACCCACCAGTTATCTGGCATTTTGGCCGACGACATGGGGCTGGGCAAAACCCTGCAAACCTTGGTACACATAGCCGCCGAAAAAGCCGCTGGGCGCTTGGATTTGCCTGTGTTGATCGTGGCCCCCGTGAGCGTGCTGGGCAACTGGCAGCGCGAAATTGGGCGCTTCACACCCGCACTTACCAGCTTGATCTGGCACGGTGCTGAGCGGCATGAAGACGCGGCGCACATTGGCAAACAAGACATCCTCATCACCTCCTATTCACTGCTGGCGCGTGATTCTGAGCACTGGGCTAAGCAAGCTTGGCACTTGGTGGTGCTCGATGAGGCGCAAAACATCAAAAACGCCCACACCTTCGCCGCGCAAGCCGCTGGCCAGCTCAATACCCGCCACCGCCTGTGCCTGTCGGGCACGCCCATGGAAAACCATTTGGGCGAATTGTGGAGCTTGTTCCATTTTCTGATGCCAGGGTTTTTGGGCAGCCAAACGCGCTTCAAAGAGTTGTTTCGCACCCCCATTGAAAAACACGGCGACACGGCACGTTTGGCGCACCTGCGCCGCCGCGTCACGCCCTTCATGCTGCGCCGCGCCAAACGTGAGGTGGCCACCGAGCTGCCGGACAAGCAAACCAGCATCACCAGCGTAGAGCTGGGCGACAAGCAGGCCAATTTGTACGAAACCATCCGCCTAACCACCGAAAAAGCCGTGCAGGAAGCGCTGGCCAACAAAGGCTTGGCGCGCTCGCAAATTCAAGTGCTCGATGCTTTGCTCAAGCTGCGCCAAGTCTGCTGCGACCCGCGCTTGGTGCCCACCGCGTCCGCCAAAAAAATCAAACAGTCGGCCAAACTCGAACTGCTGATGGAGCTGCTGCCCCAGCTGCTGGCCCAAGGCCGCAAAGTGCTGCTTTTTTCGCAATTTACCAGCATGCTCGAATTGATTGAAGAAGAGCTGGCCAAGCAGTCCATCCCTTGGGTCAAGCTTACGGGTCAAAGCCAAAAACGCGATGCCATCATCACGCGCTTTACCAGCGGCGAAGTGCCCTTGTTTTTAATCAGCCTCAAAGCGGGCGGTGTGGGGCTCAACCTCACGCAGGCCGACACCGTGATTCACTACGACCCCTGGTGGAATCCAGCGGTGGAAAACCAAGCCACTGACCGCGCCCACCGCATTGGCCAAACCCAGCAAGTCATGGTTTACAAATTGGTAGCCCAAGGCACGATTGAGGAGCGCATGCTGCAACTGCAAGAGCGCAAAGCCCAGCTGGCCGAAAGCATGTACAGCGATGCCGCCGCACGCAAACAACCCTTGTTTACCGAAAACGATTTGGCCGAACTGCTCAAGCCACTGCATGCGGTGCGCTAGGTGGTTCAATTGAAGTATCTATTAATTTATTTATTAAAAATTTGACAAAATTTGATTATTGACAGATACTTATAAAAAAGTATCTATTAATGAATCCTGTTGACAACACCCTCACAGACAGCCTGCTCGGCCTGCTGGCACAAGCGCCTGCGTTGACGGCGGCGCAGCTGCAAGCGGCCACGGGCAAGAGCCAGCCGAGCATTTCTTTGGCATTGCAAGCGCTGGGCAGCAGGGTGTGCAAGCTGGGCGCGGCGCGCAGTACGCGCTATGCGCTCACCCAGCCTATTCTTGGCCTGCCCGCTAAGCAAAGCTTGTATTGGACGGGTGATGGTGGTGCAGCGCAAGCCTTTGGGACTTTAAGTTTTTTGCACAACGGTGATGTGCATGTGCGCAGTGCAGTGCAGCTGCTTCGCAGTCTGCCCACTGCGCTACAGCGCCCCGGCCCGTCACCCGCGCCAGCGGCTCAACCATGGGGTGAATGGCTGGGCAACAAGGCGCTGCCCTGGTTTTTGGCAGGGCTGCGGCCACAGGGCTTTTTGGGCAGGCAATACACCACCTTGCGGCCTGATTTTCCGCCTGACCCAGACGCTTGGACTACCGAGCAAGTGCTCTACATAGCCGCCAACCACGCCACCGACCCGCCCGGCGCGCTGGAGTTGGGCACGCGCCGCAGCGCGCCAGCAGGCGCTGGCTTGGGCCATGCTGCATCAAGCCTTGGCGCGCGAAGCGGCCCAATAAGTGGCGTACTAATCAGTCCATTGGGCGGCGAACCCGACAGCAGCTGGTTAAACAGCGCCGACCCGCTTTTGCCCACCTATTACGACGCGCTGGCCGCGCAAACTGGAACGCGCCTGCCTGCGGGCTCATCCGCAGGCGGTGAGCAACCCAAGTTTGTCGTGCGCTTGCAAACCAGCTTGCAATCCCCGCCATTGCAGGCCGCGCAAGAAGGCGCGCCATCCCAACCCTCAGCCACCACGCCACACATCCATGCCATCGTCAAATACACGCCCCCACGCGGCACGCCTTTTGGCGAGCGCTGGCATGATTTGCTGCACCTAGAGCACTTGGCCAACGAAGTGCTACGTGGCCACGGCATTGCCTGCGCCCACACGCGGGTGCTAGAAAGCGCCCAGCGCAGCTACCTAGAGTCCCAGCGCTTTGACCGCATGGGCACAGCGGGCAAACGCCATGTGGTGGCCGCGTCGGCCGTGCACGATGCATTTGTGAATACGCCGCGCCAGCACTGGGTGGCTACTTGTGAAGCCTTGGTGGCGCTCAAACTGCTGCCCGCTGAAGACTTGCGCCAAGTCGCGCTGATTTACAGGTTTGGCCACTATATTGGCAACACCGACATGCATTTTGGCAACTTGTCATTCTTTGTGGCCGATGTGCACAGGCCGCAGTTTCGCATCACCCCCGTGTACGACATGCTGCCCATGCAGTGGCGGCCCAGCATCCACACCGGCACGCTCGATGCCCAGCCGATTCGCCCGCAGCATCTGCCCGCAGGCTACGCCGCCGAGGCCGCGCTGGCACGGGAGTGGGCGATTGGCTATTGGCAGCGCGCACAGGCGCTTGGCAGCATCAGCGCCGAGCTGCGTGCGGTGTGCGTGGTGAATGTGCAGCGGCTGCAAAGTAATTTCGCGGGGCTTTGATTGGGCGTTAGGATCAGCACGGATTTAGGTAACGCTAAAAGCGCAAAAAAGATGCGCAAAACGCAAAAATATATTCATGAAAAAACTTCTGTCTTCACCCATTTTTCTGGCCGCCTGCGCCATCGCGCTGTGGTCGTCACTGGCTGTGCTGGGTTTGGCACTCAAGCATGTACCGCCGTTTTTGCTCACTGGCATTGCGCTTTTGATTGGCAGCATCCCCGCTTGGCCATTTTTTAGGCAATGGCGGGTGTCTAAAGGCGTGTTGGCCTTGGGCATTTACGGGCTGTTTGGTTTCCACTTTTTGCTCTTTATTGCCCTGCGCCACGCACCAGCGGTGGAGGCCAATTTGGTCAACTACTTGTGGCCACTTTTCATAGTGGTGCTTGCGCCGCTGTTTTTGGCTGGCGTGCGCCTTTCAACGGCGCATGTGGCCGCCGCCTTGATCGGGTTTGCGGGAGCTTGTATCGCCATACTTGGCGCTAGCAGTGGTGCAGTGGCGGGCTTGTCGGTGGGTGCGTCTGGCGGCGCTGCAGCAGGCGCTTCTGTCGGTGTGCCTTCAGGTGCGCTCTCTGGCTTTGCTTGGGGCTACATCCCCGCACTCGGCTCAGCCTTCATTTGGGCCAGCTACTCACTCATGACCAAGCGTTTGGCCAGCACAGGGCGCAGCTTTCCCACTGCTGCCATTGGTCTGTTTGGCCTCGTCAGCGGCCTGTTATCCCTGCTGTGCCACGCAGCGCTAGAGCCGCGCACGGCGCTAAGCGGGCAAGACTGGGGCTTGATGGCTGTGATGGGTTTGGGCCCGCTTGGCGCCGCCTTCTTTTTGTGGGACAAAGCGCTCAAGTTGGGCGATGCGCGGCAAATCGGTATTTTGAGCTACGCCACTCCTGTGGCCTCCACCGTGCTGCTGATGCTGGCCACGGGCAGGGCGCTCAATTGGAGCATTGCCATCGCCACCTTGCTGATAGTGGGCGCGGCGGTGATGGGAAGTCGAACCAAATAGCCCAGCAGTACTCCCCGCGCCCATGGCCTAGGCATCGTTGGCCAAAGCAGCCTTGCCTGAGTAGGCGTTGCCGATAACCAAGGTTCTGCACTGGTCACTTGGTTTGGGTAATATGCCAACCATGCTGGCACAAGAAGCTGCGCGTGCGGAGCGCTCTGCATGCTTGGCGCGTAACGCAGCACGCACTTGCAGCTTACGAGTGCGCAACTCTAAAGCGTCGCGTTCGGTATCGGCAGCACTAGCTAAGGGGGGAGTTTTTTGAGGCATTATGTAAAAAAGATGGATGTATTTTGGGCTAATGTATCAACCCGCGCCTTGTTTAAAAGACACCGAATCAATGATTTGAAAATGGGTAATTTTTCCGCTGTTGCGAAAAATACTTTCGTGACGCAGCCTGCGCAAACTAACGGGATCAAACCACGACTTGGCCTCTAAATGGGTGATGCCATTAGGCCAGCGCGCCTGACCACTGCCAACTACATAGATCGCCTTGAATGTCCCTTGCGGCACAGTAATCGTCTCGTATGCTTTTGCGTGGTATTCCCAAAACGAGGTTTCCAGTACACCATCTGGTCTTTTGGTTTGAAAAGCGGTTTTCCAACGCTTACCTAATGCCAAATCTGATGGGGAAATCAAAATGCCGGGGCTGTGCGTGCCAAAGTTATTTTTCAGCAATGTACCTGTTTGCCCCCAAATCTGTCCTGCGCTAAGTTCAACTTCTTCGTCATTGGCCTTAACCACCGTTATTTTCACTCGGCGACTCAGTTTGGTAAATCCGTCAATGATGTCCAATTCTGTCTCGTCGCCCAGACGAAATCTGCGTGCGCTGGCGGCAATTGGGGTCACACCGTCGCGATTAGCAACCGCGTTTGTTTGCGCCTTTTGAAGTTGCTCTACTTTGAATTGCGCCTGCTCGGTAATAAAACCACTGGGGTATTTCTGCAAAAACGCATAAAAGTCGTTGGCCGCTTTGCTGTCTTTGATCTTGTCCCAATCGGCTTTTTCTAGTGCAAAGGCTTTTTCTTTGTCGCTGTCGGATTCTTTTTGCGTGGACTTGAGGCCTGCGTTGAAATAAAAGTCGTCTTCTAAACTGGTGGACTCCCACGGGATTTGTCTGCCTTCGGATTTTTGGCGCACGTTCAGGCGCACACGCTTGAACACGTCTTCGATTTTGGCTGCTGGTTTTTTGAGCTCTTGCAATAAAAATTGGGTGTACAGGCCATTGCCTGCTTTTCCGTCCACGCTTTTGGTATCGCCGTCTTCGGCCACATTGCCAGGCGCGGTGGCATAGGCTAGGAATGTGCCCGTAGGCGCATCAAGCGGTGCTAGGCCTTTGCCTGTGGACACTTTGTTGCCGCCTGTTTCAAACGGGTTGTCGCGGCAGGCATCGAGCACCACAATGTTCATGCGGTTGCCAGCTGATTTGAATGCGTCGATGACGCTCCCCAAATCTATGGTTTGCTCTGGCACATCGGCGGCTTTGGCCAGCTTGGCATCAATGGGCACCATGAAGTTGCGCCAATCGACTTGCAGGCCGTGGCCTGCGTAGTAAAGCATGCCTATGCCTTGCTTGCCTTTGAGGCTTGCTTGCACCTTGCCTATAGCCTCTGCCATCTGGGCGCGGCTGCCGTCGCGGATCTCAACCACGGCAAAGCCTAGGCCGCGCAGCGCCTCGCCCATGGCCTTGGCATCGTTGGCAGGGTTGGCCAGCGCGGCTGCGCCTGCATACGCAGCGTTGCCAATCACCAAGGCAATGCGCAGGTCAACCGGGGCTTGGGCAGACAGCGGCAGCAGCGAAGCTGTGATGGCCAGGGCCAGTGCAGATTTGGCCAAAGTGCGTGAAATTTGCGTGGATGCCGCCAAGCATGCAAGCCGTTTTGAGAATTTATGAATCACCGCTTATCTCCTCGTTTGAGTATTAATTTAATAGCACACTATGACCATATGACGATGACATCAGTAGTATTTTTTATAATTTACCCTATTTCACCTCTTCCACACTGATCATCGCAGCACCATAAGCGTCCGAGCACAGGGGGTTGTTTTTGCGGGCTGCGCCGCTGCACTCTTGGGTGGTAACGGTTTTGCTGGTGCTCATGAGCGCGCCTAGGCGGGCGCGGCCAGTGCTGTCGTTGAGCGATGTGACGAAGGGCCCGGCTTTGCTGCCAGCAAGGCTGGTGAGGTCGCGTGGACCGTCGGCCACAAAGACAAGAATAGTGTCTGTGCCTGCAGGGCCGCTGGCCTTTAAACGCCAGTTGGGGCGGGGCAGCAGCAGCTGTTTGCCTGCTTCTATTTTGTTGTTTTGGTCCAAGTCGTTAGGAAACAGCAAATACATGCTTTTGTTGTCTGAGCCTGCCATGGCCACATACACATAGCCGTCTTTTTCGGACTGCACGGAAAAGTCAAACGAATCTTCACCGATTTTGAGTTTGTCTTTGCTGGTGACCACGCGCACATTGCGCTTGGCATCGCGCTGGTCATACATTTGGCGCAGGGCTTGCTCGCCTGACAGAGCAGGCGGGGCTACGGGTGCTACGGCTACGACAGGCACGGCCACTGCGGCTGCTACTTGCGCAGCGGCTGCAACGGCTGGCGCAGGCGTTTGCGGACGAACAGGGGGTGCAACAGCCACGGCGACAGGGGCTGTTGTGGGGGGGCGCGCAGGGCTGGCTGGGGCACTGGCTACCACAGGGGCGGGCGTTGCCGTGGGTTTAACAGCGGCGGCCGTGGAGGCCACTGCGCCTATGGCGCTAGCCACAGCGCCTGCGGCTGAGGTGGCCGCTCCCACAGCTGCTGGGGCGGCCGCCACCGCGGCGGCGGCAGAAGCCGCCGAGGGTATAGCGGCAGCCATCACAACAGGTGCTGCCGCAGAAGTGGCCGCTATGGCCGCTTGGCTAAACCATGCTGGCACGAACTCGCCGTTACCCGACAGGGTGATGTTGTGCGCCTTGAAGTTGGCATCGTTCTTCATGCGGTTGTTGACTTTTTCTTGGGCGCACATCTGCACTTCTTTCATACTGATAGCGCCTGAGCCATCCAGGTCTTTGGCATCGCGCAGCATGCAGTCGCGGATAAATTGGGTGGCCAAGCCACCTTTGAACTCATCGTCAAAGCTGATCTCGTTGTCGCGCGCGGCGCTGATGTGGATGATGTCTTGGGGCAGCGCGCCCTTGCTGACCTGCTCTACCGTGAGGTTGCGGGTTTTGATGTTGACAGGGCGCCCGCACTCTTCGGTGATGCTGGAGAATTTGGGACGCAGCGCGCCTTCATCCCCCAGCACACTGATGCCGCGCGAGCGCAGGGGTGCATCGGCTTTGATCAGGCCGCCCGAGTGGCAGGCATCATAAATCACCATGAGCTTGTCGGTTTTGCCTGTAATCGGCTTGAGCAAATCGGCCATCTCGCGGTTGGTGATCGTGCCTTTTTGTCCGCCATCGTAGGCCAACAAGGCTTCTACGCAGCCTCCGGAGGCATCGTCTTTGTAGCGCGTGCCGTGGCCGCTGTAATGGATGAACACTTTGTCGCCGTCTTGCACGCGGCTGTTCAGGTCAGTCAGCGCTTTGCGGATGGCATCGCCCGTGGCTGCAGCGTCGTGCAGATAGGCAATATTGCCTACTGGCACTTGCATGGCTTGCGCAATTTGGGTGGCCGATTCGCGGTCAATTTTGGTCCCCGGCAAGGGCGGGGTGTCTTTGTCTGCATACACGCCCACGCCAATGATCAGGGCGTGGCGGTCCACCCGCGGCGTGAGGCTGCGCACACCCAGCGTAAGCGCGGTGTTGCCCGATGCGCCACGCGCAGAGTCTTGCGCGGCGGCGGCACTGGTGGTGGCGCTCAGGTTAAGCACCGATGCGCGCACCCAGCCGCGTTTGCCGCCCGCCTCCACATAGGCCCAGCCGCCTTCTAAGCTGAGCACTTGCAAGCTGCTGCCTGCGGCTACTTGTGCCATGGCTTCAGCGCTTGGAATTTTGTCGCTGCGCAGCTCGGTGCTGCGCAGCACCTGCACGGGCGCGGTGCTTTGCGCGCCTGCGCCTGCGGCGGCCAAACACCATGCAATGGCGCTCAGGCTGCGTGCAAATGGGGTAAATTGGTGGTGGTTCATAGTTCGCTCCTTGGTGGGTAATTGTCTAAAAATGGATGGCATGCGGTCTAGCGTGCGGAATGTGCAGGGTTGGCATTGGCAGGGTATTTGAAACAGGGTATTTGTAGCAAGCTTATAAAGCGGCGCAAGCACGCACTGCTGCTTGGGCAATGTGGGCGCTGCGCTGCGGGTTGTCGGCAGGCAAATTAGCCAGCATTTGCGTGGCGCCAAACTGCGTGCCGTCTGGCCAAGGCGCTTGCGCCAAAGCCGCAAGCTGCTCAGCGGGGCCGCATACGGCACAAAAGCGCGCCAACTCGCTCCAGCGCAGGCTGGCCGGCCATGTGGCGCTGGCATCACCGGCCACCACGCGGCAAGCGGGGGCGTGTTTGGCCAACATGCCAATCAAGCGGTCCAGGCCCACACCGGCCAGCGGCTGGGAGGCGTGCACACCAACAAGCGCTTCTGGGGCGGGCGAGTAGCCACACCAGTGGTCGCGCCGCCAGCCATTCCATGTGCGCAGCGCCGCTAAAAAAAGCAAGGCAGTGCCTGCGGCCAGCTGCAAGTCAACGAACAAGGGCGTGCCATTGAGGCTGGCAAAGCTGATGGCCAGCAAAGTGCCCGGCAAGATCAACAAGGCTGGGTCTAATGAGGCCAAGCCTTTGCCGCCCTGAAAACCGCTCACCCAGTAGGCCAGCAGCACACACATGAGCACGGCCAGCCCCGCTTGCAGCCAGCGCGGCAGCTCGGCCACGAAATGGCCGTTCACAGCGTTGTCGATGGCGGTGGCCAAGCTGTCTACGCCAGCCTGCGTGGGCGCCAGCGGCGTGGGGTGGATGTCATGCAAACTGGGCGCAGTGGACCCTATGACGATGATTTTGCCTTTGAAATCGGGCAGCGCTTTCAGGGGCTTGCCGCCCTCGGCGGCGTTGAACACATCGGCAAAAGCCACGCGCGGGTAGGCGTTGGCATTTTTGCGCCACACCATGAGCTTGTCTTTTAAGATTTTTTTACCTGATGTCGGCGTGAAAGCGTCGTCTTCTGCTATTAAATTAGAAGTATTTTGCATTTGCGCAGCATTCAGGCTGCGCGCCACGCTCACGGGAATGGACTGGATCACGCCGCCTCCGGGCAGGCGCTCCACATAGCGGTAGCGGCGCAGCACGCCATCGTTGTCGGGGTAGCCGTTGTTGTAGCCCAAGCGACTGTTGGCAATGCTTGCCAAAAATGGAGGGATCACAGCCAGCGTTTGCGTGCTTTGGTTCACCGCCGCATCTGTGCTGGGCAGCCACAAATTGGGCAAACCGCTGCGGCTCAGTTTGCTTTTGCCGTCGTTGGCAGCGGGCAGGCGCACCACCGGAAAATGGCTGTGGGCACTGCGCTTGGCCGCCTCGTCAAAAGCTTTGTCGCCGCCAGGCGAGAGGCGGTCCGGGTCGGCAAACAGCACATCCCACACCACGGCGGCGGGCGCTTGCTTTTCGATGTAATCAAGCACGGTAGCCAGCGTGTCGCGCGGCCACGGCCAGCGGCCAAACTCACTGGCCATGCGCGAGAGCGATGCTTCGTCAATGTCGATGATCAGCACGCGCGGGTCGGCGGGCGGGGCATACAGGCGGGCGCGCACCATCGCGTCGTAGCTGTTTTGCGCCAAGCCGCTAGATACCTTGAAATACGCCATATCGGCCACCGCCCACAGGCTAAATACGATGGCCAACACCCACGTGACGCGCCGCGCGGGGAGCGCGCCTAGGGCTTGGGTACTGCGTTGCCAGAGGTTCATGGGTTGGCGGTGAGGGGCTAGCGATGCAGGGCTTAGCGCTGGGCGAGGTGCTGAGCCCCTGCCACCTCAAAGCTGGTGAGCTCTTGGCGAACAAAGCGGTCGATATTGCCACGGCTATCGCGCCGTTCATAGTCTTCTGCCACATAGGCGCGCAGAGCGGGCACATACCATTGCACCAAGGTGTAGCTTTGGTTATAGGCGGTGGAAGCGCTGAGGTTTTTACCTGTGATGAAGCCTTTGTGCTCGATTTTCCAAGCGTCAAATTCCCCAGCGGGCACTTTGATTTTTTCTAGGCCAAGCACCTTGACATCACCGCTGCGTTCCTCTTGTCCGTTTCCACCGCTGTTTTTCCACGTGAGCGTGAACTTTGCTTTCTCTGAGTGACCCGCCTTGAGCGTGGCAGGCACCATTTTGAAATTATCAGAATACTCCAGCGTGCTGCCATCTGCATCGCGCTGGTAGCGCCACGAGCCGTCTGCTGACCAGCGTACAGTGCCCCCGCGCATGGTGATGCCGCCTTGTGCATCAAATTTATCCACCTGACGCGACCAATTGCCTGTGACCTCTGATTTGTAGCGGTCTACCGTTTGGTAGCGCCAGCGGTCACCCACGGTGTAGCCAAAGCTGTTGCTCGCAATGCTTGGCTTAGGGCTGCCACTGCTTGCGGGCTTAGCCAGTGCCAGCTGCGCCAGCAACTCGTCGGTGCGCTTCTCTACGGCGGCTATGCCATCTGCGCTGGCGCTCAGGGTGGCATCTGCTAAGTAGTATTTTTGCAAGCTCACCTTGGCGCGTGAGGTGATTTTGCCTGTGGTGAGATTGGTGTCGGTGGTGTCTTGGGCTACCAAGCGTTTTATTTCGGGCGCATACCAGTAGGTGTGGTCTAGCAAATGCGCATCGCCGTTGGCCAAGGTGCCGCGGGTGATGCGCTTGATGCGCCAAGCCATGAATTCGCCAGCGGGGGTGCTGACTTTTTCTTGGGCTGCGACTTCAATCGTGCCTGCGGCTATGAACTTGTCATCTCTGCCGTCTTTATTTTTGGTGATGATTTCGTAGCTCACAGGCTCTTTAAAGCCGATGCGCAATTGACTGGGGGTGCTGCGAAAGCCATCGCTATAAAACCGCTCGCGGTCTTCGCTGCGTATGTATTTGGCTTGGGCCGTGGCGCTATACACAACAGCACCTTCATTTATCAAACCGTCGCCATTGGCCGCCACTGATGTGATGCGGTGGGTGTAGCTGCTTTGCTTGTTGGTGAGCAAGTTATCGACCGCAAATGTCCAGCTATCGCCCACACGGTAATTCACGCGGGGGCTTTGGGTAGCCGGGTTTACCGCAGCAGCTGTTTGCGCTGTAGCTGGCAGCAATTGCTCCAAGCGCGCGCGCGCGGGCGCTGCAAATTGCCCCTGCGGATAGCGGTTAAGGTAGGCGCGCAGCTCGATGGGTGTGGAGCTATTTTTCACAGCATCCCACAGGGCGGCTTCTACTGCGGCATTTGCGTTGAAACCCGCGCTGGGTGCGCCAGCAGTCAAACCAGTGGGCACTTTGAAGTAAAAATCCCCTTCCAGCGAGGTGCTCTCCCATGGCACTTGCTTGCCCTGCGAGTCGCGTCGCACATTGGCGCGCACCTGCTTGAACACATCTTCCACCTTAGCGCCCTGCTGGCGCATGGCGGTGAGCAGGTGCTGGGTGTACAGGCCGTTTTGCCCGCCGCCGTCGCTGGCAACAGCGCCCGGGCTGGTGGCAAAGGCCACCAAAGTGCCCACGGGCGCGTCCATTTGCGCCAAACCGGCTTGGCCGCTGCGGGTGCTGCGGGTAAAGGGGTTGTTGCGGCAGGCATCTAAAATCATTATGTTGGTGCCGTTGCCTGCAGCTTCCATTTTGTCGAGCACGGCCTGCGCGTCCACCGCGCTGTAGGCCACCTCGTCCTCACGCTCAATGCTTGCGCCCACGGGGATCAAATAATTGCGCCCCTTGATTTGCATGCCATGGCCTGCGTAATAAAAAATACCCACGCCGCCGTCGCGCAGCTTGTCGCCAAACTCGCGCAGGGCTGACAGCATGCCGCGCTGGTCGGTGTTTTCGCGGGCAATCACGGTGAAGCCAGACTCCGTCAGCGCGGCGCTGATAGCGCGTGCGTCGTTCACGGGGTTGAGCAGGGGCGAGTCTTTGTAGGCGCTGTTGCCAATCACCAAGGCCACGCGCCGTCCCGCAGACTGGCCCGGAAACGCTGCCGCTGGCGCAGCGGTAACCTGCAAATTGCGGTCGGCGTCCTTGCTGCTGGCGGGCTTGGCCGCTTGCGCCCAAGCCGCTGGTGGCAGACCAAGGCTGCATGTGCCGCAGACTATGGAGCAAGCCACGGCGATTTTATTCACTACATTTTTAATAGCGCAATATGACCATATGACGCTGACATTGTGCTTAAATTTCATAAATCAGTGCATTTTTTGATTGGTTGGACGCTTGGCGACGTGGATGCGGATAGCTGTAGCGGGCACAGAGAGTTAGTCCATGTTGACAATGCGCACGCGGCGATTTTCAGCCGAATAGGGCTCGTCGGGCTTGGCCAACTCGCTCGACCCCTTGCCCACTGGCGAGAGGCGCGCAGCGGCCACGCCTTGGCTGCTAAGCTGGTCACGCACGGCATCCGCCCGCTGCTGCGAGAGCTTTTGGTTGTAGTCGGCGCGGCCTTGGGCATCGGTGTGGCCTTCTACGGCGAAGCGAAAGGTTTTAAGCTCGGGCGACTGCAACGCCACCGCCAAATTGGCCAGTGCCTGCTGGCTCTCGGGCTTGACGCGGGCGGAATTGAAGTCAAATTGGATCAGCAGGGACAGCGATGGGCGCGCTGGCTCGGTGGGTGCAGGTGTTTGCGCTGCTACAGGCGCTCCAGTGGCAGCTGCCGGCCCAGCGCTGGCTGCTGCGCCAACTGTAGCAGGCGCGGCTGCTGTGGCAGTAGCTGCCGCAGGGTTGACTGCCTCCACGGTCAAGTTGCGCAAGCTTCGTGTTCTGGGTGCATTGGCGGGAGCCACTGCTGGCGCGGGCTGGGTTTTGAGTTGCTCAATCATCTGCGCTGCAGTTGGTGCTTGGGCTGCTGCTGTCAATGCAGACAGTGACAGAACAGCTGCGCCCCCCAGAGTGGCGCAACGAAAAGCACCGCCCACATGGCGCGAAAAAGCATTAGAAATAGTAGTCATAGCAGAGATTTTCATGCATCAAAATTGGTGAACTGCCGCACTTTGCGCAGCAAACCACACTTTAACCAATTGTTACCCACTTGCGCACTCCGCTCAATCCCTAATTTATGGGATGGTGCAACTGTTTTTGCGCTTACCAGCGCTGAGCGCCTATCTGGCTGTTAAAGCCGACAAGTCCAGATACGGCTTAGACTGGCTGTGACATGGCGCGGCTGCGGCGGGTTACGCGTGCTGGGGGTCTTGGTTCTGAGGGGATGCCTTGGCATTCTTTTATTGCTGCATCTAACAAGGCCTGCGCCATCCACAACGCGGTGTTCTCAATCTGTTTGTCTGTGGCATGCCATATGTCGCGCAAGATGATGTAGGGCTCAATTCCATAAACCACAGACAAGGCTTGGTGTAGTTTTTGATGCACTTCTGGGGTGAGCTGTGTGCTTAGTGGCTCAATGGCGTGCGCCAAGATCGCAATGCGGTGGCCACGGCGGTAAGGCTTTTCTTCTAATAAACCAGCACGTTCCAGCGCTTGGTGTTCAAGAGAGAGCTGCGCCGCAGCACGAAGTTGCGGTTCAAACTCCTTGAAGCGCGGAAAAGTTTCTTCAAACAATTGCGCCACACGGGCGCGTCCATCAGTCAGTGTTGAATGAAAACTGCGCACAGGGCCCAGCGAAATATCCACCACAGCTGCAATCAGCTCGCTGCGGCTGGCAAAGTAGCGGTAAGCCGTGGCACGAGAGACGTGCGCGCGCATCGCCACCTCGGCTATCGAGGGAATATACCCGCGCTCGGTCATCAGTGACATGGCGGTATCCAAGAGCAGTTTCAAAGTAGAAGCTTTGACACCGCGCAGTGGTGTGGGGGTGGGTTCTGTCGCCAGCGCATTAGAAAGGACCATAAGGGAAACTCCTAGTCTTTATTGTTGTAAAAGCAATTGCAGCAAAAGATTGATCTGATTATGATACGGCAAGTTCATTATGAGACTACTGTCTCATTTTGATCAAAATCGAGGCATAGATAGTTTCCAGTTGGGTTGCGCGAATCCCATGTATATGAGGCAAATTTCATGCGTTTAGCTAGTTGGTTGTGGGGCGGTAAGCCTCAGATCGGTATAGTCTCTGCAAATGGGCAGGAATTAACTGCGCTTGACATATCGGATTCATCCCTAGGTGTTCTCCCCTTGATTCATAGCTTGGTAAGGGGTGAGGCGCTACCCGCTGCAAAGGGCACGCGCTTGCCTGTTAGTGCCGTGCAATTGCTAGCGCCATTGTTTAAGGCCCAGCGCGGCATATTCTGCGTAGGGCGCAATTACCGTGCACATGCAGCCGAGCTAGCAGGCAGTGTCTTTACTAGCAATGCAAGCGACCAAGGCCAATGGCCAATTGTGTTCACTAAGTTGGCCCAATGCGTAGTCGGTCCCTATGATGACGTTGTACTCCCCGGTGCAGCAGTATCTGTGCAAATTGACTATGAGTCCGAACTAGCCGTCATCATCGGTCGTGGTGGCAAAAACATCACGGCTGCACAGGCTATGGAACATGTCTTTGGCTACACGGTTGTCAACGATGTAACAGCGCGTGATGTGCAAATGCGGCATTCCCAATGGGATCTGGGCAAAAGCTTCGATACCTTTTGCCCGATGGGGCCATGGATCGTGACATCTGACGCGCTAAAACACGACAACATTCGCGTGCGCGGTTGGGTCAATGGCGAGCTGCGGCAAGATGGCAACACCCAAGATCTGATTTTTGACATCCCAACTTTGATCGAAACCTGCTCGCGCGGCATCACGCTGCTGCCGGGCGATGTGATTGCCACCGGCACACCCGCGGGTGTGGGCATGGGCATGAAGCCACCACGCTATCTGAAGGCCGCTGATGTGGTTCGCGTTGAAATCGATGGCATTGGCGCCATCGAAAACCGTTTCGTCTGAAGGCATAACATGGCTATTCAATGGATCGACAAGATGGCCGTTGACGTGGAGGGCGAGGGTGAGGCCGTCGTCATGGTTCACGGCTTGGGTGGTTCGATGAATGTGTGGGCACCGCTGATGCCCGTGCTGCAAAACTACAAACTGATTCGCATTGATACGCCAGGTGCTGGGCGCTCCAATAATGCTTATGCCCTGTCTGAAAACACGGCGCATAAGGGCCAACTAACGGCTGATGTGGTAGCGCAATCTGTGATCGATGTGTGTCAGGCCTTGGGTGTACAGCAGATGCATTTGGTGGGGCATTCATTGAGCACCATCGTCTGCCCCTTTGTGGCTGTGAAAGATCCTAAGCTGGTAAAAAGTATGACGCTCTTTGCTTCACTTTTGCAGCCACCACAGGGTATGCGCGACGTCATGAACGCACGTGCACCCTTGGTGCGCGAGAAGGGTAACTTCGAGGCTGCGATAGCCGTCTCCAATGCAGCACTGTCTGTTTCAACCAAAGAAACACAACCTGTAACGGTGGCATATGTGCGTGAAAGCATCATGGGGCAAGATCCCGAAGGCTATGCACGCAACTGTTTGCTGCTTGCGCAGGCAATGCCAACAACTTTAGAAAAAATCAAGTGCCCCACGTTGTTGGTGACTGGGGATGAAGATGTCGTCACTCCCCTTGCGGGAGCGCGGGAGCTGATGGCTCGCCTGCCGCAAACACGTCTTGAGATTTTGAACAAATGTGGCCATTGGCCGATGCTGGAGCGTGTCGATGCATGCCGCCGCCTCCTGCGTGATTTTCTTGATCGTCAACGTTGAAGGATACAACCGTGAGCGATGTTTTATTTACTAATGTGCGCATCTTTGATGCATCAGGCGAGCAGCCCTTCCGTGGTGAAGTGCTGGTGCAGGGCAATCGGATTGCGCGCGTGAGCCGCTCCTCCTATGGCAGCAGCTCAGTCGTGCACGGCGTGCAGACGATTGATGGTGCGGGCGCATTTTTGATGCCTGGCATGATCGAAGCGCACACACATTTTTCTTGGAATGACCAGCCCAGCCTAGATGCGATTCAGCGCATGCCGCCCGAGGAGCATATTTTGTGGTGCGCACAAGTAGCCGAGCGGTATCTGGATATGGGCTGGACGAGCTGCGTGGGCGCAGCGACTGCTAAGCCTAGGCTTGACGTGGTCATCCGCAATGCGATTAATGATGGCACGATAATTGGTCCGCGCTATCTGGCAGCAAGCCAAGAAATTACGGTACCGGGGGGCTTGGGAGATACCACACAGCCGCATTTGCCACAATCAGAATTCGCTTTTGGTGCAGTGGTCAGCGGCGTGGAAGAAATGCGCCGCTGCGTGCGTATGTTCACCAAATACGGCGTAGATTCGCTCAAGATCAATCTCTCGGGTGAATCCATCACAGGCATGCCAAGTGAGATGAGCCAATTCACAGAAGAAGAAATCAAAACCTGCGTGCAAGAGGCCAAGGCTTGGGGCAAGCGCGTTGCAGCCCATGCGCGATCTACCTGGTCGATTCAGCAATGCATTAAACATGGCATCGAAGTGATCTATCACGCCAGCTTCACAGACAGCGAAACACTGGACATGCTTGAGGAAAGCAAGCGCAGGCACTTCATTGCACCCGGCTTGGCATGGCTGATCAATACCTGCCACAACGCCAGCGAATGGGGCATCACGCCCGAGGCGGCAAAGAAAATGGGCTATTTCCGCGAGCTTGATGCAGCTATGGAAAGCATGCGCGCCTTGCACAAGCGCGGCGTGCGCATCCTGCCCGGTGGTGATTACGGATTTGCTTGGACACCCCACGGCACCAATGCCAGAGATTTGGAGTACTTTGTGAAGTACGTGGGCATGTCCAATATGGAAGCATTGCTGTCTGCAACAGCATGGGGCGGCCCAATAATGAAGTTGGGCAAGCAGCTTGGAAAAATTCAAGAAGGCTACCTAGCTGATATCTTACTCATTGATGGCGATCCACTGACGGATATCACGGTGCTGCAAGACAAGAAACGCATTCTTTCTGTCATGAAAGATGGCAAATTCCACCGCAAGCCACCCGTGCGCAACACGCAAGCCACGCGCTGGAATGCATGAGGCGAAGAATATGACTAATCGGATCCATTTCACTAACGTTCGCATCTTCGATGGCACGGGGGAGCAGCCGTTCATGGGCAGCGTTATCGTGCAAGGCCAGCGTATAGAGCGGGTCAGCCACAACAGCCATGGCCTCTCTATTGGCGATGCCATGGTGATCGATGGCGCAGGTGCAACCCTCATGCCTGGCATGGTCGAGGCGCACACGCATTTCTCTTGGAACGATGCTGCCACCCTGTCCGCTATTCAAACCATGCCAGTGGAAGAGCATGTGCTGTGGTGTACCAAAGTGGCCAAGCAATACCTCATGGCTGGCTGGACATCATGCCTGGGTGCCGCTTGCGCTAAGCCACGCTTGGATGTTGTGATCCGCAATGCCATCAACGCCGGTCAAATTCCTGGGCCACGCTACTTGGCAGCTAGCCAAGAAATCACTGTGGCGGGTGGTTTGGGTGATGAAATGCTATCCCACTTACCTTTCCCAGAGTTCAGCTTTGGCGTGGTTGTAAGCGGCGCTGATGAGATGCGCAAAGCGGTACGCACATTCTTGAAGTACGGTGTGGATTCGATCAAGCTCAATCTATCGGGCGACAATTTTGTGCCAGACGCGCCTGCAGAAACCACTTGGATGGGTGATGAAGAAGTAGCAGCGGCCATGCATGAGGTGCGCACGCGAGGCAAGCGAGGCATTGCGCATGCGCGATCCAACGCGAGCATTCAACAAGCGCTGCGCCATGGCATTGATTTGATTTATCACGCCAGCTTTACCGATGAAAAAACACTGGATATGCTGGAAGCCGCACGTGATCGTGTATTTGTTGCGCCTGGTATTGCCATCCTGTATGCCATGCTCTATGAGGCCGAACCTTGGGGCACGACACATGCCAAAGCCGTAGAGATGGGCTACCAAATCGAATGGGATGCAGCACTCCAGTCCCTGAACGCGATGCGCAAGCGCGGCATCCGTGTTTTGCCTGGCGGCGATTACGGCTTTGCCTTCACGCCGCATGGCCAAAATGCCCGCGATTTGGAGTTCTTTGTAAAATACCTCGGCTTCACGCCAGCTCAAGCGCTACGCAGTGCAACACAGCTTGGAGGCCAAATCATGATGCGCCCTCACGAGCTGGGATTGGTAAAAGAAGGCTATCTCGCTGACCTGCTCCTAGTTGACGGTGATCCTTTGGCGAATTTGGGTATTCTGCGCAAGCCAGATCGCATGCTGGCCGTGATGAAAGACGGTAAGTTTGTGAAAACACCAGCTTTAGATAGCCGCAGCAGTATGCGCGGGTGGGCAGCATGACGCGCAATCAAAAGATCGCTTTGTGGATTTTGGTGGGCGGCCCGATCGCCATATTCAGCGCTTGGGCGATTGCGGACAATCTGCGCCTGTATTTTGTTACTCTGCTCAACAGCCTTACATTAGCGTCGCTCTATTTCATAGTAGCTAGCGGTTTCACTTTGGTTTTTGGACTGATGCGCAATGTGAATTTAGCACATGGCTCTTTGTATTTACTCGGTGGATACGTGGGCTATTTGGTCGCCGCCAAAACAGGTTATTGGGTACTTGCGATTGCTGCTGGCTTTGGCGCTGCTGCTTTGGTTGGGCTGTTGATGCAGGTGCTGATCCTGCGGCATATGCAAAACCAAGACCTGCGCCAGACCATGGTCACTATTGGTTTGTCAATCGTGATTGCGGATATTTTGCTGTGGGTTTTTACTGCACAGGTCTATCAAATGGAAGCGCCCGAGTGGCTACAAGGCCCCATCAGAGGATTGCCCATCATCAATGCATACTCCGCTTACCGACTGAGCCTGCTAGGCATGGGTATCGTAATCGGTGTTGCACTGTGGTTGTTACTTAGCAAAACCCGAGTCGGCATGATGATACGCGCAGGCGTAGATGATCGCGCCATGCTTTCTGCTGCAGGAGTGAATGTAAATTTGATTTTTGCCGTCACGTTTGCACTCGGAGCTGGATTGGCTGGCTTGGGTGGCGTGATCGGTTCGGTTGAACTGTCCATCGTGCCAGGCGAAGATACGCGTTTGCTTCTGGCTTCGTTGATAGTAGTGATTGTGGGTGGCATGGGCAGTGTCGTGGGAGCAGCGATTGGCGCAGTAATTTTGGGTTTGGCTGAAACCTACGGCTTGGCCTATGCACCAACCTACAGCGTGGTGTTTACTTTTGTGATTTTGATTGTGGTCTTGGCATTTCGCCCGCGCGGCATCATGGGGAAAGCAACATGAGCGCCTCTCGCTGGCGGCAAGCCATGAACCGCGATGCAAATTCTGCTTTGCGTCAAGGTACTTCTGTAAGCAAGGCGGCGGGGTCGCATGCTGCCAAGCATGCAGGCGCGCAAGCACAGCCTTCCTATGAATGGATGCGTGACACCATCACAACCGTTGGCATCCGACATGTGGCGATCATGTTGTTTGTGCTGTCATTTCCCTTGCTGGTATCGCCATTTTTGGCGTTTCAAATCGGTGCACAGTCCTTGATTTTTGGTTTGATCGCTCTATCACTCACTTTTTTAGGAGGGTATGGCGGCATGGTGTCGCTTGCGCAAATGACTGTGGCTGGTATTGCTGGCTATGCAGTCGCTATTTTGGGCGCTAGCGGCTCGCCGGAAATTAGTCTGAATTGGCCATGGTGGGTGGCGCTTATATTTGCGCTGGCCATAGCCACTGCGTGCTCTGTGTTGATCGGCTTTTTGTCTGTGCGCACCGAAGGCATTTACACGATCATGATCACAGTCGCGATTGGTGCAGCTTTTTATTATTTGGTTTTGCAAAACTACAGCGTCTTTAATGGTTTTCAAGGCTTTCAAAAAGTTTATCCACCGAAATTGTTCGGTGTTGATTGGCGCTCGCCGCTGCCCTTCTATTACCTGAGCTTAGCGCTCGCCTTGGCGGGGTACTTCTTTGTAAAACACTTGATTCGTACGCCTTTTGGCATTGCATTGCAAGGCACACGCGACAACGCAAGGCGTATGAATTCTCTGGGCTTTAACGTCACAGCCCATCGTTTGGCGGCGTATGCAGTGTCGGGTTTTATTGCAGCCGTGGGCGGTGTGATGCTGGTTTGGTACAACGGCTTGATCACGCCAGGCTCGGTCAATACTGGCTGGCTCATCAATATTTTGGTGATTGCCGTGCTGGGCGGCATGAAGCATCCAATAGGCGCATTCTTGGGTGCAATTATTTTTATACTGCTACAGACTTTTGCCATCGACTTGATCAATCGCGAGCGATTTAATCTCGTGATCGGTGGTGTTTTTCTGGCAATTGTTCTTTTTTCCCCTGATGGTTTGCTTGGGTTGTGGGCGCGTATGAAAGCACGCCTATTACCCAAGCTGTCTATCAAAACTACCGTACGCTAACACGTACCTTTTATCAACGACGAAGGAGATCATTGTGAAAACTAACAAGAGAATACTGGCTCGTACCTTGGTGGGTGCTGCGATTGCTATCGCCTGCATGCCGATGGGGTTCGCGCAATCAGGTGCAACCGTTAAAATTGGTTTACTAGCGACGCTAGAAGGCCCCTTTGCTGCTGGCGGTGCGGATGGCATGCGCGGTGCTGAGTTGGCTGTGAAGCAACGCAATGGCGTGGTGGCTGGCCGCAAAATTGAAATCATTAAGGCATCTTCGAATGCGCAACCTGATGTGGCAGTGAACGCCACGCGCAAGCTGGTAGAGCAAGACAAAGTAGACATCATGGTCGGCCCCCTGTCTGGCGGTGAAGGCGTTGCAGTGAAAGACTATTCCAAGACGCAACCCAATATCACCTTCATCAACGGTAGCTCGGGCGCACAAGCTGCCACTTTGGTTAATCCAAGCCCCAATTTTTTCCGTTTCAACACCGATGGCAGCCAGTGGATGATGGGTTTGGGTAAAGCGGCGATGGCCAAAGGCTACAAACGCACCATGATCATTGCGGAAGACTATTCTTTCCCTTATTCGCAGGTGCAAGGCTTCATGACCGAATACTGCAAGCTGGGTGGCAAAGTGCCATTGAAGGCTTGGGTGCCACTGGGCGGCAAAGACTATTCCTCCGTGATTGCCCGTATTCCTAAAGACGTGGATGCTCTGCTGATTGTGTTGGGTGGTTCGGATGCTGTGAACTTCTTGAACCAGTATGAAGCGTCAGGTGGAGACAAGCCTCTCATGGGCGGCTCCATCACCGTGAGCCAAGACGTACTGAACTATCGCGGCAAGCGCAGGGATTCTCTGGTGGGTACTCTGTCTGGTGCACCCTACGCTGATGCGCTGGACACGCCAGAATGGAAAGCCTTTGTGGCTGATTATCAGAAGAACTTTACAGTGGCCTCTGGTGCCTATCCCTCACCCAGCTTGTTTGCTTGGTCTTACTACCTCAATATGAAAGCTGCCTTGGATGGCCTGGCCGCAGTGAACGGTGATTTGTCGGGTGGTCAAGCCAAATACCGTGATACGTTGAGCAAAATGGTTCTCAAATCGCCCACTGGTGATGTGCGCTTAGATGCTAACCGTCAAGCGATTGGCACGAGTTTCGTAGTTGAGGTGAGCAAGGACGCACAAGGTAATCTCTTTAACAAAGTGCTCAGCCGCAGCGACAACGTGGATCAGATGCTGGGCTTGAAGAAAGAAGAGTTTGTCATCGGTACGCGTGACGCACCTAACTGCCCATAAACCCCGTTAGAGCCCACGAACAAGTATTGGACAGCCACCTCATGTCAACAAGCTCCACGCGCGCTATGCCTGCTTCTTCCAAGACGCCGGTATCGCAGCTCGCATCGAATGACGCTCTTGTCCTCAAGGGTGTGACGCGTGCTTTCGGCGCTTTGCGCGCCGTGGATGATGTAAGCCTGACTGTGGCGGCTGGCCAGAAGTATGCGATCTTGGGCTCCAACGGTGCGGGTAAAACCACGTTGTTTAACGCCATCACTGGCGACTTTCCGCCCACATCTGGGCGGATTCATTTTTTCGGCGAAGACATCACTGAGTTGACCCCGTTCGAGCGCATTCGCAAAGGCATGCGCCGCACGTACCAGTCGTCTTTGCTGTTTCGCGAGCTAACAGTTCGTGATAATTTATTTTTAGCGGTGCGTGGTGTAGCTTCTGGACGCTACAGTTTTTTGCGTCCTAGTAAGCAGCACGCCTCAATGCTTGCAACTGAAGATTTGCTCGAACGTGCGCGGTTGACGCATATCTCCAACGAAACGGTCGCTAACCTCGCACATGGCCAGCAAAGGCAGCTGGAAATTGGTATGGCGCTGGCGGGTGCGCCGCGTTTGATATTGTTTGACGAGCCTGCCGCAGGTTTGTCGCCCGCAGAGCGTCGTGAGCTGGTGCTGCTGCTGACTTCCTTGCCTTCTCACATGAGCTTTGTATTGATTGAGCATGATTTGGATATCGCGCTCAAAGTGGTGGAGCGTGTCACAGTGATGCACAACGGACGTGTGATTAAAGAAGGCACGCCAAACGAAATAGAAAACGATGCGCAAGTGCAGACCATCTATATGGGAGGCAAGCACTGATGAGCTGGTTTGGCAAAAATCGCGCAGACAAGCCCTCTGGCATGTCTGTTCCCATGCTGGAGATCAAAGGCCTCAACGTCTACTACGGGCGCGCGCATGCGTTGCAAGATGTGAGCTTGACGCTGGAGCGTGGCGTCACAGCGATTGTGGGGCGCAATGGCATGGGAAAAACCACGCTGTGCAACGCCGTGACAGGCATCGTACCCGGCACAGGCAGCATCCGCGTGGCGGGGCAAGAGGTTTTGGGCCTGCCATCGAATCGCATCACCAAGCATGGTGTGGCGTATGTGCCGCAAGGCCGGCGCGTGTGGCCATCCCTCACAGTGGATGAAACGCTGCTTCTGGTCGCTCCGCGCAAGCGCGATGTGCAGCGTGTGTATGACATGTTCCCGCGCTTGGCCGAGCGCAAATCCAATGGTGGAGCACAGCTGTCCGGCGGCGAGCAGCAAATGTTAGCGATTGGCAGAGCCCTATTGCTTCAACCCCGCTTGCTCGTGATGGATGAGCCGACCGAGGGCTTGGCTCCTGTGATTGTGGAGCAAGTGGCCAAAGCCATGCGCGAGCTGGCTGCTGAGGGCTCGATGGCGATTTTGCTGATTGAGCAAAATCTAGGTGTGGCGATTGATGTGGCAGATCGCATTGGCGTCATGGTCAATGGCCGTATTGCCCACCAGATGGATAAAGCCACGCTTGCTGCTGATCGAGAGCTGCAAGAGCGTTTGCTTGGCGTGCGCTCCAGTGGCGATAGTGCTGAAGAAGAAAAACCTGCGGCGCTCACCGATCAATCCACTCCCAAGATGTGGACTGTGAAAAGATCGCATGCTGATGGCTTGCAGTCTTTGTCGGATTCGGCGCCTGGCAGTGTGCGCGGATTCAATCGCTGGAATGTGGGCAGTACGCAAGTTGCAGTCACGGACATTGAGCGCCAACCGTCTTTGCTTGCTGTTCAAAGCGAACCATCCAAGCAAGTAGTACGCATTGCTTCAATGGCAAAAGGGTTGCAATTGCCAGTCGCAACCAGCAGCACACGCGCGGCTTACGTGGCAGGCACGTTTGACACCAAAGCGCGAGAGCTGTTTTTCATTCGCCAGTGCTTGGAGAAAACCGGACTGCGCGTTGTCACGGTTGATCTCTCTACTTCTGGCCGTACATCGACCGCGAACGTGCATCCTCGTGAGGTGGCACGCTTGCATCCGCAAGGAGAAAGCGCTGTGTTCAGCGGTGATCGCGGCAGCGCGGTGAGTGCGATGGCTGTCGCCTTTGAACATTACATCCAAACGCGGCGTGATGTGGGTGGCATTATTTCTGCAGGCGGCTCGGGCGGCACATCTTTGGCCACACCCGCGATGCGTGCTTTGCCGGTTGGCGTACCCAAGGTGATGGTCTCCACCGTCGCATCCGGGGATACGCGCCCCTATGTGGGTCCTAGCGATATTTGCATGATGTATTCGGTGACAGATGTGCAAGGCATCAATCGCATCAGTGAGAAAGTGCTGAGCAATGCAGCCCATGCGCTGGCAGGCATGGTGGCGCAGCCGCCAATCCAAAGCAGCGACACCAAGCCCGCGATTGGTTTGACAATGTTTGGCGTGACCACGCCTTGCGTGCAAGCTGTGGCTAAGCAGCTAGAACATGACTATGACTGCTTGGTTTTCCATGCTACAGGCGTAGGTGGGCAGTCAATGGAAAAACTGGTGGATTCTGGTTTGCTGGCCGGTGTGCTTGATATCAGCACCACAGAGATAGCGGATGAGTTAGTGGGCGGTGTCTTCTCAGCGGGTGCAACACGTATGGACGTGTTTGCCCAAAGCGATATCCCCTACATCGGCTCTTGCGGCGCGCTGGACATGGTGAATTTCGGTGCCTTCAACACCGTACCAGAGAAATTCAAAAATCGTTTACTGTACAAACACAATCCCTCCGTGACATTGATGCGCACCACAGCGCAAGAGTGCCAACAGATGGGTGAATTCATTGCCCGCAAACTCAATGCCATGCGTGGCCCTGTGCGCTTCTTTATTCCTGATGGTGGCGTATCGGCCATTGATAAGCCTGGCCAGCCTTTCCACGATCCTGAGGCCAATCGCGCCTTGTTTGAGGCAATTGAAAAGAATTTTCGCGCTGGCAGCCAGCGCCAACTCATCCGCTTGCCTCATCACATCAATGATGAAGCCTTCTCCGATGCCTTGGTGAAGGCTTGGCACGAGATGGTGCAAGCACCCGCAGTTAAAAAAAGAGCTTTTTGAAACTACACCGTAAGAAAGAAAACGATGCCAAGAATAGCAAGAGAAGATATTCTCGCCAATCTGCGAAAAAAAATCGATAGCCGCATTCCTATCATTGGCGGGGGCGCAGGCACAGGCCTGTCTGCCAAATGCGAAGAGGCCGGTGGTATTGACCTCATCGTGATTTACAACTCTGGACGTTACCGCATGGCAGGACGTGGCTCGTTGGCAGGCTTGTTGGCCTATGGAAATGCCAATGAAATCGTATGCGACATGGCGCACGAGGTGCTGCCGGTGGTGAAAAACACACCAGTGCTGGCTGGGGTGAATGGCACGGATCCATTCATGATTCCTGATCAGTTTTTGCAACGCTTGATCAGCTTGGGATTTTCTGGCATTCAGAACTTTCCAACCGTAGGCTTGATTGATGGAAATTTTCGAGCCAATCTCGAAGAAACTGGCATGGGCTATGGTCTGGAAGTGGAAATGATCGCGCGCGCGCGCGCTCTGGATCTACTGACTACGCCTTATGTTTTTAGTGAGAACGACGCACGAAATATGGCGCATGCGGGTGCAGATATAGTGGTGTGCCATTTAGGCCTGACAACGGGTGGAGCTATTGGTGCTGAAACAGCGCTCAAACTCGCCGACTGTGTCGCGCCAATTAATGCTTGGGCCCAAGCGGCCAAGTCAGTTAATCCTAATGTGATCGTGTTGTGCCATGGCGGCCCGATTGCAACGCCTCAAGATGCTAGCTACATCTTGTCTCAGTGCCCAGACTGTCATGGTTTTTATGGTGCCAGCTCTATGGAGCGGCTACCTACCGAAGTGGCGTTGACAGAGACAACACGCCGTTTTACTCAAATTACCCGCGATTGAAAAATAGGAGCCCATCATGACTGGCAGCGATTTCGGAGCATTTATTCTTGGCTTGATTGTGGTGGTGATTATTGTCGCCATCGTTGTTTGGCTCTTTCATTGGCTATATTTGCGCAGCAGCAAAGAGAGATCTTTTGTGCGCACTGGAATGGGGGGACAAAAAGTGGTGCTTGGAGGCGGCGCTTTTGTGCTGCCGATCGTGCACGATGTGATCCCGGTAAACATGAACACTTTGCGTTTAGAAGTGTCTCGTGGGCGTGACAAGGCCCTGATCACCAAAGATCGCATGCGCGTTGATGTGATTGCTGAGTTTTATGTGCGTGTTGCCGCCACAGCCGAATCCGTGGCGGCCGCCGCGCAAACACTAGGCTTGCGCACGATGGAGCCAGACCAGCTTAAAGAATTGGTAGAGGGCAAGTTCGTCGATGCGCTGCGTACAGCCGCCGCCGAGATGACCATGGAAGAGCTGCACGAAAAGCGCGGCACTTACGTCAAGCGCGTGCGCGATTCAGTCGCAGAGGATCTAACAAAAAACGGCTTGGAGCTGGAAGCTGCTTCACTCACGCAATTGGATCAAACCTCGATGGAGTATTTCAACCCCAGCAATGCCTTTGACGCAGAAGGTTTGACTCGCCTGACTGAGCAAATTGAGCATCGCAAGAAGCAGCGCAATGATGTGGAACAAGATACCTTGATTGCGATTCGCAACAAAAACCTCGAAGCCGAGAAACTGTCGCTTACGATTGATCGCGATGCTGAATACGCACGCTTGGCCCAGCAGCGTGAGGTGGAGATTGCGCGTGCACGCCAACAAGCTGAGCTGAGTACCGAACGGGCGCAAAGCATGCAAAGCTCTGAAAGTGCTCAGATTGCCGCCAAACTGGCCATCGAGGCCGCACGTATTCGCTCGGAGCAGTCGGTAGAGCAGGAGCGCATCAGCAAAGAGCGCACGATTGAAACAGCCGAGATTGAGCGTCGCAAATCTTTGGAATTGGCCGAGCAGCAGCGAGCCATTGCCCTAGCGCACGAAAGCAAAAACTTGAGCGAGGCACAAACCGCCGCAGACAAAGCGCGCGCTGGCGCTGTCGAAGCTGAAGAAAAGGTATTTACTGCACGTGATGTTGAAACAGCACAACGCAAGAAAACCATTGATCTGATTCAAGCACAGCAAGCCGCAGAACGCGATGCATTGCGCCTAACCTCGGCGGCTAAAGCAGAAAAAGATGCCAGCGCAGATCGCGGCATAGCGATCCGTGCCCAAGCGCAGGCCGATGCAGATGCAGAAACTATCAAATCTACTGCACAGCGCATCAGCGCTGAAGTGCAAGCGGATGGCCTACGCCTGCTCAACGAAGCACACAATGCACTTTCGCCAGAGGCCAGCGCTTCTGCGCTGCGTATGCGTTTGGTTGAAAAAGCCGAGGCCATCATTCGTGAAGCGGTCAAGCCGATGGAGCGCATCGAAGGCATCAAAATCATGCATGTCAATGGTTTGGGTGGTGGTGGCTCCGGTGGCGATGGTGCCATGACCAGTGGTGGCTTTGCTGACGATGTGACCAATTCTGCGTTGCGTTTTCGTGCACAAGCGCCCATCGTCGATCAGTTGCTCAAAGAAATTGGCTTAGAAGGCGGCAACATCAACAAACTCGTGAGCGGGCTGACCAGCACCCCAAGTAAAGATTGAACACCATGGTTCGCATTTATGTTTCTAGTGTGATTGATGCCACGGCTGACAGTGTGTGGTCGCGCGTGCGTGATTTCAATGCCTTGCCTGTATGGCACACCATCATTGCGGATAGCCGTATTGAAAAGAACGAGCCCAGCGACAAGATCGGTTGTATCCGCCATTTTCATACCCGCGATGGCGGAATGATTCGCGAGAAGTTGCTCACCTTGTCTGACTATGATTTCAGCTGCGTCTATTCGATTTTGGAAAGTCCGATGGGCGTGGACAACTATGTGGCCACGCTCAAGCTCACACCGATTACCGATGGCGCGCGTTGCTTTATTGAATGGAGTGCTGAGTTTGATTGTGAGCCCGGGCGCGAGCATGCGCTGTCTGAGCAAATTGGCAATGGTGTGTTCCAAACCGGCTTTGACGCATTGAAGAGCCATTTTGGCCGCCGCTCTTAAGCGCCCATGCTTCAAAAAATCGTTCGCTCTACTGTGATCGACGCGCCAATTGAGCGTGTGTGGGATGTGCTGCGCGATTTCAACAGCCATGACCGCTGGCATCCTGCGATTGCCAGCAGCTCGATCGAGGGCGGTGAGCGCAGTGATCAGGTTGGCTGTGTGCGCAATTTCAAACTCCAAGATGGCAACCATATCCGCGAGCAACTGATTGCACTTTCAGATGTCGATCATGTGTCGACCTACTGCATTGTGCAAAGCACTGTACCGCTGGAGCGCTATGTGGCTACCGTGACGCTCAAGCGCATCACCGATGGTAATCGCACACTGTGGCATTGGGAATCGAGCTTTGCTACGCCGCCTGGTCAAGAGCGTGCCTTGGGTGAGTTGGTGGCTGAGGGCGTCTATGAGGCGGGCTTTGATGGTTTGCGGCGCTATTTGCTGGGTGGTGGTTCGCATACAGGTTCAAGCTCGGGCATGAAGGCCAGCGCATCGGCCACGCAGGCCGTGTCAATCGCTTCGCGGCAGGTGCAGATATCGCGCTTTGGTGATGCTTCCGTGCTTGAGCTGCATACTGTGCAAGCTCCTGCGCCCGCCGCCGGACAAGTGCGGATCGCGCAACGTGCTGTTGGCGTGAATTACTTTGATATCTATGTGCGGCGAGGTTGGGTGCCGGGTATGGTGGAGCCCCCTGCCGGCCTGGGCATGGAGGCCATGGGCACGGTGCTGGATGTGGGCGATGGTGTAGGTGGCTTGCTGCCCGGCGATCGCGTGGCATATCTATGCCCGCAGCCTGGCTCGTATTGCTCAGTGCGCACGGTGAGCAGCGAGCATGTGGTGCGCTTGCCTGCCGCGGTGGAGGATACAACTGCTGCGGCGCTTTTACTCAAAGGTATCACCGCCGATTATGTGCTGCGTGATTTGGGGCGTGTGCAAAAAGGCACTCGAATTTTGGTGCATGCGGCTGCCGGAGGACTGGGGCTGCTGCTGTGCTCTTGGGCGCGCTCCATGGGTGCAACTGTGTTGGGCACCGTTTCCAACGAATCTAAGGCGCGGCTGGCCAGAGAGTATGGCTGCGAGCATGTGATCGTCACAGCGGATTATCGATTTGCCGAAACCGTGCAGCGCCAAGTGGGTGGGGCCGATGTGATTGTGGATGGCTTGGGCGATGCGGCGCGCAGCGAAAACATGGCCGCGATTGCATCGATGGGGCATTGGATTAGCCTAGGGCAAGCTAGCGGACCCTTGGCTGCGATTGCACCCGATTGGCTTACACAAAAATCCGTGACACTTTCGCGCCCCGTGGTATTTCACTACACGGCAACGCAGCAAGCTCTGGCTGAGCGCGCAGCGCGTGTGTGGGCTGCTTTGGAATCTGGCGCACTTAAACGCCCACCCATTGAGCAATATTCCTTGAGTGCGGCTGCGCAGGCGCATACGCGCTTGGAATCACGGCAGACCGTTGGTGCCTTGGTGCTAATTGCTTGAACTATTGCTAGCCCGCGCCCCAGCCAAACAAATTGGCTACCCAATTCATCGACAGCCCTGCCACGGCGCAAGCGGCGGAGCTGGCCAGCATGGCGCGCAGGCCTAGGCGGTGCGCGTCGAGCCCTTTGCCGCTCACCTGCGTGCCAGGCCATGCGAATAATACGGCAGCGGTGACGCACACACCACCGAGCACCCATGCCTGAAAAAACGCCCGAATCCACAGCAGCGGGGATACGCGGTTGAACACAATGTTGATTGATTCACGCAAATCGCCTTCGTCCATCACCAAACCAGCAATCAAGCCAAACACCAAAGTGAACAGCACCAACAAACACGCCGCTGCTGCGCAAACCGTAGCATGTGCCATGATGGTGGGCACTGCGGTGTGCGCCGCTTGGGCTGCACGCACACGCGGGCTGGTGGAGTAGCCACCACGGCCTGCACGCTCAGTCATGGCCAGCGCGATGTCAGGGGCGTTTTGCATGGCCAGCATTTGGGCGCAAATCATGGGTGCTACCTGCACCACCCACACTGGCCACATGGTGGCCAGCACCGATGCGTTTTGGTCTACCAAGGATGCGGGCATGACCTCAAAAATCAGCACACCCGCCACCAAGGCAATTACCAAGAGCACGGGCATGACCTCGGCCATTTCTTTGTCGCGCTCGCGCTCCATGGCGTTGCGCCCCTGGGGTAGCCGCCAGTAGCTGCGGTACAACCACAGCTCGCGCAGACCCAGCCAGCGCGAGCGCACAGGGCCAAGCACGGCGGCATTCAGGCTTAATGGTTGGGACATATGCGACTAATTGAATAGCTACTTATCACCATGCAAACGCTGCGCAGCGGCCAGCGACTGCTCGGCCAGCGCCGCGCTGCGCGCTGCAGCATCAGCCAAGCCCAAGCCGCGCTGCGCCGCCGCCATGAGTTGCAAATCAAGTGCCACGCGTGCGGCAAAGCCCAAAGTTTGGTCAATGGCCAAGGCCGCTTGCGCATCGGCCAGCGCAGCGCCGTGGCTTTGCAGCGCGGCATGCGCCTGCGCCCGCACGCGCAGGGCATTGGCATGGTCGGCTTGCTGGGCATTGGCAGTGCCCATTGCAGTGTTTGATAGCATGGGCGCTAACGCAACAGCTTGGTTGGCAGTGGCCAGCGCCTCTGCGGCTTTGCCGCTGGCCAGCTGCAAGCGCGCGGCCAATACAGCCAACGCTGCGCTTGCGGGGCAGCTTGCGCCACAAGCTGCCTGCGCCGCAGCCAGTGACGTAGCGGCCAGCGGCAAGTCAGCACTGGCCAAGGCCAGCGCGGCGGCGCGGCCATGCGCCGTGGTTCGCACAGAAGCAGACAGCGGCACCACAGATGCCAGCACCGCAGCCACGCGCGCTTGCCCAGCGGCCGTTTGCCCCGAATCAGCCAACACGCGCGCACCATTGAGCTGCGCCTGCGCATGGGCATCGGTCATGGCCAATGATGCATACACCGATGCTGCAGTATCAAAATCTTTGAGCGCGCGCTCAAAATCGCCCTGTGCAAACGCCTTGGCCGCCCGCTGCTCCAGCGCATGGGCGCTTTGCAGGGCGGGGCTGGGCACAGGCGCAGCAGGTTTTGAGCTAGCGCAGCCGCCCAGCAAGGCGGCGGTCAAGACACACGCGAATAATACGGCGCTTGCAGATGCCCGATCAGTCGTGCCCACACAGCGCCCAGCAGACGCAGTATCCACAGGCAATGCGCCAGCCAAGCCCTTGCGCGAAGATGCCAAACGCGCGCTCATTTAGCCTTCCCCTCAAAGCCATCCAGCGGCAGCGCAGGGTCATCAGGCGCTTTGATCAATCCGTTAATCGGCCATGACTCTTTGATGCCTTGGGTGATGTCGGCTGAGTTTTGTGTAGCAGAGCGGGCGTTGCGCAGCATGGGAGGAATGTCTTGGCGTGCCTCGCCGGTGATGGCTTTCACATCGGCCGTGGTTTGGCGCAGGTTGGCGCTTATGTCTTGGGCTTTGCTGGTGACATCACGCACGTTGTCTAGGCTGCTTTTGGTTTTGTCCAGCACTTGCGGCAAGTCTATTTCGAGTGATTTCAATGCCGCTTTGGCGCTCACGCTGGCCGCTTCCGATTGCGCCAAAATACGCCGTACATCGGCCACCAACGCCGCACGGTCACCATCCACCTTGCCAGCCACCTGCACTGCGTTGTCACCCACGCGCTTGAGCTGCGCGCTCATGGCCTGCGCGTCGGCCAATATCTGGGTGATAGCGCCGCGGATGTCTTGGCGCATGGCCGCTGCTTCGCCCGTGAGTTTTTTGGTGTCGTCCAAAATCGGTTCTACCTTGCCGATGGCGCTGGCCAGCTTTTCTACGGCAATTTTCACGTTGGCCATTACGTCTTCTAGCTCACTGCCGCTGTCCATCGACAGGGTGGAGTTGGGTGCAAGCGGCTTGAATGTAGCGCCGCTGAGCGCCCCTTTGCCAGAAGTGTCTATAGGCCGCGTACCTGGCAAAATATCTATGAATTTGCCGCTGATGGGTCCGTCGCGCCCAAACTTGGCCGCCGCATCGGCACTGAGCATGGCCATGCGCTCTTGCACCACTTTCAGACGCACTTTCACATTTAAATTGGGCTCTAGGGTAATTTGGTCCACCTCGCCAATTTTGAAGCCCTTGAGCTTCACCGCCGTGCCAATCGACACCCCCGTGACGCTGGGCAACTGCACATACAAATACTCAGTGGGCGTGAACCAGCCTTGCCTAAAAGCCGACAACACCATCAGCCCCAGCCCTGCAAACACCGCCAGCAGCAGCCAAAAGCGCCCCGGATTGCGCCGCGCCATCTCTGCCATGTCTTTGTCCAGCAGCGACTGCTCCTTGCCGTGGGACTTGTCGTGCTCGTGGGGCGCGGTAGGGGAATGCTTGCTTGTCTCGGTCATAACGCTAAGGATACCCCAATCGGCTGATTTTGCACGCTGTCTAATGCCTCATATTACGCTTTTTCATGCGGTGTGAATCGCGCTGTCTATCGCATGCACGGGGCTTAGAAGTTTTGGCTAAACTTCGAGCACCAGTTGCGGCGCGAAACCCAGTTGCTCATTTTTGCGCACATAGCCCAGCGGATTGGCCACCACGCGGCAGCGCCCCACCGTGTAATCAAGCTGGCAATGCAGATGGCCATGCAGCCACAGGTCCGCGCAGGGCAACAAGTCATCGAGCGCATTGCAAAACCCCGCCGTGCCCGGCTGCACGCCGTATACGGGGTCGTGGCTTTTGAGGCTGGGGGCAAAATGCGTGACGACCACGGTTTTGCCAAGGCTGCGCGGCTTTGGCTGGGCTAGCGCAGCTCTGAGCCATGCTTGGCAGCTTAGCCCCTCTTCGCGCACGTTTTCTGCCAAAAAAAGCGCTCCTCCGCGCTGCATTTGCGCTTTTTTAAGGTGGAAATTGGCCGCGCTGAATGCCTTATTGCGCTTTTTCATGGCGCTGGTCATGGGCTCATTGGGGGCTGACAACACGTCAAAGTCTGTCCATAACGTCGTGCCAATGAAGCGCACATCGCCCATTTGCACGGTTTGGCGGTCAAGCCAAGTAATACCTAGCCGCTGGCACACAGCCATAAGCTGGGCCTGCGTAGCGTCCACATCCCGCGCGTCGTATTCATGGTTGCCAGGCACAAAAAGCACAGGTGTTGGCCATGTGCCCTGCCCGCCCAGCGCTGGCGTAGGCGAAAACCGGGCCAAGCCCCAGTCATCGGTGCGCAAGCTGCTGCCAGCTTGGTAAGACCCAATATCGCCGGCCAGCACCAACACGTCTGCACCCGCAGCAGGCTGCGGTTTGAAATGCGGGTGCGCCTCTAGGTGCAAGTCGGACAAGAGTTGGATGCGCATGGTTTTGTAGTGTATCGATTGAGGCTGGCACTTTTAAAGCTCTGAATACGGACTGCCGAACTCGGAGGGCGCAAAAGTTACGCAGAAGACGCAAAAGAACAGCCAAAATGTTGTCAAGGAAGGTATCTGAAGTTCAACTTTGATTTTCATATGCGAATTATGTACTATAATTTTAATAGCATAATATGACCATTTGACAGTGACATTAACAGTATTTTTTATATATTACTCATATCCTGTCTGTTTTGGTATGCTTTTGCGTCTTCTGCTTAACTTTTGTGCCCTCTGCGTTCGGCAGTTCTGTATTTCTGTATTTCTGTATTTTGATCTTCAACTTTTGCTAAACACCGAGTCTGCTGCCCCCAGCAATGCAAGGCGCAGCCATTGGTGGGCGCTGTCGTTGCTGCGGCGGCGGTGCCACAGGGCATCCACGTGTACTGGCTGCATGGCAAAGGGCAGCTCGCGCACCACCAGCTCGCGAGCGCTGTCGGCCACGCTCACAAAATGGCGCGGCAGCACGGTTAGCAAATCCGACCGTGCCACCACCCGCCCCGCCGTGAAAAACTGGTTGGCCGTGAGCACAATGCGCCGCTTGCGCCCCAGCCCTGCCAGCGCTTCATCCACATAACCAAAGGAGCGGCCGCTGAAGCTCACCAGCAGGTGGTGCGCCGCGCAAAATTGGTCGAGGCTTAGCGGCTTTCTGGCAGTGATTTTGGCCAGCGGATGCGTTTTGCGCATCACGCACACGTATTCCCCATCGTACAAGCGCTGGTGCTCGTAAGCGCCGTCTTCCGATTGCGCGGCCTTGGCCGTCAAATCAGCCAGCGCCGCCGGAAAGAACCCCACCGCCACGTCCATCACACCTTCGTTTAGCAAGCGCCGTGGGTCGCGGGTGGAGAGCGGCACAATTTGCAGCGACACGCCCGGCGCATGGGCTTCGATGTTTTCAACCAGCGCGGGCACTAGCTCGGCGGCGGTGGCATCGGCCATGGCTAACACAAAGGTGGCGCTAGACGTGGCCGCATCAAAGCGCCCGGGCGCTAGCGTGTGCTGCAAACTGTGTAGCGCGCTGCGCACGGCTGGCCACAGCTCCAGCGCCTTGGGTGTGGGCTGCATGCCAAAGCCAGCGCGCTGCACCAGCTCATCGCCCAAGGCATAGCGCAGGCGCTTGAGCGCATTGCTCACCGCTGGCTGGGTGAGTGACAGGTTGTGCGCTGCGCGCGTGAGGCTGCGCTCGGCCATCACCTCGTCAAAGACGCGCAGCAGGTTCAAATCTAGTGTTCTAAAATTCATATGATGAATAGTATGCATCACTATTCTAAAGTGGTCAAACACTAGGGTAAACGCTAATATCACCCTATTCCAAAAGCAAATCCGCTATCAGGAATATTGACAAGGAGTCCGCCATGAGCACTTTCATCCAACCCGCATACTTTACCGAACACCCCGGCGTGGTCCGCGCTGCCGACGTAGCCGCCGCCATGGGCGAAGTGGCCACCAGCATCAAGCAAGCCACCCACAAAGAATTCTTCAGCACCAAAGGCCTAGGCACAGTAGCCATAGCTGCCGCCGTGTCAGCCGCTGTGTTTGCCGCCAACCAACTGATGGATACCTGGACCGACCAGCATTTGTTTGCTGCTTGGGTGGTGCTTTGGACAGTGGCCTTTGCCGCCTTGGCCCTGCTAGCCGCCCCCATCCGCCGCGCCGCCAGCGCTGCGAGCGCATCGTTTACCCAATGGCAAGCCAAAAGCGCAGCCGCAGCCCAAGACAAAATCTACTGGGAAAGCGCCCTCACCGACAGCCGCGTGTTGGCGGAGATTGATGCGGCTAGGATGCGGGCTGCGGCGTAAATTGCGCGAACTATACAACAAAATAAAATTTGTTGTATAGTTGACGGGTGAGCACAAGCACCCAATACTTCACCAACCAACCAGTAGGCACATCTACCGCCTATGCACAGCTGCATACCGCAGCCATGGGCGTGGAGCTGTCCAGAGATGTGTCGCATTTGCAGGGCAGCTACTCCACCAAAAATATCAAAGGCAAACTGCATTGGTACTTTTCATACCGCGAGGCCGACCAACGCATTCGGCAAATCTATGTTGGCCCTGACAACGAGGCCACGCAAACACTCCTAGCGCAAGCGCGCAGCGCTATGCCACATGCCGCCGTAAAACCGCTGGCCAAAGTGGCGCACACACTGGGCTGCGCCACCACGCAGCGCGCGCATTTGAGCGTGATCTTGCGGCTCAACGAATACGGATTTTTCAGGGCTGGTGGTGTGCTGGTGGGCACCCATGCGTTTTTAAGCTATGCCAATATGCTGGGCATCCGCTGGGCCAGCGCTGATCAAACCGCAGACATTGACTTTGCACACGCAGGGCGCAACATTTCTATTGCCCTGCCCAGCAACATCAGAGCCGAACCCCACGCCGCCATCACCACCATGGCAGAAGGCTTTTTGCCACTGGTGCAATACCGAGGCGCAGCAGGCGCCAGCTACAAGCACCCCACCCAAGCCGAATACCAAATCGATTTTTTGTGCCCCCGCATAGCCGACAACGACGCCCCGATCTTGGTAGACAACTTAGACGTGGCGCTGCAACCCCTGCGCTTCATGGAATTTTCATTAGAGCAAGTGCAGCAAGCCACCCTGCTCGATGCCACAGGCCGCAGCGTGGTGGTGACTCTGCCCGCGCCAGAGCGCTACGCCGTGCACAAACTACTCATCATTGGCGAACGCACTGGTGCGTTCAAAGCCAAAGTGTCCAAAGATTTAGCGCAAGCAGCGGCATTGATAGCCTATTGCGCGGAGCGCGATCCAGATGGCCTGCAAGCCGCGTGGCAAGATGCTATGTCGCGTGGTCAGGGTTGGCAGAAGCGGGCGCGGCAAGGGAGGACGGCGCTGGCTACACTGGTGCCAGAATTAGCTCCTGCACTCACGAAGTAGCAACTACCTGCCGTCACGGCTAAGGCTCCCGAAAAACATCCTCGAACAATACTTCAATGTCGCCGAAGTAAATCAAATTGGTCACCGATAACGCTGTAGTTCAATCGCAAGTCTATTTAAAGCCCGCAGCACTCGGCGAAATATTGAAACTCACAAGACCTTTAGTTTCCAAAGATCCATTATCAATTGCCTTACCCCTGCCAAAACGGAACTCAAGCCAAGCACCCTCCACGATACGCCAGTCGATACCCAAAGCAGATTTGAAAACGGCATTACTTAGCAACGACTGGGCGCTATTTGCATTGCTGATCTCAGCTAACAGGCGAAAATTATCGTCCTCAGCTACACCCATCGTATATCGCACAGCGCCGATACTTGACTTCTTGTATGCTGGCGTACCGCCGAGAGTAGACAAATCCAACTCATTGTGAGTACGACGCAGTGATATGTTGAATGCGCCGTTGGCTCCAGCTGGCACAACCATGCCCAACGCCATAGTATCGCCAAGTGCTATCGATTGCGCCGCGCCAGAAGATGACCGAATCGTAGCGCCACCATACGATATAGAGTACTTACCAGCGTTCCACTTGGGTTGCTTTGCATCAGCTTGGCATTTCTTTAGGGCCAGCTGTGCTTTTTTCAACAACTCAGACTTTGCCGCTCCAATTGGTTTATTTAGGACTATCTCGTCCATTACGTCGTTACTGCCTTTGCACGCTAAAGCGGCGTTATAGTTAATCCATATGGGGTCATCTTTTTCATCGAAATATGAACTCGCTTGAATTGAAAACCCTTGTTTTTTGTATGTGATCCCTGATATTTCAGATGCGTTCTCAGCGTAACTAAAGCTCGTCCCACCCCATAAACGGTTCAACGGATTTTTAAAATAAGTTTGCCCTCCGATTCCAAGAAAAGATGTACGCGCTGGAGCCATGGCCAAGCCGTAACCAGTTTTGGTGTTGCGGTCTGAAATTGGACTGAATGCAAGCCAAATATCCTTTGGGAACTGAACATTATGAATAGCGCTACCTGTTGCACCAATCATTTCGGCAGCAGATACGGGAGAAGGTTCTATATCGACGAGATAGTCTTTTATTGATTTTGCTTCCTGGCCATGCACGGCTTGAGACAAAGAAACAACACAAGTGGCAACGACTATAAATTTTGGCCTCTTTGTACGCCTCAAACAATCAATTTTTGTACTATTTTTCATGATTTTATTCTCATGCGACTACCAGAGTTACTGCTGCTGACTCATGCAGCCCACCACCGCCGGCAGGAGTTGAAGCACTCAAAGTAGCCACTTTCTTACCATCTATCTTAAGAGTTGAATTTACTGTAGGGCTTACTGCACCATCCGGAAATGCGAAAACATGAAATTGACATTGATGTGTACCTTTTGGTAGATCAAGTTTAATGTCCATTTTCCCGCTATAGGTTTCTCGAAATACGTATGGATCACGGCCAGGGACTACAAAATACAGCGATACAAATGCGCCGCCTGTGTCACTCATTTCAAGTCTCAGGCTAGTGCTTGTGGTGATTGGATTATTTTTGATTTGGATTGGCATAAATATGTCTTTCTTAAAATTAGTGTGATGGGCGTGCATTAAACACGAAATCAGTTTATTTGTTTAGGTGAAGCGGCGCATCCTCAATATTGATGACGAATGTGTAACAAATAGCCTAAAAATAAAAAAGCCGCTGAATTTCAGCGGCTTTTTGCATTGGGTAAGGCCTTTTCGCTCGGCAAGCGCTACAAACTTACGCGGCTAATCGCGCCTCCAGCTTGGCCTTAGTCTCCACCAGCGCCTGCGGCAAGTGGTGGTGCAGTTGGGCGAATAATTCGTCGTGGAGTTTTAGCTCGGCTTGCCAAGCGGCTTTGTCGATGCTGGTGACTTGGGTGAACTGATCGGCGGTGAAGTTCAGGCCCGTCCAGGTGATGTCTTGGTAGCGGGGGCTGGTGCCTAGTAGGTGGTCGGTGCCTTGGGGGGCTTTGCCTTCTATGCGGTCGATCATCCATGCGAGCACGCGCATGTTTTCGCCGTAGCCGGGCCAGACGAATTGGCCGGCTGCGCCTTTTCTGAACCAGTTGGCGGTGTAGATTTTGGGGAGCGCAACGCTTGTGTTGCCTGCGTTATTAGTATTGGATTTGGCCAGCTTCTCGCCCATGTCTAGCCAGTGCTGGAAGTAGTCGGCCATGTTGTAGCCGCAAAACGGCAGCATGGCGAATGGGTCGCGGCGGACCACGCCTGCTTGGCCGGTGGCTGCTGCTGTGGTCTCGCTGCCCATGGTGGCGGCCATGTAGACGCCTTCGGTCCAGTTGCGCGCTTCGGTGATCAGCGGCACTGTGGTGCTGCGGCGGCCGCCGAAGATGAAGGCGTCGATTTTGACGCCGGCTGCGTCGTCCCATGCGGCATCGAGCGCGGGGTTGTTGATGGCGGCTACTGTGAAGCGGGCATTGGGGTGCGCCGCCTTTGCGCCGGTTTCTTTGGCGATTTGGGGGCTCCAGTCTTTGCCTTGCCAGTCGATGGCGTGGGCGGGGGCTGGGCCCATGCCTTCCCACCACACGTCGCCGTCGTCGGTGAGGGCCACGTTGGTGAAAATGGTGTTTTTGTCCAAGCTGGCCATGCAGTTGGGGTTAGTCAATGTGTTGGTGCCCGGCGCTACGCCGAAGTAGCCCGCTTCTGGATTGATAGCACGTAATGTACCGTCGGCTTGGGGCTTGATCCATGCAATGTCATCGCCAATGGTGGTGACGCTCCAGCCTTCAAAGCCTGCGGGCGGAATCAGCATGGCGAAATTGGTTTTGCCGCAGGCGCTGGGGAAGGCAGCCGCCACGTGGTATTTTTTGCCTTGCGGATTGGTCACGCCTAGAATGAGCATGTGCTCTGCGAGCCAGCCTGGGCTACCGGAGGGGCCTTGTGCATCGTTTTTGCCCATGGTGGATGCAATGCGCAGCGCAAAGCACTTTTTACCCAAGAGCGCGTTTCCGCCGTAGCCCGAGCCGTAGCTCCAGATTTCTCGGGTGGCTGGGTAATGCACGATGTATTTGGTGCTGTTGCAAGGCCAGCTCACGTCTTGTTGGCCAGCGGCCAGCGGTGCGCCCACGGTGTGTACGCAGGGCACAAATTCGCCCTCTACGCCCAGCACGTCATACACGGCCTTGCCCATGCGGGTCATGATGCGCATGTTGACCGCCACATAGGCGCTGTCGGACAGCTCGATGCCGATGTGGGCAATGGGGCTGCCCAGCGGGCCCATGCTAAAGGGCACGACATACATGGTGCGGCCTTGCATGCAGCCGTCGAATAAAGCTTTTTTGCCAGCCGTGCCGGTTTCTAATATGCCGCGCATCTCAGCGGGATCAGCCCAATTGTTGGTCGGGCCTGCATCTTCTTTGCGGGCGCTGCAAATATAGGTGCGGTCTTCTACGCGGGCCACGTCGGTGGGGTCGGAGCAGGCTAGGAATGAGTTGGGGCGCAGCACGGGGTTTAGCGGCTTGAATGTGCCAGCCGCCACCAGCTGGGCGCAAAACTGGTCGTATTCGGCCTGCGAGCCGTCGCACCAGTGGATGGCGCGGGGCTTGCACAGGGCAACCATGTCGGCCACCCACGCGATAAGGCGGGCATTTTTGACATACGCGGGGGTGTTGAGGGCCAGGCCCTGCATCACGGGTGAGTTCATGGGAAGCTCCTAAAGTTAAAACCTGATTTCAGCTAGGAAGCTACTGAGCGGGCACATGCGTGGGGTGGAGCGCGGCGCGGGGCGGGTGGCTTCCTAGTTGGAATCGGGCTTGAATCACAGCGCAATCAAAACGCAAGGGTTTGCACCAATTTGTGGTCAGTGGGATGCCTATTTTAAGAAGCCTAGCCGTCAGTTACCAAGCGGTTACGGTGAAAACTATGCAATCGGCGCATGGGTTTATGCATAGGTTTGCAGTTGAGCATGCAGTGAGCTGTTTGCGTCCTGCGCATATAAAATAGCAATATGCCTACTATTTCCATGTTTTACGGCATCCTCGTGAGGATGTATGTGCTCGATATACAACGACACCATCTCCCGCATATTCATGTTGAATACGCGGAGCACGAGGCTGTCTACAGCTTAGTAGATGGTGAAGTTTTAGAAGGCAAGCTGCCATCTCGGCAGCACAAACTACTCGTCGCTTGGATTGACCTGCGCCATGACGAGCTCGTGGCAGACTGGAAGCTTGCCTCCACTGGCCAAGCCCCCTACAAAATTGCCCCCCTGTGAGTGCCCGCACCATGCGCGACCCAAGCCCCATCAGGATAGAGGCTATTAGCCATCCCAACCTACTTATTGAGTTCAGTGACGCGAGCCTACGCCGCTTTAGCGTGGAGTCGCTACTGAACTACCCGTTTTTCGAGCCCTTGAAAAATCCCCACCTCTTCGGACAGGCGCGCATCGCCCACCGCACGATCACTTGGCCAGGCGACATCGACATTGCACCAGAAATGCTTTGGATTGATTCTGTCCCAGTTAATGCCGCCACGCCTGCGCAGTAGTTCTTTTTGACCGGAAATCGCTGGGCATGCTACGCCGCAAACTTTTAACGGCATTGCCCTTGGTCTCGTACCAGCTCCATCGCCATGGCTTTGCTACTGGGCTGGCCGCTGGGCTACCCGTTTGGGGTGGCGCGGCAAGCGCGCAAACAACTGCTGCCAGAACAGCTCATAAGGGCACGCTGCGCGTGGCCGCAGCCAGCGATTTGCAGTTTGCGCTGCAAGCCATTGCCCCCGCTTTTGAGCAGGTCAGCGGCTGGCGGCTAATAGTCACGCTGGGTTCATCGGGCCAGCTGGCGCAGCAAATCGCCCAAGGCCTGCCCGCCGACGTGTTCATGTCGGCCGACGAGGCGCTCGTTGCAAGGCTGGCCACTGGGGGGCTCACGCAAAATGCGGGGGCGCTGTATGGGCTGGGGCGGGTGGTGTGGGTGTGGGGGGCGGGGGCTACTGGTTCGCCTTTTGCACCAGCGGAGGTTGACGCTTCTGCCACTGCGCTTTCCGCTGCGCAGTTTAAGTTAAGGCATGGAGCGCAGTTTGCGGCGCACATTCAAGCCGCTCAAAAATTTTCAATTGCCAACCCAGAACACGCCCCCTATGGGCTAGCCGCTAAGCAGGCGCTCACATCACTGGGGCTATGGCAGACCGTGCAAAGCAAACTGGTGGTGGGCGAAAACATCGCGCAAGCCACCCAGTTTGTAAGCACGGGCGCCGCGCAAGCAGGCATATCCGCCCTGCCCCTGCTGCGCGCCGCCGCACTGGGCACGCGCTTGCAGCACCTGCTGCTGCCCGCCGACCTGCACACCCCGCTGCACCAACGCATGGTAGCGCTCAAACGGGGGGGGGTGGGGGCGCAGGCGTTTGTAGATTACATGCAAACGGCGGCGGCGCGGGCTTTGTTGGCGGGGTTTGGGTTTGATGGGGTTGGTTAGGTATCGACTTGTACTCGCCATTCTCCGCTCGATCTGCGATTTTTACGCCGTTCGCTCTGAGCTTGTCAATGGCTTCACACGATGTTTTGCATTCTCTGGTCGTCCGCGTCTGGGTGGTAATTCGAATAGGGTTATTGGCGTAAATTTAATTTCTTAAGGAAAATAGCGGCAATGTCAGCGCCATATCGTGATAGTTCGCTACGTTTTTATAGTATTTGAGCTAGTTCCTGACCTTGAATAGAAAAGTTGACGTTCTATCCTGCACCAAATACTAATGCCTGTTCTTTAGTTGCTTAAGTCCGTCAGCTATTTAAAGTATTGAGTAGCATCATGATGTCGAATATCGCTGTATATTCACAAAATAAAATCTTAAAGCCAAACAACAGAGACAGTTTCAAAGGTATTTCATAATGAATTTTAGCATCAGTCGTACCATTGCGTTGTCATTTCACTGCGCTCTTTCCATGAGCGCAGTGAAATGACCGAACGAGAGAAACTCAATCGAAGCTTTGTTTGGGCAGATCGCACAGTACGTGTCCTGCAGTCAGTAGTCGCGCTATTGCTCATAGCGCTTCTATGCTATGGCGCATGGGTAACTTATGAAGGCCAATCGGAAAAGCTACTTACCCTCCTTCCTGCTACAGCAGCCGCACTTGCTGCGATATTGGTAGCTGCAGTTGCTACCCGGCTGCTATGCCACAACCTTATCGTACGCAATGAAGATGAGACAAAGCTTGTTGTGCGCGTTAGCCATCACGCTATGATGATGATCGACGACCTCCATTCCCGCATCAGTTACCTTAAAACCGCCGTTCCAAGTGGAAAGTGTCCGTTGTCCGCGATCATTCTGAATGTCGATACCATTTCGCGGAGATATGAGACCTTCTACGCAAGAGAAATTTATGAATGCGTACCAGGTCCAATAATCACTCGGATTGCGTGTTTATCCGGTTCAATATTCGGTATCTCAGCATTTCTATCCGCAATAGCATCACGGCTAGGGAATGAGCAGCATGCAATCATACCTGGGCTAACAAGTTTAAATGACTCCGGATTTATGAGTCAGATAGATAGTCTACTGGTAGCACTTGATGAGTTACGAATTGATTTCGAGAATCTTCGCAAAACCGTTTCTTAGCATTGGAATATGTTTGCCCCCTATGATGTTTAACACTTTATTTAAAGCAAATACCCTAACTAAGGCTAGCGCAAACCAAGTACCCGCCTTCGATCCGATAATGTTTTGGCATGAAACAGTATCCGATCTAGATATTGATGCTTTTTCGGCTGAATTCTGTAAACGACACGGTAGGGAAATTGAATCTGACCAATTCTGGGCTGACAGAATCAAGGTGCTCCGCAGCGACTCGACCGAGCGACTGAATCTTGCAATTGAGAATCTTCCATTACCTGCGGCGTTTAGGGAGGCTGCCACAGCAACCAGAGCACTTATTCGTGAAGCCCGCAAGCACTCTTCACCCTTCGATAGCCAGTTGACTCTACTCTATTGGCTGGCAGCCGTTTTCTCCTTTGGAATTCCATATTCTAAAAAACTAGGTCTGCCAGGATACAACGTAATGGCAGCAGTTCCGGGCGCGGTTCTAAAGGACCTATCGTTTTCTTATTCGCATCTCGGCTATGAAAAACTAACCCTCTTAAGTAAGACAGATGTGAAGTGGCTTATCGAATGCTGGGGACAACCAGAATCGCATTCAACGTTACACGTAATGCACAATGATATTTGGAGAAAATACGAAAAGCGACTTATCGTTAAGCAACAGGAGCGGAATGAAAAGTTTCTCTCGGAAATCAAAGTCTTACTTTCCCCTGATTCAGGGAAGTAGCCTGCGCCACATATTTACCTCTTACACGCCCATGTTGCGGAACGCCATATGCCTGCTCATCTTTAGTCAATTAAAAACAATAAGTACTAACAATTCAATAGCAAACAATGAAGATATGACGATGACATTGGCAGTATTTTATATAAATCAGCAGTTTCCAGCCAATTTTGGTATCCCTTTTGCGTCCTTTGCGTAACCTTTGCGTAACCTTCGCGTCCTCTGCGTCCGGCAGTCCGGTATTCAGGCCATCAAGACTCTGAACCCCGCATCAACCCGAACACCCGCTGCGGCGACACATCAGCCAAGCAGCGGGTGTGGCCAAGGGGGCAGGTGCGCTCGAAGCAGGGGGCGCAGTCTAGGGCAGGGTGGTAGGTAGGGTCGGATTTGAGCCAGATGACTTGGGCGGCGCTGCTCAGCGGGGGGGTGTGCAGGGGGCTGCTGGAGCCGAAGATGGCGACTTGGGGGATGTCTAGGGCGGCTGCTACGTGCATGAGGCCTGAATCGTTGGTTACTACACTTTTGCTAGCGAACAATGACCATATGGCGCTGACAAGTGGTGTTTTTCCTGCTAAATTGTAGATTTGCAGGGGTTTGGACGATGCTTGCTGGGCAAGCGCCACGATTTCGTCGCACAGGGGGGCGTCTTTGGCTGAGCCGAATAGTAATACCGGCATGCCTAGCTGGGCGGCCAGTGCTGCAAAATGGGCGGCGGGCCAGCGTTTGGCCGGGCCGTATTCTGCGCCGGGAACGAATACTGCGTAGCTGCCGCGTTGCAGGACTGGGGCTGGCAGCAGCGCGTTTAGCTCAGCCACTGCCTGCTCGGCCTGTGCGTCGCTCACCTGCAGGCGTGGGCGGTCAGCCTCTACCCCCGCCTCGCCGCTGAGCGCTGAATAAAAGGCGACCATGGGGGGGCGCTTTGCTTTGGGGGGGTTGGGCAGGCGGTGGGTGAGCAGGCCTATGCGCGCTTCGCCCATGTAGCCTACGCGCTTGGGGATGCCAGCCAATAGCGGCAATAGCGCGCTTTTAAGTGAATTTGGCAGCACATAGGCCACATCGAAGCGGCCTGCAATTTGCTTGGCGATGCTGCGGCGCGCTTTGAACTGCAAGCCGCCGTGGGCAAAGGGCAACTCGATGACATCGCTTACTTGCGGCATGCAGCGGTACACAGGCGCTACCCATGGCAGAGCGGCGACGGTGATGCGCTCACCACGGGCTGCCAAGCGGGCAATCAGCGGCTGCGTCATCACCGCGTCGCCGATCCACTGCGGTGCAATGACTAATGCGCTGGTGGCCCTTGCCACGCGCGGCTTGTTTGCTAGCAATTTAGTGGTGTCCGCCCACGTGCTCACCCGCTTTGAGCTTGTAGACCGTGCCGCAATAGGGGCATTTGGCTTCGCCGCTTTGGCTGATGTCTAAAAACACCTTGGGGTGGGAGCTGGCCAGCTCCATGCCTGCGAGTTTGTTGGGGCAGTGCACGCCGCCCAGTGGGTTCAGGTCGGTGGCTTTGAGTTCGATGGCTTTCATCGCTTAGACCTTGCTCAGCCAAGCGGCGTATTTGGGGTTGCGGCCGTTGACGATGTCAAAGAAGGCGGCTTGGATTTTCTCGGTAATGGGGCCGCGCGAGCCCGCGCCAATCTCAATGCGGTCTAGCTCGCGGATGGGGGTGACCTCGGCCGCGGTGCCGCTGAAGAAGGCTTCGTCGGCAATGTAGATTTCATCGCGGGTGATGGGCTTTTCTTTGATGTCGATGCCCAGGTCTTTGCAAATCGAGAAAATGGTGTTGCGGGTGATGCCATTGAGTGCGCCAGCGCTCGAATCAGGCGTGTAGACCACGCCTTTGCGCACTACAAACACATTCTCCCCTGCGCCCTCAGACACAAAGCCTTGCGGATCGAGCAGCAGGGCTTCGTCGTAGCCTTCGTCGGTGGCTTCCATGTTGGCCAAAATCGAGTTGGTGTAGTTGCTCACCGCCTTGGCGTGGATCATGGTGATGTTGACGTGGTGGCGGGTGAAGCTGCTGGTTTTGACGCGAATACCGCGCTTGAGGCCTTCGTCGCCCAAATACGCACCCCAAGGCCACGCAGCCACCATGAGGTGGATATCGTTGCCTTTGGGCGACACGCCGAGTTTTTTGTCGCCAATCCAGGTGAGCGGGCGGATGTAGCAGCTGGGCAAGTTGTTCACGCGCACCACGTCGAGCTGGGCTTGCATGACCTGTTCTTGGGTGAACGGGATTTTCATGCGCAGGATTTTGGCGCTGTTAAACAGGCGCTCGGTGTGCTCTTCTAGGCGAAAAATGCCTGTGCTGCCGTCGGCCAAATGGTAGGCGCGCACGCCCTCAAACGCGCCGCAGCCGTAGTGCAGGGTGTGGGTGAGCACATGGATTTTGGCATCGCGCCATTCAACCATCTGGCCGTCCATCCAGATTTTGCCGTCGCGGTCGGACATAGAGGTGGGTGCTGCTGACATGGGGTGTTCCTTGGGGGGTTGGCAGGGGTTTGTCTTAAGGGCTTGATTTTACGCGCGAGTGGGCTGGCGTTTTGCGCGGCCAGTGGTTTCGCTCGGCAAGGTTTCACACGCCTATTACCCTAGGGCGACACCATACACCCAAGCGCTGCGCACTTGATACGAGGGCGTTAGCTCTGCTCAGGCCGCCACAGCGCATACTCGGTCAATTTGCCGCCCACAAAGGTGCAGGTGACGTGCGAGCCTGCGGTATCTGTCCAGCGGTATACCTCGGGCTGCGCGTCTTTCTCGGTTTGCAGCGCGCCTAAGCTTTTGGTCATGGCGGTAACGTGCAAGAGCGTGACTCCTGGTTTGAGCTTGGCGTTGAGCATGACCGCGCTGGCCACGTGGCCCATGGGCGCGGCGGCGGCGCGCTTGAGCACGGTCATCATGCGCGAGAAGTGCAGCAGCATCCAAAACACAATGCCCCCCACCACCAGCGCCACGCCGCCCCAGCCAAATTGCTTGTAAGACATGGCAATTAGCAGCGCGCCGCATGCCCAGATAAGAGGGGTTTGGAATTTCATGGGGGGTATTGTCACTGAGTCAGATTTATGTAAAAATAAAGTATAACTTTGAAATTGCATAAAATAGTCAAGATATGGCCTTCCAACGTTTATTAATGGACACGCTCAAACGCCGTGCTGAGCCCTATCCAGTGGTCACGCTCACGGGGCCGCGCCAGTCTGGCAAAACCACATTGTGCAGACAAGCTTTTCCCCATTTGCCCTATGTCAACCTTGAGGATGCCAACACACGACTCTTTGCACAAACTGATCCGCGTGGTTTTTTGGCGCAGTTTCCGCAGGGTGCTATTTTGGACGAAGTGCAACGTTTGCCCGATATTTTATCTTCGGTGCAAGTGCTGGTTGATACCTGGAGTTTTGGTCAACTTGCACAAAAGAACAGCACGGATGCTCGCAAATTTATCCTCACTGGCAGCCACCAGTTTGAATTGATTGCCTCGGTGCGCCAGTCTCTAGCTGGCCGCACGGCCGTGCTGCGGTTGTTGCCACTGTCGATGCACGAGCTGCGCGCTGCTGGTCAGCCAAGTGACACGCCGCGCCTGCTGCACGCTGGTGGATACCCAGCGCTGCACGCGCGTGGCATTGCACCCGCTGATTTTTTCAATGACTACTTTGAAACCTATATCCAACGCGACTTGCGCGAGCTGGTGGCCTTGCGCAATATCGCAGAGTTTCGCCGCATGGTGCGGCTGTGTGCTGGGCGAGTGGGGCAAATCCTCAATTACCAGAGTTTGGCCAACGATGTGGGCGTTTCCCAGCCCACCATCGCCTCTTGGATCGGTTTGCTAGAAATGGGTTTTGTTGTGTTCCTGCTGCCGCCTTGGTTTGAAAATCTGGGCAAGCGCTTGGTCAAATCGCCCAAGCTGTATTTTTACGATACTGGATTGGCGGCATGGCTAATGGGCATCAACGATGCATCGCAAATAGCGACCCACCCCTTGCGTGGACATTTGTTTGAAAATTTGGTGGTCTCCGAATTTTCCAAGCATTTTGAAAACAAAGGTGAACGGGCGCGCCTGCACTACTGGCGCGACAGCAATGACGTAGAGGTAGATTTGGTGGTGGAAAACGGCCTAGCACCCGGTCGCTTAGGTTTAGTGGAGATCAAGTCTGGGCAAACCTACCATTCGGATTTTGCCAAAAGCATCCACCAAGTGGGCAAGCTACTGGGCGAGCGGGTAGAGCGCAAAATGGTGGTGTATGGAGGCAATGAAAACTACCTGCGGGACGGGATTGAAGTGGTTGGAATTCAGAGTTTTATAGAGAATTAGGTCAATGTCAGCGTCATATGGTCATAATTTGCTATTATTTTAGAAATCATTGCAGCGTGCGTAGCAAATTCATCGCCTCGTCTACCCGCTCCACGGCGTGGATGGTCAGGCCTTCAAACTCTTTGGCTTGGGACTTTTTGGGTGCATTGGCTTTGGGGACTATGGCCACGCTAAAGCCTAGCTTTGCAGCTTCTTTAAGCCGCTCTTGGCCGCGCGGCGCGGGGCGCACCTCGCCAGCCAAGCCCACCTCGCCAAAAGCTAAAAAGCCTTTGGGCAGGGGCTTGCCACGCAGGCTGCTGCTAATGGCAAGCATCACGGCCAAGTCAGCAGCGGGCTCGGTGATGCGCACGCCACCCACGGCGTTGACAAACACGTCTTGGTCCATGCAGGCCACGCCCGCGTGGCGGTGCAGCACGGCCAGCAGCATGGCCAAGCGGTCTTTGTCCAGCCCCACGGAGAGTCGCCGTGGCGAGGGCCCGCCGCTGTCTACCAGCGCCTGAATTTCCACCAGCATCGGCCGCGTGCCCTCTAATGTGACCATCACGCAGCTACCGGGCACCGGCTCAGAGTGTTGACTCAGGAATATGGCGCTGGGATTGCTCACGCCCTTCAGACCCTTTTCTGTCATGGCGAACACGCCAATTTCATTCACAGCGCCAAAGCGGTTTTTAATGGCGCGCACCAGGCGAAAGCTCGAATGCGTGTCGCCTTCAAAATACAGCACCGTGTCCACCATGTGCTCCAGCACACGCGGGCCGGCCAGCGTGCCTTCTTTGGTCACGTGGCCAACCAACACAATGGCTGTGCCCGAGCTTTTGGCAAAGCGCGTGAGGTGGGCCGCGCACTCGCGCACCTGCGCCACCGAGCCCGGCGCGCTGGTCAGCTGGTCGGAATACACGGTTTGGATGGAGTCAATCACCGCAATATCGGGCGAATGCTCGGCCAGCGTGGCCAAAATCTTCTCAAGTTGCGTTTCAGCCATCACCTTGACTTGGCTGGCCACAATGCCCAGCCGCCGCGAGCGCAGCGCCACCTGCGCGCCGCTTTCCTCGCCCGTCACATACAGCGTGTTTTGCCCGCCGCGTTGCAGCGAATCCAGCGCTTGCAAAAGCAGCGTGGATTTGCCAATGCCCGGATCCCCGCCAATCAGCACCACGCCGCCTTCCACAATGCCGCCGCCTAGCACGCGGTCTAGCTCGTCTTGCCCCGTGGGCGTGCGGTCAAAATCAGTGGCCTCAATGTCGCACAGCGCCAGCACGGGCGCGGCAGCGGTGAGCGAAGCAAAGCGGTTTTTAGCAGGCTCGCTGCTGGCTGCCGTGGATTCAACCATGGTGTTCCATGCATTGCAGCTGGGGCACTTGCCCAGCCAGCGGTGCGATGTGCCGCCGCATTCGGAGCAGGTAAAAAGGGTTTTGTCTTTGGCCATGCAGTAATGATACTGCATTTATGTACAGCTTTATTGGCTCAAATCTCTTTTAACTTGCGCGCTTAATTGATACTGTGTCTTTAACGATGCGCCGCCGTGTTGCAGCTATTTCAACTACCTCACGCAAGGGAATGGCAGAATTTGGTTCAAACCATTTGGTGAAAACTGTCTCGATCGCGCCGCCTAAAGCGCCCGCTGCGTTGGCTCGAATTTCAATTTTATAAGCATCAAATGTTCCCATTTTGGTCGTTATTTTTTCACGCGCCAGCACATGAATATTGGCATCAAATCCTCCGACTACTGAGCCACTGCGTACACTGCTTGAGCGTGAAGAGGCTTTGTAGCCAACTTGAAATGCCCCAGATGGCATCATAGGAATCGGCGGATCGTAGGTGACCGTAGGAACCAATGGCTGGTCAAGCCCAGCATATGCGCCACTGGGGGTGTAGAAAAATGTAGCCAATCCTCCGCGCTTGACAGATAGTATGTCGCCCTTTTGCTCAGTAACTTTGTAAATGTGTGTGCTCGAACTGCTAGAACCAAAAAAACCTGACCCCATAACATCCGACTCTTCAGTGGTCCATTCGTCCCCCACTTTGAGCTTATCTACTAAGCGCGGTTGAGCAACTTCACCTTTTGGTGGCTGCACTTCTACAGCCGTAATTGCCACTTTTTCAAGTTTCAATTGGGCAATTTCTGCCAGTAGGCCGCTAGGAAATTTGATTAAAAATGTATAAAAATCAGCTGCGTTTTTGGAGTCTTTGATCCGATCCCACTCTGCCTTTTGCTCAGCAAAGTCTGCATCACGCTGCGCACCCATAGATACCTTTGCCACAGACTTATTCGCAGCAAAGGAAAAGTCATCTTCTAAGCTGGTGCTTTCCCACGGTATTTGTCGCCCTGCGCTGTCTTTGCGCACCGCAAAGCGCACACGCTTGAATACATTTTCAATGCTTACAGGCTTTTGCAGCTCAGCAAGCAAGTGCTTGGTGTAGAGCCCGTTTTCTCCACTGCCATCCTCGGCCACATTGCCCGGCGCTGTTGCATAAGCCATGAACGTGCCAGGGGGCGCGTCCACTGGCGCTAAGCCCTTAGCCCCTTTTTCCGCAAACGGATTGTCGCGGCATGCGTCAAGCACGATGATGTTCATGCGGCTTCCCGCCGCTTTCAGTGCATCCACCACATCGCCCACATCTACTGTCTGCGCTGGGACATCTTTAGCAGTTTGCATTTTTGCGTCTATGGGCACCATATAGTTTTTCCAATCAACTTGCAAGCCGTGCCCTGCGTAATACAACATGCCAATACCCTGACGCCCTTTGAGGCTGCCAAACATTTTTTGAATTGCATCTTCCATTTGCGCACGACTGGCATCTTTGGCTTCTATCACCGTGAATCCAAGGGCTTTGAGTGCAGCAGACATCGCTACAGCATCATTAGCAGGGTTTTTTAACGCCATAGTTCCTGGATAAGCGGCATTGCCAATAACCAAGGCAACGCGCACATCTATTGGCGCTTGTGCAGCCAAACTTAAGGCCATGAGACTGACAGCTACTACACTTAATTTAGCGCTTGAAACTAATGTTCGGTTAAGCGTATTTTTGATAGAAAGATAAGGCATGACTAATCCTAAACTTGATGGTTGCAAAACAGCACTATATTACATAAGTATGCTTTTTATGCTGCTGCTCGCGCGTCTTCAATAGAAGTTTGTGTACCTACAATCGACTCATGTCCGAACATTCAAACTCTGATTCACCTTGGCTCCCCAGCGGCACCGTCTACGGCTCGCTGATGAATTTCCCCTGTGAACATACGGCGCTGGCCTCGCAGATGCATGGCAAACCCTATGGCGCGCCGCCTAAAGCGGCGGTGCTGTTTATCAAAACGGCCAATACTTTTAGCGCCAATGGCGCAACCATTGTGATTCCGTGTGACACAGAGGCCGTGCTGGTCAGGGCCAGTATTTTTATGGTTTTTTTGCATAATATCAGCGTCAAGTCGTCATATAGTGCTCCACATTCAGTAGCATTAGGGCTGATGAATGACATCACCATACCCCACGCTAGCTTTTACCGCCCCCCTGTGAAGACCAAATGTGTGGATGGATTTTTAGCCGTGGCCGCGCCGCACACAGCACCATTGGATGCATTGGCTGATTTGAAGCTGCAAGTGCGCATCAATGGCGTGCTGGTGCAAAGCATTGGCTACGCGCAGATGCTGCGCAGCGCGGAGCAGCTGATTGCCGATGTATCGGAGTTTGCTGATTTACGCGCGGGCGATGTGCTGATGCCCGGCTGCCCGTTTGACGCGCCACTGGCGCACGCGGGCGATGTGGTGGAGATCAGTGCGCCGGGCTTTGAAACGCTGCGCCATACGCTGGTGGCGGCTAACCAAGTTGCCAGATCAACGCTTAGCCACGCTGCTGGACAAACAAGCAGCACGGGGAGCACCGCATGAAGCACGCCCGCGTGGTCTACCAAGGCCAAACCTATGCTGCCACAGAGCAAGACGGCGCGCTGCTGCTAGCAAGCGGCCAGCGTGTCGCGTTTGATAGCGTGCAGTGGTTGCCACCGCTTGCCCCCACAGCACGTGCACGCAGCGTGATTGCGCTGGGGCTCAATTATGCGGACCACGCCAAAGAACTGGCTTTTAAAGCGCCCGACGAACCGCTGGCCTTCCTAAAATCTGACAGCGCCCTGATCGGCCACCGCTGCCACACCGTTCGCCCAGCTGGCGTGCAGTTTATGCACTACGAATGTGAGCTGGCCGTGGTGATAGGCCGCGCGGCTAAAAACGTGCGCGAGGAGGATGCGTATGACTATATAGCGGGCTACACGGTAGCCAACGACTACGCGATTCGTGACTACCTAGAAAACTGGTACCGCCCCAACCTGCGCGTCAAAAACCGCCCTACCTGCACGCCCATCGGCCCTTGGCTGGTGGATGCGGGTGACATTGCCAACCCGATGGCGCTGGCGCTGCAAACCACGGTGAATGGCGTGGTCACGCAAAGCGGCAATACGCGGGACATGATTTTCAGCGTGCCCACATTGATTGCGTATTTCAGCAGCTTCATGACCTTAAATGCTGGCGACGTGATTTTGACTGGCACGCCCGATGGGGTGGTGGACTGCAAAGTGGGCGATGTGGTGGTCACCTCCATCGACTCGCTTGGCGCTTTGGTCAACACCATTTGCGCTTCGGACGCAGCGCAATTGGGGTCAGAGCCGCATGCCGTTCATCATGGTTTTTCTCCGTTTTCTTTGTTTTCCCCAATTGGGGTCTGACCCCAATTAGTAGACCCCAATTAGTACTGGTATTGGCTCGCTAGAGAGCAACATACGATGAATTCATCGTAAATAAAATCCGTTGTATTAATTTTTCAAAAAATAATCCTATGCACATCAAACACCTCATCAACGGCCAACATGTGGCCAGCCCCACCACCTTTGACACCATCAACCCCGCCACCCAAGAAGTGCTGGCTCATGTGGCTGCAGGCGGCGAGGCCGAGGTAAACGCCGCCGTGGCTGCTGCCAAAGCCGCCTTCCCCGCGTGGGCGGCCACCGCGCCAGCGAACCGCGCCAAGATCATGCGCAAGCTAGGCGATTTAATCGCTGCACACGTGCCTGAAATCGCACAGATGGAGACCAATGACTGCGGCCAAGTGATAGCGCAAACGGGCAAACAGCTCATTCCCCGCGCGGCAGACAATTTTTATTATTTTGCCGAAATGTGCACCCGCGTGGACGGCCACACCTACCCCACCGAAACGCATTTGAACTACACCCTCTTTCACCCCGTGGGCGTGTGCGCGCTGGTGAGCCCGTGGAATGTGCCATTCATGACGGCCACTTGGAAAACCGCGCCGTGTTTGGCTTTTGGCAACACGGCTGTGCTCAAAATGAGCGAGTTGTCCCCTATGACGGCCTCGCGCTTGGGCGAGCTGGCGCTAGAAGCTGGCGTGCCGCTGGGCGTGCTCAACATCGTACACGGCACTGGCAAAGACGCGGGCGAGCCGCTGTGCCGCCATCCCGATGTGCGGGCGATTTCGTTCACGGGCAGTACCGCCACGGGCAATCGCATTGTGCAAAGCGCTGGCCTGAAAAAATTTAGCATGGAGCTGGGTGGCAAATCACCATTCGTAGTCTTCGAAGACGCGCAGCTAGAACGCGCCATGGACGCGGCGATCTTCATGATTTTTAGCAACAATGGTGAACGCTGCACGGCCGGTAGCCGCATCTTGGTGCAGCAAAGCATTTACAAAGCATTTGCAGCCACGTTTGCCGAGCGCGCCAAGCGCATCAGCGTGGGCGACCCTTTGGACGAGGCAACCATAGTGGGCCCAATGGTTTCGCAAGCGCATCTGGCCAAGGTGCGCAGCTATATCGACCTAGGCTGCAAAGAGGGCGCAACCCTGCTGTGCGGCGGGTCAGGTCGCCCGCCCTACGCAAGCGCATTGCCCGAGCGCGTCAAGCTAGGCAACTACGTCTGGCCCACGGTGTTTGCCGATGTAGACAATCGCATGCGCATCGCCCAAGACGAAATTTTTGGCCCCGTGGCCTGCTTAATTCCTTTCAAAGACGAAGCAGATGCAATCCGCATTGCCAACGACACGCAATACGGCCTGTCCAGCTATGTGTGGACCGAAAACCTTGGCCGTGCCCACCGCGTAGCCGCGCAGATTGAAGCGGGCATGTGCTTTGTCAACAGCCAAAACGTGCGCGATTTGCGCCAACCCTTTGGCGGCACCAAGGCCAGCGGCACAGGGCGCGAGGGCGGCACTTGGAGCTACGAAGTATTTTTAGAACCCAAGAATATTGCCGTATCCTATGGCTCTCACCACATTCCACACTGGGGCATCGCATGAACTCATTGCATATATTCACACCCGTTTTCGCCATGTTGCTACTTGTTTGCATAGTCGGCGTGCGCACCTACCAAGAGCGCGCACGGCAATTTCGCGCCATGCGGCTGCATCCGCAAAAGGCATCCACACGCAAAGATTTTGCAGCCGCCATGCAAGACACGCGCAGCTCAGACAATCTGCAAAATCTGTTTGAAACACCGGTCTTGTTTTACGTCGCTTGCATCGGCCTATACGCCACGCAATCGGTATCGCTTGTGGCTGTAGCCGCCGCTTGGGGTTTTGTGGTGCTGCGCTATGCGCACAGTTATGTGCATTGTGGCTCTAACACCGTGATGACACGTTTTAAGTTGTTTTTCGCTAGCGCATTGGCCATACTGGCGCTTTGGCTCACTTGGGGTTTCGCTTTGCTGAGCAAATAACTAACTACTTATACAAGTTTAACCATGGGAACCCTCGCCCTCGCCGCCAAAATCACACACGTGCCCAGCATGTATTTGTGTGAATTCCCAGGGCCAAATTTTGGCAAACGCGATGCGGCAATTGCGGGACACAAGGAGATTGACAGGCGCTGCCGCGCACTGGGGGTGGACACGATTGTGGTGTTTGATGTGCATTGGCAGGTGAACAGCGAATACCACATCAACTGCGGGCCCGCGTTTAAGGGCGTGTACACCAGCAACGAGCTGCCGCATTTTATTAAAAACATGCCCTACGACTACCCCGGCAACCCAGCACTGGGTCACCTGATTGGCGACATGGCCAACAGCATGGGCATAAAAAGCCGCGCACACTCAGACACCACGCTGGAGCTGGAATACGGCACTTTGGTGCCCATGCGCTACATGAATGCCGACAAGCACTACAAGGTGGTTTGCATCAGCGCATGGTGCGACTGGCACGACCACGGCGAGAGCGGGCAATTTGGCCTAGCAGTGCGCCGCGCCATTGAGGAGCAATACGAGGGCACGGTGGCGGTGTTTGCCAGCGGGAGCTTGAGCCACCATTTTGCCGACAATGGGCGCGCGCCTGAATTCGCCTTCAAAACCTACAACGCTTTTTTAGAGCAGGTGGACCACCGCGTAGTGGAATTATGGGAGCGCGGCGAACACGCCACGGTGATTGACATGCTGCCGATGTACAACGAAAAATGCTGGGGCGAAGGCGATATGCACGACACGGCCATGCTCTATGGATTGTTGGGCGGCCACACTTACACAGAAAAGGTGGAGGTCATCACGCCCTATTTTGGCAGCAGTGGCACTGGGCAAATCAATGCGATTTTTCCAGTGGTAAAGTTACCATATTAATACTTTATAAATTTGAGGCACATATGGCAATACTTGAAGGTATCAGAATTAAAAATTTTCGATCTCTTCGTGATGTGACTTTGGGTCGAGTGTTATCAAGCTCAAAGAAACAGGCTGAATTACCTCGTTTAATTGCCATAGTTGGCGGAAATGGCTCTGGCAAGTCTACATTGCTGGACGCACTCGGATTTCTAGGAGATTGTTTGCGTGACGGGGTTGAAAGCGCTTGCGACAAACCCGGCCGTCGTGGCTTTCACTCCATGCGAACTTCTGGGACGCATACGCCAATAGAGTTTGAAATTCGATATCGCCAGGAAGATCAAACTCCAATCAATTACTTGCTGCATATCGATGCCAGCCAAGTAGGGGGGGTTTTCGTAGCTAGAGAGGAGTTGGTTCACAAGCCACTAAGCCGAAAAGGCGAGTATGGGGCACCGCTAACCTTCCTCAAGCTAAGGGTTGGCAAGGGCTATGCGTGGATAGGCGGGGACGAACGTCCCGAAAACCGTAAATCAATCACTATGGTTGACCCTAGTGAGTTAGCAATATCAACACTTGGGGCATTTAAGGAGCACGCCGAGATTAGTCGATTTCGAGATTTCTTAGGTGGATGGTATTTGTCATATTTTGTAGCAGACTTGGCCAGAGTAATGCCTACTACTGGCGCTCAACCACATTTAAATCGAACTGCAGAAAATCTCGCAAACTACATGCAGTTTATTGAGCGCAACAACAAAAGCGGATTAACGCGAATGTTGGGCAGAATCAGTAAGCGAATCCCTGGACTGACCAAGATTACAACTGCTGAAACCGTTGATAACCGCTTACTACTGGAGTTTCATGCACAGGGATTTAAAAAACCTTTTTATCAGCAGGCAATGTCCGACGGCACATTAAAGTTACTGGCCTATCTCCTGTTGCTTGAAGATCCCAATCCCGCACCGCTTGTAGGTATCGAAGAGCCTGAAAACGGTCTGCACCATCAGCTACTCGATGTACTAGCCAAAGAACTGCAACTTTTTGCAGAACAGCATGCAGGTCCTCAGGTTTTGCTGACAACGCATTCACCGCACTTGGTTGATGCGCTCGCACCAGAACAAGTATGGATTTTGGAGAAAAATGCAGACGGGCATTCGCAACTGATTCAGGCCGCGACCATTCCCGGAATAAAAGAAATGTATGCAGAGGGTTTGCCAATGGGTAGTCTTTGGTACAGCAACCATTTCGGAATTGGTAATCCATCATGATTTGGATAGAGGTACTGACTGAAGGCAGCTCTGATAAACCGACCATTAGAGAAATTTTGTGCAGGCGCTTTAAGCTTGTTGAAAATGAACATTTTCGTATTCATCCGCATCAGGGTCGCGGAGAACTGCCTCTCAACCCATTGAGCATGCCTGAGCCTAAAAATCGAAGTCTGTTGCATCAATTACCTACAAAGCTACGCGCGTATGCAAAAAGTTTAGCTAAGAATGCGCTGGTACTGGTTGTCGTGGATGCAGACAGAACACCTTGCACAGAGTTATTACAAAGACTTAATGAGATGTATGCGGTTTTGCCGAATAAACCAAATGTTTTATTCAGAATTGCAGTTGAAGAAACTGAGAGTTGGTTTGTGGCCGATACAGATGCGATCAAGCAAGCGTATTCCACTGCTAAGCTTACAAAAATTAAAAAGCTTGCCCCTGATGCGGTAATTGGCGCGTGGGAGCACCTAGCTGAAGCACTTGGGCATGAAGTCAAATCTATATCAAATTCAGGCGCATTAAAGGCCCAATGGGCTGAAAAAATTGCTCCTCATTTGGATCTTGTCAATCCCAAATCCCCAAGCTTACGCAAAGTAATTGAAGGGGTATCAAGATATATCAACCCGGCAATCGACTAAATATATGCCCCACCTCGTCATTCTCTACACCCCCAATTTAGATGCCAAAACCAATATGACCGCGCTGTGCCGCAGCATGGCCGATGCGATGCTGACCGTGCGCGACGAAGCGGGCGCGCAGGTGTACCCCACCGGTGGCACGCGCGTGCTGGCCTATCCGGCTGCGCACTATGCGGTGGCTGATGGCGGCGCAGCGGGGCGGGCAGCGGGTGGCTCGGGCGACTATGCCTTTGTGTATATGAATTTGCGCATGGGCAAGGGGCGCACAGATGCTACTAAAAAAGCAGCAGGGCAAGCACTTTCTGCTTGCGCTAATGCCCATTTTGCCGACATGCTCAAAACCGAACACATCGGCATCACCGTGCAGGTAGACGAAGGCCAGGAAGCCTACGACGACAAAATCAGCACCCTGCACCCCTTGTTTAAAAAGGCATAAACCATGGCACAAGCCGATTTTCATACCGACGAATGGACGGCCCGCGTGGAGCTGGCCGCTTGCTACCGCATTTTTGCCATGCTCGGCTGGGCCGAGATGATCTACAACCACATCACGGTGCGCTTGCCCAGCACGGTTTGCGGTGAGGAAAAGCAGTTTTTAATCAACCCATTTGGTCTGCATTACAGCGAAGTCACCGCCTCCAATTTGGTGCGCATCGACACGACTGGCAAGGTGATTGGGCACTCCGATTACCCCGTGAACCCAGCAGGATTCACCGTGCACGCCGCCCTGCACAACGCATTGCCCGGCGCGCACTGTGTGATGCACACCCACACTACCACGGGCAGCGCTGTGGCCTGCACAGCCAGCGGCTTGGCGCAAAACAATTTTTACTCCGCCCAGTTGCACAATGCCGTGGCCTACCATGACTTTGAAGGCATCACCGTGCATGCCGAGGAAGCGCCGCGCCTACTTGCCGCCATAGGCGACAAGCCGCTGGTGATTTTGCGCAACCACGGCCTGCTGGCGTGGGCGGGCACTTTGCCCACGGCCTTTGTGCGCCTGTGGACGCTGCAACGCGCCTGCGATATTCAGTGCATGCAAGCACCACTGGGTTCAGCCATTGCCGTGCCGCCCGAAGTGTCAGCGCGCGCCTCGCAAGACACGCTGCAATTTGATGCACGCTTTGGCGCAGGGCGTGATGTATTTGATGCCATGCAACGCTTGGTAGACAAATCGCACCCCGGTTATGCCAGCTGATTACACCACTGTTGGTTTTTTAGTAGCACGCCATTTACTATATTATCTATAGCGTACTATGACCATATGGCGCTGACATTGCGCTTAAAAAGATTAAATTTATGCAAAAAATAACGATTGTGGGCGCTGGGGCAATTGGCCTGTGGCTGGGCGCGCAACTAGGCGCTAGCCAAGCCGCTGGCGCACCCCCCATTGGTGTGCTGGCGCGCGGCGCTACGCTGGCGGCTTTGCAGCTCAGCGGCATGCAACTGGTCACCACCAGTGGCACGGTGCAATGCGCCTGCACTGCAGTGGCCGATGCCGCCCAGCTGGGCGTGCAAGACCTCGTGGTCATCAGCGTGAAGGGTCCCGCCATGCGCGAGGTGGCCAAGCAAATCGCCCCCTTGCTTGGGCCCCACACCGTGGTGCTGTCGGCCATGAACGGCGTGCCGTGGTGGTTTTTGCAGGGTTTTGGCGGCGCGGCCAGTGGCAAGCGCTTGCAAGCTGTGGATGCAGATGGGTCCATTGCAGGCCATATCAGCACTGCCAGCGTGCTCGGTTGCGTGGTGCATGCCAGCTGCACCAGCCCTGCGCCGGGCACAGCCCAGCTGCATTTTGGCAACAAACTGATCATTGGCGAGCCCTCAGGGGGCGCCAGCGCGCGCCTAGCCGCCCTGCAAGAGCGCCTGCAAAGCGCAGGCTTTGAAGCCGCCTGCTCGCTGCAGATTCAGCGCGACATTTGGTACAAGCTGTGGGGCAACATGACCGTCAACCCCATCAGTGCCATCACGGGAGCCACCACCGACAAGATATTGGGCGATGATTTGGTGCGCGGATTTGTCAGTGCCGTGATGCTGGAGGCCAAAGCCATCGGCGCGTGCATTGGCATCCCGATTGCCGATTCCCCCGAAGACCGCCATGCGGTGACGGCCAAGTTGGGCGCGTTTAAAACCTCAATGTTGCAAGACGTGCAGGCAGGCAAAGCGGTGGAGCTGGACGCGCTGGTAGGCGCAGTGCGCGAGCTGGGCATGCTCACAGGCGTGGCTACGCCGTTTACCGATGCGCTGATGGGGCTGGCACGCTTGCATGCGCAGGGGCGGGGTTTGTACCCTGTGTGAGATGGTCACTTTTGCGGCCAAGCTGGGTTGTGCCAATGCCAGCTTCCGTCTTGCTTGGTCACTTCTGCGGCCAAGCTAGGGTTGTGCCGATGCCAGCTTCCGTCTTGATTGGTCACTGCTGCGGCTACAGGGAGCTTTGCTAATGCCTGTTTCTGTCTTGCTTGGTCACTGCTGCGGCTAAGCGAGCGCTGTGCCAACGCGCAAACGGTCGCTGGCCCGCTTCGCGGGAAGCTGGTTTTTTTGAACAAATGGGGGGAGTGTTCATAACTCGGGCTTCGCCCTCAAACAGATGAACACTCTTGTATCTTCAATCTCATGGACATTTCCACCAATC
>JAYTMT010000001.1:0-1908 GCA_043728315.1 Polaromonas sp. | reverse complement strand
AATAGACAGAACGCGCACCTCGTCGCCATACTTTTCGCCAAACAGCATCATCGCGCCGGTTTTTTTGGCGTCTTCAATCGGCATCACCTGCGCGCTGGTAGCGGCGTTGGCCAAAATCTCAGCGTTGACTTGGGTTTCAATGGTTTTGATCTGCGCGTCGGTCACAGGTGCGTTGTGCGTGAAGTCAAAGCGTGTGCGGTCTGCGGTGACCAAGCTGCCTTTTTGCTGCACATGGCTGCCCAACACTTCGCTCAGGGCCTTGTGCATCAAATGGGTAGCGCTGTGGTTGCGCACGGTGCGGTTGCGCGCCTCGGCGTTGACCTTGGCTTTTACTGCATCGCCCACCTTGATGGTGCCACTGTGCATCTGGCCATGGTGGCCAAACACATCTGTCTTGATCTTTTGCGTGTCTAGTGCGGCAAAAATAGCGTCGCCCGTGCCAAATAGCAGGCCCTCGTCACCTACTTGGCCGCCGCTTTCGGCATAAAACGGGGTCACATCTAGCACCACCACGCCTTGCTGGCCCTTGGTAAGCTGCTGCACGGGTGCACCGTCGGCATACAAAGCTACCACTTTGGCAGCGCCCTCTAGCGTGGTGTATCCGGTAAAGGTGTTGGCCTGGCCAGCGTAGTCCAGCGCTTTGTCCATCTTGAACTTGCCTGCTGCGCGAGCCTGAGTTTTTTGCTTTTCCATGGCCACGTTAAAGCCTGCCTCGTCCACGCTCACGTTTTGCTCTCGACACACGTCATTGGTTAGATCAAGCGGGAATCCGTAGGTATCGTGCAATTTGAATGCGATCTCCCCGGAAATTTGAATATTTTCGCGACTAGTGTTAACAGTATTTAGCGTGTCGCCGATTGCACTTAATTGTTGATTAAAAGTACTGAAGGCGATCAGTCTCTGTTCATCTGTTTCAGGATCATTTCCGTGAATTGCCGCATCCAAAATTTCCATACCCTTGGCCAGCGTCTCGTAAAACCGCTCTTCCTCCACCCGCAGAACATCCATCACCCGCGCTGCATCGTTCTTTAAACGCGGGTAGGCATCGCCCATCATGCGCACCAAATCGGGCACGAGTTTGTGGAAAAACGGGGTCTTTTTGCCCAGCTTGTAGCCATGGCGAATAGCGCGGCGAATAATGCGGCGCTGCACGTAGCCCCTGCCTTCGTTGGACGGGTTCACGCCGTCGCTCACCAAGAATGCGGTGGCGCGAATATGGTCGGCAATCACGCGCAAGCTTTTGTTGTTCAGGTCAGTTACGCCAGTTTCGCGGCCAGCGGCTTTAATCAGCTGGTCAAAAATATCAATTTCATAGTTGCTGTGCACGTGCTGAAGAATGGCGGCCAAGCGCTCTAGCCCCATGCCAGTGTCTACGCACGGCGCAGGCAGCTTGACCAGCGAGCCATCAGGCTGCATATCGAACTGCATGAACACGTGGTTCCAAATTTCAATAAATCGGTCACCATCTTCTTCGGGGCTGCCCGGTGGGCCGCCGGGGATGTGTGGGCCGTGGTCATAAAAAATCTCGCTGCAGGGGCCGCAAGGGCCGGTGTCGGCCATCATCCAAAAGTTGTCTGACGCGTATTTTTTACCTTTATTGTCGCCAATGCGGATCACGCGCTCTGGCGGCAGGCCGATTTCTTTGGTCCAAATGTCATAAGCTTCGTCGTCGTCAATGTAAATCGTGGCAGTCAGCTTCTCGGGCGGCAGCTTGTAAACTTGGGTCAACAGCTCCCAGCCCCATTTGAGTGAATCACGCTTAAAGTAGTCGCCAAAGCTCCAGTTGCCCAGCATCTCAAAGAATGTGTGGTGGCGTGCGGTGTAGCCCACGTTTTCCAGGTCGTTATGTTTGCCCCCTGCCCGCAGGCAGGCCTGTACGCTGGCCGCACGCACATACGAGCGCTTGTC